>NZ_CAXSTD010000008.1:0-28643 GCF_964240315.1 Blautia sp. Marseille-P2398
TACTGCGCGAATTTATGCGATTAGCATAAATTCTGTGCATCGCGAAGCGTGTTGCTGGGAACGGAGTGAACAGTAACGAAAATGGTTACTCTTTGCGGGAATTGTGTTATAATAGTCTTTGATTTATTGTTGCTGAAAAAAGTGAACAGTTTATAGCGAGCCTATTAAATGCATTATTTACGAGGACTGCTATAGTAATTATACAAAACCGTAAGAGGGGGATGAACATTTGAAAAATTTTGAAGAAATTATGTCGGAACGAAAAAACCGTATAGAAGCCAGAAAGGACGAGCTGATCCGCAGGAGTCTGCTGTCTGAAGAATTTCTGGAAATGATCCAGAAAAATAAAAGGCCCTTTGATCTGCTGATGTCTTACTATCAGTGTGCTGTCATGGAGATTGAGACAAAATTCAGAGTGCTGAATCAGGAGTATTCCCTGGAATATGATAAAAATCCTATCGAGGGTATTAAAACCAGAATTAAATCTTATGACAGCATTGTGCGGAAAATACGCAGAAAAAATATTCCCATGTCTTTAACTGCTATAGAAGAAAATATCAAGGATATCGCAGGTGTCCGGGTAATCTGTTCTTTTCCGGAGGATATCTATGAGTTGGCAGACAGCTTTCTGCGTCAGGATGATATTGTACTGATCGAGAAAAAAGATTATATAAAAAATCCAAAACCCAGTGGTTATAGAAGCCTGCATCTGATCGTGCAGGTGCCTATCTTTCTGCAGAAAAACAAAAAAATGGTAAATGTGGAAGTCCAGTTTCGAACTATTGCCATGGATTTCTGGGCAAGTCTGGAACATAAGCTTCGCTATAAAAAAGATATCCCGGCAGATCAGGCACAGCAATTGCAGGAGGAGCTTCTGGCGTGTGCCACCCAGAGTGCTCAGTTGGATAACCGGATGCAGGAAATTCGTAATCAACTGGTCAGCAGAGCTGATAAGGGGAATCAATCCTGAGAAAGTTCCTTATTTCAGGAACTTCCTCAATAATTTTTCATAAATTTTTCTATATGGCTGGTATCTCATTGGCAGATCCAGCCATGTTTTTTTGTCTACAATACTCTTATAGTGGGAGAAGGTATGAAAACCGTCTTTGCCATGGTAGGAACCCATTCCGCTTTCACCAAAGCCGCCAAATCCCATCTCACTGGTTGCCAGGTGGATGATGGTGTCATTGACACATCCGCCTCCGAATCCACAGTGGGAAGTAACTTTTTCCGCAGCTTCTTTGTCGGAGGTGAAGATATATAGTGCCAGAGGATGTGCCATGGAGTTGACCTTTTCGATGGCCTCATCCAGGGAATCATAGGCCAGCACAGGAAGCACAGGACCGAAGATTTCCTCCTGCATTACTGCATCCCCGAAGGTTACATTATCCATAACAGTAGGAGCGATCTGAAGAGCTCCCGGATTGTTGTCACCGCCACAGACTACCTTGCTGGGATCGATCAGATTGCAGATACGAGTAAAGTGTTTTTCATTAATAATTTTCCCATAATTCTTATTATTCAGAGGTGTGGAACCAAACTGTTTCCTGATCTGTTTCTGGATCTGTCGGATCAGTTCATCCTTGATTTCTCTGTCGCAGTAAATATAATCAGGTGCTACACAGGTCTGACCACAGTTGAGATATTTTCCAAATACAATTCTTCTGGCTGCAAGTTTCAGGTTGGCATTTTTCTCTACAATGCAGGGGCTTTTACCGCCCAGCTCCAGGGTAACCGGGGTCAGATGTACAGATGCTTTTGCCATTACTTCCCTGCCAACATGCTGGCTTCCTGTAAAGAAAATATAGTCAAAATGTTCATTGAGAAGAGTGTTATTTTCCGCACGTCCGCCGTTTACCACAGCCACATACTGGGGATCAAAACATTCGGTGATAATGGTTTCAATCACCCGGCTGGTGTGAGGAGAGTAGGCACTTGGTTTCAGTACAACTGTATTTCCGGCTGCAATCGCATCGATCAGCGGATCAATGGTGAGCAGGAAAGGATAATTCCATGGGCTCATAACCAGGACAACACCATAAGGAGATGGCTTCTTATAGCTTCTGGAAGCGAACTGGGCAAGGGGAGTCAGTACTGTTTTTTCTTTTGCATAGGAAGGTGTATGGCGGATCATGTAGCTGAGTTCTGAGAGCACAAGTCCCACTTCACACATATAGGATTCAAAGTTACTTTTTCCAAGGTCACGTTTCAGTGCTTCATTGATCAGTGGTTCATATTTCTGAATACAGGTCTTTAATTTTTTTAAGGCATCCAGCCTTTTTTCTACCGGTAAAGTGGCACCTGTGTAAAAATAGCTGCGTTGTTTCTGAACGATTTCTTTAATTTCTGTTTCTGTCATAATACATTATTTCCTTATATAATATAGATATCAGGTAACTATTGAGAGTCTGCAGGTTCCTGTATTTTGATATTTTTATAAAAAACGCTTTGCAGGATAGAAGAATATTAACAGTTACTTCTCAGCTTCTGAGGTATTTTCCTTGGAAGTCAGAGACATCAGCATGTAATAAAATTTCTCCAGTTCGGAGGCATCCATAAGCTTCGGCACAGGATACAGAGGATTGGCCTCTTTATCTGCATAATGGGCAAGCTTGGGGATATCTGTTTCCTGAATTTCTTTTACGATATTTACGATTCCAAATCGCTCTTTCATCTCTTCAATTGCCCGGATAAAAAGCTCTGTTGCTTCATGGTCCGGCGTATTTTTGTCTGCAAGTCCTGCTGCAATGGCAAGTCTGTGGAGCTTTTTGTCAATGCAGGAGCCATATTCCCGAAGTACCAGCGGCAGCAGAATGGCATTGGCAAGTCCATGGGGAACGTTGTACTGTCCACCCAGAGAGTGAGCGACTGCATGAACATATCCTACATAGGATTTGGTAAAAGCACAGCCTGCGTAGAAGGAGGCGTGGAGCATATTTCGTCTTGCCTGAATATTATCGCCATGCTCATAGGCAATGTCTATATTTTCAAAAATCAGTTTTACCGCTTTTAATGCATCCCTGCGTGTATCAATGGTGGTGGAATTGCCGATATATGCCTCCACTGCGTGAGTCAGGGCATCCATACCTGTAGTTGCGGTGATAAATGGGGGCAGGCTTAAGGTAACCTTGGGATCCAGCACTGCATAGCGGGGAATCAGCGGGAAATCGTTGATTGCGTATTTGTATCTGGTGTCTGCATCTGTGATAACAGCGGCGAGAGTGGTCTCACTTCCTGTTCCGGCAGTGGTTGGAACTGCCATGAGAAGGGGAAGTTTCTTATGCACCTTCAGGATTCCTTTCATCTGGGCCAGAGACTGATTGGGTTTAACCGCACAGGCACCGACTGCCTTGGCACAGTCCATGCTGGAACCGCCGCCGAAACCGATGATGGCATCACAGCCCTCTTTATGGTAAAGCTCCAGGGCTTCGCGGACATTGACAGTAGTAGGGTTGGCAACTGTTTTATCATAAATGGTATAGGGGATGCCGGCCTCCTTTAAAGCTTTTTCCAGTCTTCTGGTAAGTCCAAGCGTCATGATACCGCCATCTGTAATGATCAGAACATGGGTGCATTTGTGGCGCATGATGATTTCGGGAAGTTCTCTGACACTTCCTGCGATTTTGGGTTTTCTGTAAGGTAAAAAGGGAATTGCAATGTGAAAAGCCTTTTGGAAAGCCCTGCAATATATTTTTCTGAGAGTGTTCATGGATAATTCCTTTCTTGACGGCAGCCTGCTGTTTTTCAGACTGCCGGACAGCAGTTACTTCAGAAAAAAATATAACAAGGTAAAAAAGAAAAGTCAATATATTTTGATATTCAAAACTATAAACAGGACAGGGCATACTAAAGGGAACTATCCAATCTTTTTCTGCGGTTCAGACTTGGTTTCATACAAATGAAAGAGTTAATCCCTGGCTATGCTGGGGCGAATAGTGTAGTAGTGATGAGTTACCCCAAATTTGTGGAAGCCAGATATTAAAAACAGATAAGAAAAAAGGTCATAAGGGATGCGCAGAAATATGGTTTATATCCATAAAATTTTACGAAACTACGAAAATCAGTTGACAATAAAGTAAGTTTATACTAACCTAAAGTTAGTGAAGTATAACACTGCTATGAAACAGCAGTGCTATATGAAAGAAATTTGCTCCACAGAAAGTGGATATGAGGGAGGAATGAAAAAATGTTTCTGCAGATACAGGGTATTAAGAAGTCTTTTGGTGCAGGGGACAGCCGGGTGGATGTGCTGAAGGGGCTGGATCTTGACATTGAGAGAGGGGAGTTTTGTGTGCTTCTGGGACCGTCCGGTTCCGGTAAGTCCACGCTTCTGAATATTATCGGTGGGATTGACAGTGCGGATGAGGGAAATCTGGTCATAGACGGGGAACGTCTGGCAGATATGTCGGAGAAGAAACTGTCTTTGTACAGACGTAAGCATCTGGGATATATTTTTCAGATGTATAATCTGATCCCAAATCTTACAGTGCGGGAGAATATAGAGGTGGGAGCCTATCTCAGTGATAAGCCGCTGGATGTAGATGAACTGCTCCATACGCTGGGAATCTATGAGCACCAGAGAAAGCTTCCCAACCAGCTTTCCGGCGGTCAGCAGCAGAGGACTGCTATCGGCCGTGCCATTGTAAAGAATCCGGACATTCTTCTCTGCGATGAGCCTACAGGAGCACTGGATTATAAGACCTCCAAGGAAATCCTGAAGCTGATCGAGACGGTAAACCAGAAATACGGCAACACCATCGTCATGGTAACGCATAACGATGCTATCAAAGATATGGCTGACCGGGTGGTGAAGCTCCGTGACGGCATGATCCGTAAAAATTATTTGAATGAACATAAGATTCCGGCAGCAGAGTTGGACTGGTAAGGAGGCATATGGTCAACTACCCATCACCTAAAGGTAATGGGCTTGTAACTGCCCAGTCGTAGTAACGGCTTACGCCTCCGACCTTTTATCCCCAATAGGTATTGCTACCTAAAGTGACGCTACATCATAGGGTGGTTGACAGCGCCCTTTACAGACAAGATATACTCATCTGTAACTGTATCAGGTACTAAACTTCCCATGCTATACAGCAAACATTCTTTTACGGGTAAGATTTTACGCAATACGCGAGTTTTGTATTGCAACCTCATATCTTGTCAATGCACAAAAGAGTGTCTTTGATGAGCAGCACATCTAACGGTTTTCTCTTTAAAAACTGCTACGGTTATTGTAGCATATTGGATAATAATTTACAAGGCTCCTCCCACCGCCTAAAGGCAGTGGGTTTTTGCCTATGACAAAGGAAAGGAGTTATTTATGAAAAATCCTTTACGCAAACGTCTGCCCAGAGAACTGAAGGGGGAACTGGGAAAATATCTGGTGGTCTTTATTTTGATGGTATTGACCATAGGAATGGTTTCCGGATTTCTGGTGGCTGACGGAAGTATGATTGTTGCTTATAATGATGGATTTGACAAATACAATATAGAAAACGGAAATTTCCGTACCAATCAGCAGATATATAAAAGCCAGAAAGAAGAAATCCAGAATCTGGGAATAAAGCTGTATGAAAATTTCTATATTGAAGAACTTCTGGATAATGGAAGTACCATGCGCTTTTTCAAAAACAGGACAGAAATCAATGGAGTATGTCTGATGCAGGGAGAATTTCCCAAAGCAACAGGGGAAATTGCAATTGACCGTATGTATGCAGACAATAATGAACTGAAGGTGGGAGACACCTTGAAGAGCCAGAGCGGTAAGCAGACCTGGAAGATTACAGGGCTTGTGGCTCTGTCTGATTACAGCTGTCTTTTTCAGAATAATAATGATTCCATGTTTGATTCTGTGAAATTCGGAGTTTCTGTGGTAACACCGGAGGAGTTTGATACCCTGGATCAGGATAAGCTCCAGTACAATTATTCCTGGATCTATGACAAACAGCCCAAAACAGAAAAAGAGGAAAAGGACGTTTCAGAAGAACTGATGGAAAATATAGGGGAAATCGTTACCCTGGAAGCTTTTGTACCCAGATATCTGAATCAGGCCATCACCTTTACCGGAGATGATATGGGAAGTGACAAGGCTATGATGATTATATTGTTATACATTGTAATTGTCATTATGGCTTTCGTATTCGGAATTACCATCAGTAATACGATTCGCAGGGAATCAGGGGTGATCGGCACACTCAGAGCTTCCGGCTATACCAGGAGAGAACTGATCCGGCACTATATGGCACTGCCTGTCCTTGTTACACTGGTGGGAGCCCTGGTGGGAAATATTCTGGGATATACAGTATTTAAAAATGTATGTGCAGGAATGTATTATGGCAGCTATAGCCTGCCTACCTATGTGACCGTATGGAGCGCAGAAGCTTTTCTGCTTACAACAGTAGTTCCGGTGATCATTATGCTGGTGGTGAATTATGGAGTTCTCCGACACAAATTGCGTCTTTCCCCGCTGAAATTCCTGCGCAGGGATCTTTCTGGCAGAAAGAAGAAAAAAGCAATTTATTTAAGCCCTGTTATAAAAATCTTTTCCAGATTTCGCCTTCGTGTGATCTTTCAGAATATGAGCAATTATCTGGTACTGTTTATCGGGATTATCTTTGCCAACCTGCTGTTGATGTTTGGATTACTCCTTCCTTCGGCCTTATCTCATTATCAGGTGGAAATCCAGAATAATATGCTGGCAAAATATCAGTATATGCTTCAGGTTCCGGTAAGTGCAGCCAGTGGAAACAAATTTGACAGTCTGTTTTCTATACTGGAATTCTATATGTCTGCGGAAACAAAGAATGAAGATGCAGAAGAGTTTTCAGCATATTCTTTAAATACTCTTCCCGGAAAGTATAAGAGCGAGGAGGTTCTTTTGTATGGAATCGAGCCGGACAGCAGATATGTAAAGGCTGATCTTGATAAAGGAATCTATATTTCCAGTGCTTATGCGGACAAATATGGGATTCATCCCGGAGATACCATTACCCTGAAGGAAAAGTATGAAAAGGAACAGTATTCTTTTAAGGTAACAGGAATTTATGATTATACGGCAGGCCTGTGTGTATTTATGACCAGAACTCAGCTGAACGAAACCTTTGATCTGGGAGAAGATTATTACAGCGGCTATTTTTCTGATACCAGGATTACAGATATCAAAGACAAATATATTGGGTCAGTGGTGGACCTGGATGCACTGACCAAGATTTCCAGACAGCTGGATGTATCTATGGGAAGTATGATGGGAATGGTAAATGGATTTGCTATTGTGATCTATATGGTACTGATCTATCTTCTTTCCAAGATCATTATCGAAAAAAATGCCCAGTCTATCTCAATGGTAAAAATCCTGGGCTATACAAATGGCGAGATCAGCAGGCTGTACATTCTGTCTACTTCAATGGTAGTAGTGCTCTGTCTGCTTGTCAGTCTTCCAATAGAAACGGCGGTTATGAAGGTTCTGTTCAGGGAGATGATGCTGTCAAGCATTTCCGGCTGGATTACGCTCTGGATCGACCCGATGATCTATGTGCAGATGTTTGCAGCAGGAATCATTACATACGGAATCGTTGCTTTGCTGGAATTTCGGAGAGTGAAGAAGGTTCCTATGGATGAAGCCTTAAAAAATGTCGAGTAGGACAAAATTTGATAAAAATTTGACATTGTCTGGAATTTGTGGTACGGTTACACAGGAAACTGTTAGAGCGACACGCTCTAGACCAATCAGTTGGAATAGGAGATTATTATGAGAAAAAGAACAACTTCAAGAGCAAAGGAAACTATTAAAGAAGCAACAACAAAGGCTACAGAAGCAGTCAAAGAGACAGTTGAGAAAACAACTGTAAAGGCTTCAGAAGTAATTGAAGAAGCAAAAGACGCTGCAGCTGATATTGCGAAGGCTCCGGTTGTAGAAGAAGCAAAAGAAACTGTAAAGAAAGCAGTAAAAGAAGTGGCTAAAAATATCGACATCAAAAAATTCGCAGAAACAACTATCGAATTACCTGGTTTTGCAGTTACAATGAGCTCCATCGAGGAAGCAATCAAAAAAGACATCAAAGACAAAGGCATCGAAGGAAAAGAAATCAGCGTTTATGTAAATGTTGAGCAGAAAGCCGCTTACTACACAGTAGACGGACAGGGCTCTGACGATTACAGAATCGACCTGAATACATTATAATCTGTAAGCATTTTTTATAAACCGAAAATGGATGTCTGCAGGGATCCGGAAAGAAAATCTGCAGACATAAAAACAGCAGGATTGTTCATAGAATGAACAGACCTGCTGTTTTGCTTATTTATGATAGAACCACACTGCGGCGGATATGGATGATATCTCAGGAAGCTTTCTGCTCAAACAGATCCTCCCTTGTAATATTCTGTGCCCATTTCCCCTGGCGGTAATGATGGAATACCCATGGCCATTTCACAAACTCATCTGTACAGAGCAGGAAGTAAACCCACAATACCGGAAGCTTCAGGACAAAGGCCGCAAAAAATCCCAGAGGTACCGCATATACCCACATATCAATGGTATCGCAGATCAGTCCGAACTTCGTATCACCGCCTGCGCGGAATACCCCGGCGATCAGGGCTGTGTTTACCGCAGAACCCATAATATAATAGGTATTGATAAGCAGCATGTACTTCAAATAATGCATTGCCCCGTCACTTAAGGATGCAAATCTCAGGACCAGAGGCGTGATGGCAAATACGATCACACCGCCAATGGCACCGGCTATAATGGTCATCTTCAGCATTCTGGAAGCATACACCTTCGATTTCTCCAGATCCCCTTTTCCCATTACGTTTCCAAGAAGAATCGTTCCCGCACTGGCAATTGCAAAGCAGAACACAGAACCGATATTGCGGACAACCGTAACCAGAGAGTTGGCTGCAACGGCATCTGTTCCGAGATGTCCCAGGATCACAGAGTACATGGAGAAAGCAACACTCCAGGAAATGTCATTTCCAAGAGCGGGAAGTGACAGCCGGACGAAGTCGCCAAACAGCACCTTACTGCGGATAAACATAAAGGTCAGGTTCAATTTAACATCTTTGCTCAGGAAAGAAACGATCACGCATGCTGCCAGTTCGATCAGTCTGGAAGCAGCAGTTGCAATGGCAACACCTGTAGCCCCCAGCTTCGGTGCGCCGAAAAGCCCGAAGATAAAAGTAGCATTCAGGATAATATTCAATATAAAAGCCAGCATATTCAATGCCATACTGATCGTTACACGTCCGATACTGCGCAAAATCGCCAGATAAATCTCTGTAATTCCCCAGCAGAGATATGTAATTCCCATAATCCTCAGATAAGAAGAACCGATAGAGATCAGTTCCTGATCAGAAGTAAAAATCTTCATCATAAGCTGAGAAGCAGTAAATGCGATCAGTGCTACGATTCCCGAGATTATGATGGAAAAGCGGAGGGCAATTCCCTCGATCGCATGAATAGCCTGCATATTATTTTTTCCGAAATACTGCGCACACAGAAGAGATGCGCCTGTACCAAGTCCATAATATACCATAAACAGGATATTGGAGTAATTGGCAGCCAGAGACACCGCAGAAATCGCAGACTGTCCCACATAATTAAGCATAATTACATCTGCGGAGTTAACCGCTGCACTGAGCAGATTCTGGATAATGATCGGAATCGTCAGTTTAAGCATCTGCCGGTAAAAATTATCCTTACCGGCCGATAATGTGTTTATCATATTTACCCCCGTAATAAGTATTTGCCCGATCAGGCAGTTTTATAAGTCTGCTTTCAGCATAATCCTTCCGGCAGAAAAACGCTATCGGTATTTTGACTGATTTCTACGTTATTTTGACTTTTGAGCCCTTAAACAAATCAACTTTGCTTATAATACCTTGCACAAAAGAAGTCGGACTGATATAATTCGTATGTATTTTGAGAGGAATACATACTGTGACTGATAAAAAATATAATGGGAGAAGTTTATGGCGACATTACAGCAATTAGATATGAATATTTTACTGTGGATCCAGGAACATTTAAGGGTGGATGCCCTGACTCCGTTCTGGAGAGCAGTCACCTTCCTTGGAAACGGAGGATGGTTCTGGATCGTATTATGTGTGCTTCTGATCTGTTTCGGGAAAACACGCAAAACAGGAGTGACAGCGGCACTCTCGCTGCTGTCAGGGTTTCTGATCACAAATCTGCTGATAAAAAATGCAGTAGCCCGTCCAAGACCTTTTGATACTTATACACAGATCATTCCGCTGATTACCAGACCGAAAGACTATTCATTTCCATCCGGCCATACCTGCGCTTCCTTTGCCGTTGCACTGGTCTGTCTGCGGATGCTGCCCGGGAAATGGGGAATTTTACCTGTTGTTCTGGCCGGAATGATTGCTTTTTCCAGACTCTATCTGGGCGTACATTATCCGGGGGATGTTCTGGCAGGATTTCTGGTGGCATTGCTCACAAGTACAGTGGCATGCAGGCTGATGCGGAGAACATTTTCACCTCAGAAAAGCTGATCGGTTCAGAAGAAAACTTCCGGGGGGAAATACAAAAAAGATATGCAAAAATCAGCAGAAAAATATTCGAATGTAAAGTGTAAAGGATAATCTTGTAATGAACAAAAATGAAATCTATATAAAGAGCGGAACCAATTACAAAGAAATGACAAAGGAACTGCTGGCACAGTGCGGCCTGGCGTCTGTAATTTCAGATAAAAAGATGCAGATTGGTATCAAGCCTAATCTTGTATCACCTTCCGAGGCTTCATGGGGAGCTACCACACATCCGGAAATTGTGGCGGGAATTATTGAGTATCTGCAGGAAAACGGATATGGAAATATTGCCATTCTGGAAGGCTCCTGGGTGGGAGATAAGACCACAGAAGCATACGAAGTATGCGGATATCGTGAACTAACGGAAAAATATCAGGTGCCTTTTTGGGATATGCAGAAAGACAAGGGGATTGAAAGAGATTGCAGGGGGATGAAACTGAATGTCTGTGAACGTGCGGCAAATATTGATTTTCTGATCAATGTTCCGGTATTGAAAGGCCATTGTCAGACAAAGATCACATGTGCATTGAAAAATATGAAAGGATTGATCCCCAATACAGAGAAGCGTCATTTTCATGCGATGGGACTGCATGAACCGATTGCACATCTGAATGCGGGGCTCCATCAGGATTTTGTCGTGGTTGATAACATTTGCGGGGATCTGGATTTCGAGGATGGCGGAAATCCGGTAGTGATGAACCGTATCTGGGCGGGGACGGATCCGGTACTGATCGATTCTTATGTATGTCAAATCATGCATTATACAACGAAAGATGTACCGTATATTGAACTGGCAGAGAAGCTTGGGGTTGGAAGTACTGATCTGAAAAATTCCCGCATCATATACTGTGAGGAAAATGCCCGCAAAGAACTTCCGAAATCAAGAAAAGTGGTAGAGCTTCAGGATGCAGTAGAAGAAGTAGAATCCTGCAGTGCCTGCTATGGTTATCTCATCCCGGCTCTGGAAATGCTTAAAAATGACGGCCTTTTCGAGAAACTGGACACGAAAATCTGCATCGGCCAGGGATACCGCGGAAAAACAGGAAAACTGGGTGTAGGTGCATGCACCTGTAAATTTGAACATAACGTAAAGGGATGTCCTCCAACAGAGAATCAGATTTATGATTTCCTGAAGCAGTATATTCTGGGAGAAAATAAATAATATGATATCAGGGTCCCAGAGCGTGTCTGAAAAAGGCTTTCTGCAAGATGTGCGTCACAATTTGTGGGATATTTTGCCCGGATGATGGCGCCGTAGTGGGCTACGGCAACTGAATTCGGGTGAAATATCCCACAAAGTGGGGCGTGCAGATTGCGGGAATGATTTTTCAGACACACTCTAGTACATCGTTTTCGAAATAACTATACCACTCACTTGTCTGCGAATCCGATTGCACAGGTCTAAAAGCCTCAGCGTAGCCCGCTACGCCTGCGTTTTTATACCAGCACACTCGAATCCGCATCCTACGCGATTGGTATAGTTATTTACGAAACGATGTACTAGGTTCAAAAAGTCGTTCGTGCCTGCATGATAAGACTTTTGAATCTGGAACCCTGTTTGATTTTACAATGCCATCTTTATCATCTGTATAATTTTATCCTGCTCAAATTTACTGCTGTCAAATGCCAGATGATACTGGGAAATATCTTTCCATTTCTTATCTGTAAAGTACTCATAATAAGTACGCCGTTCTTTATCCACTTTCTTAACCAACTTCTGTGCACTTTTTTCTTCCCGTCCCGTACGCTCGATGACAGTCTGTACACGATACTCAAATGGTGCATGGATAAATACGCTCAGGCATTTATTGTCGAGGATGTGATTGGCGCATCGGCCAACGATCACACAATCTTCTTTCTCAGCAGCATCCAGAATAATCTTTCGCTGAAGATCAAAGAGCACATCATTCATGGGAACAAAGTGAAAATCGCTGTCCATCTGAAGTTCATGGTCAATGGGAAAACGCCACTGGCTACCACGTTTCTCATCAACCTTGGCAAGCAGATCAAAAGGAATATTCTCTTTCTGAGCTGCAATATCGATCAGCTCTTTGTCATAAAAAGCAAATCCAAGCTCTTCTGCCAGAGCTTTACCGATCAGGCGGCCATTACTGCCGAGCATCCTGTTTATTGTAATCACGCGTTTACTCATAATCAAACCCTCCTTTATGACATCTCTGTTATTGAACGATATAGATTCAGGCGGATATTCGCAAATTGTACCTGTTATCTGCAATTAACAGTGATAAGTCTTTTATTTGTGAACATTATAACATTGATACTTGAAAAAATCCAGTAAAATATATAAAAAACCAAATATATTACGAAAATATTTGGGTACAGTGCACAAAAACGATTCGCAATGAAACAAATGATACAGTTAATCCGATAATATTTTGAAAAGTGTTTTTTTGGATAGTTTTATCAATAGACACTTTTGGCTGTCATATGCTAGAATTAGAGTAATATTTACAGCAAGCAGCAAAGCGGATGATATTGTCCGCCTGACCAGGATTACTGCCGAGTCAGAAGACGCCGGTAAAGTGAAAAATTTATTTATGAAATAGAGGATATTTATAGATTTTTTCTCTAAGTTATGGTATTATATTAAATTGGCTGTCTGACGACAGATCCGAGTCAAAATATTACAAGAGATATGAAAAGTATGTAAGAAAGGGATACGATACATAATGCTGAAAATCAAAAGCTATGTAAAGGTAAACAGTCTGGCGGAAGCTTATGAACTGAACCAGAAGAAAACAGCCCGTATTCTTGGGGGAATGGTCTGGATGAAAATGGGCAACAGAGCAATATCCACAGCGATTGATCTTTCCGGTCTGGGGCTGGATGCGATTTCGGAGAATGATGACGAATTTGTCATCGGATGTATGACTCCGCTTCATGACCTGGAGACAAATGAAGCTCTGAATACCTACACACATGGAGCTATGAAAGAAAGCCTTTGCCACATTGTAGGCGTACAGTTCAGAAACTGTGCCACTGTGGGAGGAAGCATTTATGGAAGATATGGTTTCTCAGATGTTCTGACCATGTTCCTGGGAATGGATACATGGGTAGAATTATATGATGCAGGCCGTATTCCACTGACTGAATTTGTAAATATGAAGAAGGACAATGACATCCTTGTAAATATCATCGTGCGAAAAGAGCCACTTCTTACCTGTTACTTAAGTCAGAGAAACATAAAAACAGATTTCCCGGTGCTGACCTGTGCAGCTTCTGTGATCGGAAATGAGGCAAGGACTGTGATAGGTGCCAGACCTGCACGTGCCATGATCGTGGAAGATAAGAAGCAGATCCTGAAGAATTTCCGGAACATGACAAAAAAGCAGAAGGAAGAGGCAATCGAAGCCTTTGCAGAATATGCGGCAGAGAACGTTCCTACTGCAGGCAATATGCGAGGATCAAAGGAGTACAGAACCCTTCTTGTAAAAGTACTGACAAGAAGAGCCTGGGAAGCAGTAGGAGGGATGAAAAATGAATATTAATTTCTGGCTTAACGGAGTGAACCGCCACGCAGAGATCTCCCCGGATACACTGCTGATCGATTTCTTAAGAAAACAGGGCTGTTTCAGCGTGAAAAGAGGCTGCGAAACTGCGAACTGTGGTCTTTGCACAGTTCTTATGGACGGTCGTCCGGTGCTTTCCTGCAGTACACTTGCAGCACGCATTGAGGGAAAGAAAATCGTTACATTGGAAGGAATGCAGAGAGAAGCGCAGGAGTTTGGAAGCTTTCTGGCGAATGAAGGTGCGGAACAGTGCGGTTTCTGCAATCCGGGATTTATCATGAATGTATTTGCGATGCTCAACGAGATCAAAGATCCCACAGAGGAGCAGATCAAAGAATATCTTGCGGGAAATCTGTGCAGATGTTCCGGTTTTGTTTCCCAGACAAGGAGTATCCTGAAGTTCCTGAAATATAAGAAAGCACAGGAGGAAGCATAAAGATGAAATATGTAAATCAACCTGTACGTAAAACAGATGCAATGTCACTGGTAACCGGAAAGCCTGTCTATACAGATGATCTGGCACCAAGGGACTGCCTGATCGTGAAGATACTGAGAAGTCCCCACGCCAACGCCTGGGTGGAAGATATTAAAACAGGTACTGCCGAGAAGGTGGCCGGAATTGCATGTATCCTTACCTATAAAGATGTGCCTCAGAAACGTTTTACCCTTGCCGGCCAGACTGCACCGGAGATGAGTCCGGATGACAGATTGATCCTTGACCGTCATGTACGTTTTGTGGGAGATGCAGTTGCCATTGTTGCGGGTGAGACAGAAGAGGCGGTAGATAAAGCATTGAAGAGAATCCGCGTAGATTACCGCGTGGAGACACCGGTTCTGGATATCCACAAGGCAAAAGATAATCCGATCCTGGTCCATCCGGAGGATGACTGGAAGCTGAAAATTCCTCTTGGCGGAGACAACAAAAGAAACTTATGTGCATCTGCAGTGGAAGAACATGGAAATGTAGATGAAGTTCTGGCAAAGTGTAAATATACTGTAGAGCGCACTTATCATACAAGAGCAAACCAGCAGACTATGATGGAGACTTTCCGCACAGCCTGCTATATGGATCATTTCGGCAGACTGATCGTTCTGTCCTCAACACAGATCCCATTCCATGTGCGAAGGATCGTTGGAAGGGCACTGGACATTCCTGCTTCCAAAGTACGTGTGATCAAGCCAAGGATCGGTGGCGGCTTTGGTGCAAAGCAGACCTCTGTCAGTGAGATCTATCCGGCGATCGTGACCTGGAAAACAGGCCGCCCGTCCAAGATGATCTTTTCCAGATATGAGTCCATGATCTGCTCTTCACCGCGCCATGAGATGGAGATCACAGTACGTGCAGGTGCAGATGAAAATGGTATCATCAAGGCAATTGATCTTTATACTTTGTCCAACACTGGGGCATACGGAGAACACAGTTCTACAACAGTAGGACTCAGCGGTCATAAATCAATCGCTCTTTACAGACATACAGAAGCCCACAGGTTTGCTTTTGATGTTGTCTATACAAATGTGCAGGCTGCAGGTGCCTATCGTGGTTATGGTGCAACCCAGGGTATTTTTGCAGTGGAATCTGCAGTAAATGAGCTGGCACATAAGATGGGAATGGATCCTGTTAAGGTAAAAGAAATGAATATGCCTGTAGAGGGCGGTCCTCTTCCGGGATATCCGGATGTTCCTTATGCACAGAGCTGTTCCATGGACCGCTGTATGGCGCGCGCCAAAGAGATGATGGACTGGGATTCCAAATATCCATGCAGGGATATGGGAAATGGAAAGGTCCGCGGAGTCGGTGTTGCCATGGCTATGCAGGGATCCTCTATTGCAGGAGTTGACGTAGGCGGCGCAGATATTAAGCTGAATGAAGATGGTTCTTATACACTGGCACTTGGATGTACGGATATGGGAACAGGCTGTGATACCGTTATGGCGCAGATTGCGGCTGACTGTCTGAATACGCCTATGGATAACATAGTAGTATTCAGTGTGGATACGGATATTTCTCCTTATGATTCCGGTTCCTATGCTTCCGCTACAACCTATACCACCGGTGTAGCGGTTATGAAGGCCTGTGAGGAGCTGAAGAAAAAAATCTGTAAGCTTGGCGCAGAGATGATGGAAGTAGATGAGGGAAAAGTTGATTTTGACGGATCCTGTGTATTCTATGATGAGACACTTGAGATAAGCGATGGGGCAGACGGAAATGCCGCAGGTCATATGACAGATGCAGAAGAGGGCTATAGTGTTGATATGGATGCCATCAGTTCTGAAAATGCCCAGAAGAAAGTTTCATTGGAAGATATTGCATTAAAGAGCACTTTCTTTAACAATATCGAGCTTCAGGTTGTGAAACAGCATTCTTCACCGATCTCGCCGCCGCCGTTTATGGTAGGTATGGCAGAAGTAGAGGTGGATACAGAGACAGGCAGTGTGGATGTTCTGGATTATGTGGCGGTTGTTGACTGCGGTACACCGATCAATCCGAATCTTGCACGTGTACAGACGGAGGGCGGTATTGCACAGGGAATTGGCATGGCTCTCTGGGAAGATGTACAATATACAGATAAAGGTAAGATCCGCAACAACTCTTTTATGCAGTATAAGATCCCAACCAGACAGGATATCGGAAATATCCGCGTGGATTTCGAGTGCAGTTACGAAAAGAGCGGTCCTTTTGGTGCCAAATCCATTGGTGAGCTTGTAATTGATACTCCATGTCCGGCACTGGCTGAGGCAATTTATAATGCAACAGGTGTGCGTCTGACAGAGCTTCCGATGACTCCTGAGAAGATTGCCATGGAGATTTTGAAAAACCGCGAATCCATCCGGTCAGGGACAAAGGTGGAAGAATGAGAGAATTATGCCTTGCCTGTGCAGGTTTTGCCCTGGAGTTTATAGTTTTTTATGCAGCAGGCATTGTTCTGGTCCGGATATTGAAAGTAAAAGGGGATTGTTCCCTGACTTTCATACTGGGATATCTGGTTTACTTTGCAGTGTTTGAACTGGTGATCGTACCAATGACGCTGAAATGGGTATCCCTGACAGCTGCGGCTTATATATGGGCAGGAATCATGGCTCTGGTTATCTGCGCAGCTGTGATCTGCACAATAAAAAAACAACGGAGAATACGTGCCGGACAAACGGAAACATGCAGTGGAATTTTTGGAAGCATTTCTGAAATATGGAAAAATCACTCTGTGATGATTATCCTTGCAGGTGCCATAGTATTGCTGCAGTGTCTGATTGTGATCTTTTACGAGGATACAACAGTAGATGCGGCGTATTATGTAGGTACAGTGAGTACTTCTGTATACACAGATACTCTTGGCAGATATAATCCCTTTAACGGAGCGATCCAGAAGGCATTTCAGGCCAGATATGTTTTTTCCGCATATCCGATGCATAATGCAGTTTGGTGCAGACTTCTGGGAATCCATCCCATTGTGCAGGCAAAGCAGGTAATGTCATGTATGAATGTAGTGACTGCCAATCTGATCATTTATCAGATCGGTAAGAGACTGTTTGACGGAAACAGGAAGAAAGCAGATTTGATGCTTGTTTTTGTCTGTGTTTTACAGCTGTTTTGCGGTACGATTTATTCCTCCGGAACTTTTTTCTTTACCAGAAGCTACGAGGGAAAAGCCATCCTTGCCAATATTGCTATCCCTGCAGTTCTCATGTGTGCCGTCTGGTATCTGCAGGAGAAAAACAGCAGGAATGTCTGGATCATATTGTTTGTCACAGCGGTCAGTGCGCTGACATTTTCCGGTTCTGCTATCATCTTTCCGATCGTGATCGCAGCGGGAATGGCTCCGGCGGCAGTTATGAATAAGAGATTTTCAGGGCTGGTATATTGTGCAGTGTGTATGCTTCCGTCGGCATTATATGCAACTGTATTTTTTGCATGCAGAATCGGTCTGCTGACGCTGGCTGCATCATAATACAGAAAGGAGAAAAAAATGGCAGGTGTAACAATTCAGGAACTGGGACTGCGCTTTGTTGATGCATGTATGAGGCTGTACTGGGGTTCCTGCTGGTATCCTCTTCTGTTTGCTGTAGGACTGATCTGCACACTGGTCCTGGGGAGAAAAAGAAAGTCCGGGATATTTGTCGGCTATACAGTATTTCTGCTGCTGACAGTATATAATCCGCTGGTTGTAAAATATCTTATCGCAAAGGTGAAGTTTGAGAATGAATATTACCGGTTTATCTGGATTCTTCCTGTGATCCCGGCGGTTGCCTACTATGGAGTCAGACTTGTGACCGCTTTTAGAAAGACCTGGATAAAAGTTCTTATGGCTGCAGCTGTGCTGACAGGTTTTGTGATCTTGGGAAATCCGCTGGACGGGGTAGTGACCAATTTTGCAATGGCAGAGAATATTTATAAGGTGCCCAATGATCTGCGTGCAGTCTGCGACGTGATCCACCAGAACCAGGAGAATGATTTTCCAAGGGTTGTTTTTGACGGCAGTCTTAACAGCATTGTGCGACAGTATGATGCGGGGATCGCCACTGTAATAAGTAGAAATGCAAGTATCTACAGATCAGGCAGTACAGTGGCGGGAAACTATGATGAGAACAGCAGTTTCTATAAAAGACAGAAAGCATTGCTGGATGTGATCGATTATCATATCTATGAAGATAAAGAAGGGTTTCAGGCTGCGTTGAAGAAATCAAAGACAGATTTCGTAGTAACACAGATCGGGCTGGTTGACCATGATTTTCTGACAGAGTGTGGTTGTGAACTGATTGCACAGACGGAATCCTGCTACATTTACAGATTTGATTATAGCAATCCTCGTAAATAATGCATATTGATCCGGCTCATCAGAGCGTGAAATTCTGCCAAGCTGTTTCAAATGCATTAATTAAGAGGCGTGCTATGATCGAAATATCATATATCTTACAAGAGAAGGAGAAAAGAAATGAAAAGTAACATAAAAAGACTTTCGTTCTGCCTTTCAGCACTGATGCTGCTGATACTGGCAAGTCCGCTGACTGTACTTGCAGCAGAGGAAGAGGTGGCTGCATCTGCGAAATTTTACGGCACATTCTGGTCGTTGGTTCCGCCGCTTGTTGCCATTGCACTGGCACTGATCACCAAAGAAGTATACAGTTCACTGTTTGTAGGAATACTGGTTGGTGCACTGTTCTACTCTAATTTTAATTTCGAAGGAACAATCCTTCATATTTTTGAAGGCGGAATGATCAGCGTTCTGACAGATTCTTATAATATGGGTATCCTGATCTTCCTTGTTATTCTGGGAACCATGGTATGCCTGATGAACAGGGCAGGCGGTTCCGCAGCATTCGGACGCTGGGCCGGTAAGAGGATTAAAAGCAGAGTTGGTGCGGAACTCTCAACCATCATTCTTGGTGTACTGATCTTTATTGACGATTATTTTAACTGTCTGACAGTAGGAAGCGTTATGCGTCCTGTGACAGATAAGCACAATGTGTCCCGCGCAAAGCTGGCGTACCTGATCGATGCCACAGCAGCACCGGTATGTATCATTGCACCGATTTCTTCATGGGCTGCGGCAGTCAGCGGATTTGTAGAAGGAGAGGATGGAATTACCCTGTTTGTACATGCAATTCCCTATAACTTCTACGCACTGCTTACGATCTTCATGATGGTGGCAATGGTTCTTATGAAAGTAGAATTCGGAACAATGGGTGTTCATGAGACAAATGCTTTAAAAGGCGATATCTACACAACACCTGCACGTCCTTATGCAAACGCGGCTGAAGATGAGAAAAGTAATCCGCGTGGCAAGGTGATCGATCTTCTGATCCCGATCGTAAGCCTTGTAATATGCTGCGTAATCGGTATGATCTATACAGGTGGTTTCTTTAGCGGAACTGACTTTGTAACTGCATTTTCACAGAGTGATGCATCTGTGGGACTGGTGCTTGGAAGCTTCTTCGGACTGGTTATCACGATTGTTTTATATCTGATACGTCGTGTTATGAATTTCAGAGACTGTATGGCGTGTATTCCGGACGGATTCAAGGCAATGGTACCTGCGATCCTGATCCTTACTTTTGCCTGGACATTGAAGGCCATGACAGACAGCCTTGGTGCATCTGTATTTGTATCTGCAATTGTTAAAAGCTCTGCAGGCGGGCTGATGAATTTCCTTCCTGCAATTATCTTTGTGATCGGGGCTGTTATCGCATTTGCGACAGGTACTTCATGGGGAACCTTTGGTATCCTGATCCCGATTGTTGTTAATGTATTCTCAGGAACAAATCATGAACTGATGATCATCTCTATTTCTGCATGTATGGCAGGTGCTGTATGTGGAGATCACTGTTCACCGATTTCCGATACAACCATCATGGCATCAGCAGGTGCACAGTGTGAACATGTAAATCATGTCAGCACACAGCTTCCCTATGCAATGGTTGCAGCAGCAGTATCTTTCCTGACTTATATTATCGCAGGATTTGTACAGACAGCATGGATCGCACTTCCGGCAGGAATCATTCTTATGGCGATCACCCTGGTGATCATCCGATTAAAATTCGACGATCTGAAAATGTAAATAAAATCGGGCAGTCAGCACAATGCATGACTGCCCATAATTTTTGACTTGTAACAAAATAATGCATCTTTTGTAACAAAATAAAAAACTTTACTTTTTTCGGTAATTATGATAATATAGACCTTGTATTAAATAAATTATATAAATCCTTTGAAAATCAGATTTTCAAGATACGCGCCTGTAGCTCAGTGGATAGAGCAGTGGTTTCCGGTACCCATGAACAACCGACTTAGAGCCTTATAAAACAAGCACTTCTTAAAAACTTCACCCTTATTTCACCCTTATTAAATCGAAAAGAGGTAGTTAAAAAATGGCAAGAGTAAGAAAAGTAGAGCTTACATCAGAAGAAATTAAGGCACAAATTACATCTATAGAAGAACAAATTACTAAGCTTACAGAAGATATCAAAGGCTTGAGAGTGCAGAAAAAGAATCTTTCTAAAGATCTTGTTGCAGCAGAGAAGAAAGAAGCAGCCGTAAAAGAAGAACAGTCTATGAAAGATCTTGCCAAATTACTTCGAGAAAAAGGACTTTCTGTAGAAGACGTTCGGAATATGCTTGATAAAGAATCAAAGTAAAAAAATGGGTAGCCAAGTATAATGCTTGACTACCCATAAAATTTTATGCGGTCATTTCATAATATTTTTCTTTAATATCTTCATTAATAAAATTTAGATTATCTGATGATATATCAGATGCAAATTTCCAATAATATCCACGTTTGGTTAATCTATCTTTGTTTGAACTGTTTGTAATTGTTGATCGGCTTTCTGATGTTTCATTAGTTGCCATATTCATGTTATTAAATATATTTATAATTTGCTTATTATTGTTAAGTTGAATAATAGGTTTCCCACGTTGTAATAGTGGTGGTAATTTATCATAATATGTATCGCACCATCTATATCCATGTGAAGAATTTTTCCGAATATCAGCATAACAATTAGACACATCCAAATATGAACGATTAATTGGTATATTTAATTTTCTAACTGCATCAGAAATACTTTCATACTGATTAATAAATTGACCATCTAATGTATATACATAAATTGTTTTCTTATTAGTGCTATTATGAATATCTTTTATAATTCTGTCGTCGTTTTTATACTTCCATTGGAACCCAACAGCGGTAGGAGCCAGCTGCCTGCATGCATTTGATATACAATAAGTTTTATAATAATCAGATGCTTCTTTCAGGCTATCCCACTCTTTGATAAAGTTACCATATAAATCATATTGTAAGATAGGAGTACGACAATCATAAGGTATATATGGTTCTATTTTTGGTATAGGATCTTCTTCATATTCTCTCCACATAAATCCCTTCCATGTACGGCCTTCTTGAGATAGTGCCCAACGTATTCCACCACTCTCTTTATTTTGATTTATTTCTAATGCAGCGTTTCCTATGCTGGGATATGATTTAATAAAATTTCCATCTAAGTCATATTGAGCAATTTTTACACAATGTCCACCAACAAACATTCCACCAGAAGCAATATTATACCCATATTCTGGTTGATTAGATTTTAAATATAAAATAATTTCTTTTTCTAATTCTTCAGCTTCGGTTTGACTTAAGTCTGAGGCAATAATTTTATGTTCAATATTACTCCAACCATACTTTTCAATTGCTCTATAAAACATTTGTGTCTTATATCCAAGTCCGTTCATCCATCGTATTTTAGGATGTCTTGAAGTAATTCCTACATAATACTTATCATGTCCATATGAATTTATTTCTTTTGGGACAATATGTATATATAAGTAAAATTTCAGTGAATCAGTAATCGTATTTTTACAATAATCATAAATTTTTTGATTTATTTCAGGTGATAAAAATTTATTTTCCATATAGCCTTCCCCATAAAAAATAATCCCTACATATAAATGCAAGGATTATTTTTTAAAACCATTGTCCATTAAATCTTGATAGTTCTTTAATACGAACTCCATTGAGGCAGTAACACGACCATTGGTCATTCCGTTCTGCTCAAGAATTTTTTCATATTTATCATACAAATCAATAATATGTTCGTATTGTTCTTTATTATAGTCTCTGTCGTTCATAACAGTATTAGAGAATTCTAAAATAGTTGTTCTTATATCATCAATTTCTTTATTGATGAGAAGCGTCTTCAGTTCATTAATGCCATCCTGTAAGACTTTCTGATTATCTTCGAGTTTATCTCTGATATTAATGGACTGATCATGATAATTATGCTGAGACTGCTCAAAATCAGCAATTTTCTGTTCCATATCAGACAACCTCTTCTCTAAAGCTTTTTTCTGTAGAGATGCTTTTGTTTCGAGACCAAGAGTATCAAGAAGTTTCTCCCATCCAGCTTTTAAAGCTATAGCAAGCATTGCACAAAGAAGTAAAGATATGATCACATTGATCTCACCAAACTCATGGATTTTCTGTATCTGTTCAATACCCATGATGTACCTCCTTATGCCTTAGTAATATATTTGGCTGATACATAGCCAACATATTCATTTTTAGTAATTGATACTTTGTACCATCCGTCACCTTTAGTATCTTTTGTAACTCCGAGGACATTAACAAGATCGTCTTTATTTAACTGCGGATACTCTAATAGTAATGGATGCTTTGTGCCAGCCTTTTTACGAACATTCAATTTACTTGCAGTTACCTTTCCTACAAAAGGATATTTCTTTGTAGTTGTTGCAGCAGGAGTATTAGGATTTTTAATGTTAGATTTTTCTACATACCCTATATATTTTGCAGCGATACGAACCTGATATCTTGTGCCAGATTCACCGATGATGTCTACAAGATTACCTGCATTAAGTTTAGGATATGTACTTAGCTTAGAAACTCCTGTAGCGTCTGAGAATACATCTGTTCCATTAGCTGTACAAGAACCTACCCATGCAGTATAAGATGGCTGTACAGGTGCAGTAGATGTTAAAATAGATGTGACAATAGAATAGTCTGGACGACAGAATTTAGTGCCTGGAAGATTAGAATTGTAATAAGATTTAGCAAAAACTCCTCCACCATTTGGAACAACAGTAGAGCCAGCTGAAGTATTCCCTTCAATAGTATAAAACTTATCACCTTCAACTTTTGTGACAATTCCTGTATGTGCAAAAGTACCGTTACGATAGAAGATCACAATGTCTCCTCGCTGTGGATTTGCATACTTTGTAAAGAGATTTCCAAGAGTAGGACAGTATACATAAGGCCAATGTTTAAGGAGTTTTTTAGCTACATCAAGACCGAATGTTTTCATCATGCACCAACTCACAAACGCTGCACACCAAGCCTGTGCCTGATACTGAGGATATACGTCTCTCCAGTATTTAGTGTAGTTATTGTAACCTGCATTTGCAGTTTTATCATCAAGCTGAGAATTAGATTTCTTCTCTAAATATCCAACCTCATTTTCAGCGCAAGCAATAAGAGCATCAATAGCTTTATCTTTATTCATAGTATCACTTCCTTGTGTAGTTGTTGGTTTGAGAGAGTTTGTAGAAGTAGTAGAAGATTTAGAATAGTCTTTATAGAATACACTTCGATCGGTTTTTGTTGGAATACCAGGAATGGTTGCCTTACTAGAATATTGCCATCCAATAACACCAGTAGAAGCAGGAACTCTTAATCTTTCCTGTAATTCACCGGTATCATTATTAGGATATCGGGCAACCCAACAATCATACTTTTTAGCACCTTCTGGTAGTTGATACTGATACCAAGAATAACCACAGTAAATACCAAATTTATATCCAGCTTTGACAATAATAGCTCTAAACGCTTCGATCATTTTCATCATTAAATTGTCAGATAAATTCTCCTGACATTTATCTTCTATATCAAGAAACACTGGATAATCCAGTTTTCTTTTATTCAATGTTTTAATAACTACATTTGCTTCATTTTTAATCTGAGCAATAGTAGTAGCATAGCTGTATTTATAGACTCCAACAGGAATTTTATTCTCAATACAGCCTTTATAATTAGGTTCGAATGTGCTATCAATAATATTTCCTTTTTCTGTGATTCGTAGGATAGCGAAGCCCATTCCATAATTAGCAACGGTTTTCCAGTCGATTTTTCCATTCCATCTGGAAACATCAATACCTTTGATTTCTGGCATAATATCAAGCCTCCTTTTGAATTGAATTAAAGATAATGACATAAAGTCATTAAAAGAAATGTCAAAACATAACATAAAAAGAGAGGGTAGTTAGCCCTCTCGATTAATTAGTTGAAAGTCTTATTTCAATTCTATAATGATCATCTGTGAGATTTTCAGATACAGTAATAAGCTTTAAATTTTCTTTCTCAATTGTTTTTGCAGCAGAATTAATTTCTATATGTTCAAGATTTTCTCTTGTGAGCATTTTAATGAGATTTTCTGTAGTAAGAGTTGGCTCATCTAAAACAAAAGTAATACTTCTACGCTCATCTTCACTTAAATTAGTGTTATAGTTAATATTTGTATTGGAAATTTCAATTTCCTGTTTGTCTTTTAAAATAAGCTTCATTTAAGCATCCTCCTTTGATAGTTCTTTTAGCATATCCAGTTCAGACTGGCTTATGATTTCCAAAGCCCATTCATCAGGAATATGCATTTTCATTCTTGTGGACATATTATGTTTTCTGTAATATTTATTCCAGAAGTAGATATTACCGAGAGCACGAGCTTTATGCATAACACAAATGAATGTTGCTCTTGCATCTGGGGTTCCAAATACTTGATAGTTATAAGCTGTACACCAACTACATCCTTCAGCGATATGACAGTTAAAACATTCATCTGTACTTTGAGTTCTACGATCAACTTTCTTCAGTGCGACTACACGACATTTCTCACAATCATGAGCACAGATTCCATCATCTACATTACCAATAGAGTATGGTTCCTGCTCGCCATTAAGAGAAGATTCCATATATCTGATGCAAGGATAAAAAACTCCATCAGGATCGACAGATAACATGACTCCATTTCCACCACACCAATTTTGTAGATCAGTAGACTCCTTCGGATGGAAGAAATTATTTTCGTACAGAGAACATCTAAAGCTACCATCTAAGAAATTCAAGTTAGTGTCTAAGAAATAATCAGCAACTCGTTTCATTTCTGCATACAAAACTACTGCATGAGTTGTAGTCCATCCTTTTTCATATACACAGTTTGCATTTATATCGTCATACCCAAGTTCAACCATATGAGTGAGAGCTTCATATAAATGCATAACATTACCTGGGGCAATAGTAATCTTACTTCCCATAACTCCACCTTTATCCATCCAGTCTTTAGCAGCAGCCACGGCAAGATCATAACTTGGTCTCCCGTCAGGAAACACTCTACATGCATCATGCAATTCTTTATTGCCATCAACAGTTACTGAAAAACTGAGGTTGTATTTATACTTATTTAAAAATTCCTGTACTTTGGGATCAAAATATAAAACTCCATTAGAACAAATAGAGATTCTATGTAAAGTTGCCCACGGATGATTAAGCTCTATTGCACGATCAAGAAAATATTCATAGATTTGCTGAATCAATTCAACTTCAAGGAATGGTTCGCCACCGATAAACTCAATAATCACTCCTGGAGAAGAAATAGGGTTGATGTATTCAGACATTCCCTTATCTCCAGTAAGTAACATATCTACAGCTTTTTTTGCTGTTTCAAATGACATTCGACGTTTCCCTTTGCAAGTCTGATAACAATAAGTACATGCAAGATTACAATCGTCAGTTACTTGGAACGTCAAACTCTGTGTTAAAGGTCTTTTATACCCAGCATCTTTTGCTCTTTCGGTTAACTCAGGATATAAGTGAGCAATAGTGTCGGTAAACTGCATTCCTTTTCTATAATTACGTGATACCATATATAGTACTCCTTAATTTAATTCTGGAATGTCACAATCACATAAGATGTCAACATTAAGCTGACAAGTTGCATAATCCAGATTCCAGTTAAGCTGATGGTCCTGTAAATATTTAGGAATATAGTCAGCTTCTAACACATGTTTTGCTTCATCGAAAGCAGTGGACATAGTTACATATTCCTCATGATATTTTTTAAAAAGAGCAGAGTCAATAAAACTTGCATCGTCTTTATGCGTTTCCATTAATCTATTTAACAGTAACATTCTAGCTTCTGTTTCAGAATGAATCCTTTGAATTTTACTTACAGTATCTTCAGCAATATCAATTTTTAAATTTCTCATATAAATTTCCTCCGTTTATTCATTTAATCTAAAAAGCAGCCAAATCATGAAGACTTAGCTACTCCAAAACAAGTTCCTGAGCATGTGGCGCCGCAAGTAGAAGAACAGTTTGATGAGCACGAAGCGTCACAAGATCCACAGCCAGAACATCCAGCAGAACAGGAACCAGAACAGCCTTGGCAGGCAGATGCGCATCCTGATTGACAACCGTCGCAAGAATCAGTACAACCAGAACAGCCAGAGTTGCATCCAGTTAGACATCCGGTGCATCCTCCACAAGAATCAGTACAGCCAGATGAACAGCCGCTACAACCATCACAATTTCCAGAACATCCACCAGAACAAGAACTACAAGAACTACAACTTCCCATACAACCACCTGAACATCCAGAACATTGTCCACATGAAGCAGTGCATCCAGAGGAACAGTTATTTTTACAAGAACCACCAGTAGAACTCGCACCACATTGTCCTGTACAACCACTACCACAGCCAGTACATGAAGAACCACCACAAGATCCACTGCAATTAGAAGTACAATTGGAACATCCTAAACATCCAGAACATCCATTCTCGCATCCAGAAGAGCAAGTACTTTCACATCCAGTACTACATCCTCCTTCGCAACCACCGGTGCAGCCACTACACCAAGTGCAAGAAGTATTACAACCACCAGTGCATCCTTGACATCCATCTCCACATGATGTATAACAATTACCACTACAAGAACTACATCCTGTGCATCCAGAATAACAAGCACCATAGCATAATCCAGCACATGATCCACGACATCCAGAATCAGAACTTGTCTGACCTTTAGTTGTAAGATTATCTACAAATTTTTCTACAGTAGTCAAATCTGGTATAGTAGTGGGTTTGTCACCAATTAAAGTATTATCTTGCATAAAATCATTTATCTGTAGCATAGGATCAATTAATTTATGTAATTGGTCATTAGTTATTTCTCGACCTGGTACAGCAGTAAAGTCCCAGGCGGAACCTTGATACTGATTTACATTTATTCCATGATAGGTATAAGTTCTTCTATTCTTTAATTCATTATTCAGCTTTGTTTTTATTTCGTTTAATTTTTCAGCAGTTACTATTGTATCAGCCATATATCCACACCTCCTTACGCAATTGATGTAACTCCAACCATTGTAGGAGCAATAGCTAAGTAATCTACGCAAACTGTCTGATTTGATAAAGCACTATAAACGTTTAAAGTTATTTTAAGTGTTCCAGAAGTATTTTCCACAGCAGTTCCGAGAGTGGTATAGCTGTCTTCAGCTTTAAACATATTTGGTTTAATATATTTAGTTGTCGTTGTTGAACCATCGATAATCGTTAATTTGAAAACGTTAGAACTAGAAGAGATTGTAGAAACTTTCATTCGGATCATAACACTATATAATCCTTTTGGGAGAGTTACAGATTTTGTAAAGATATCTCCTGTTGAACCAGTAGATCTTGAAATTACTTTATATTGAGCAGCAGAATCTGTTACAGTAGCAGATGACGAGAGAGTAGTTCCACCATACATCACAGCACAAGCAGCTATGTCACTTTTAGTAGGTATACCAATTTCATTTAATGACCAACTAAGATTTGTAGTTCCATCAAATGATTTTGTTGAGTTTCCAATAGTGATATTTCTTGATGTATTTAACTTAATAGCAGAATCTGCAGCACCGCCAGCAGAAGAGGATCCTGCATAGTTATGAGTATGAGATGATGGTGCGAATGTAGATGGCTTACCTGTAACATTACCCCAAGCAACAGAATTTGCACTGCCAGCACTA
>NZ_CAXSTD010000008.1:28741-197391 GCF_964240315.1 Blautia sp. Marseille-P2398
TCTAGCAGTTGCTAGTTTATTTGCGGAGTTTGCAGCACCACCAGAACTAGAACTTCCTGCATAATTGTGCGTATGAGATGATGGTGCGAATGTAGATGGCTTACCTGTAACATTACCCCAAGCAACAGAATTTGCACTGCCAGCACTATTCGCATAAGATGCAGTACCGCTATCAGTACCAGAAACGATACTACTATATGCTTGTTTATGAAGTGCGGTACCAGCTGCTGCAATAGTAGCATAACACTCGGTAGATGTTTTTGCATCTGTTGCAGAGGTTCCACTTACTTCTGAAGAATTGACCAGCACCCAAGTTCTGCTGATACCACCACGCGCACCACTTGCAAGTGTACGGAAACAAGTTCCAGCATACGATCCTCCTGTTTTAAAGAAGGCATCTGCGTAAGTCTTTCCAAAAACATTGTAAATTCCGACTTGTACGCTATCCGCACTTAAGCCACAACGAACCAGCCATTTTACTTCAACTGTCGATGCTAAGCTGCTGTTATTCGTACGTAATACAATTCGTACAATACCGAAGCCACCACCACTATAATCCTGTGAGATAAAGAATGTGGTTGATTTATCTGAATAGCTTGCAGCAATAGTATCCAGTTTTGCGAATCGATGGAATGGATAATTGTTTTTGTCGCCTACACTCGCAGACGAACTATAAAATCCGATATTTGCAGAGGAGTTACCACTACCATCATAGTTAAAACTTAGCGTGATGTCAGTTCCACCAGATACGGTTCTAGCAGTTGCTAGTTTATTTGCGGAGTTTGCAGCACCACCAGAACTAGAACTTCCTGCATAATTGTGCGTATGAGAGGTAGGAGATTTCCCATTTAGAGCAGTTGTAATAGCATTTTGAGTCATGGTACCATCTGTAGCCGACCCAGTTTCAGTATAAAGCTTAGTTATTCCTAAGTAACTTGATGTACCTACAGAATATGTCGTATTTGTAGGGATTACCCATGCACCATCTGCACGAAGAAACTTTAATTGTTCTCCTATATTAGGTGCAGGAACAAGACCAGCACTTCCGGCAGAAGAAGAAGTAGCACCCTTCATGTTTCCATAAGTATGATCGGTAAATAATGCATCTGCAGGCACTGACTTACCAAGTGTATATGAACAAGCTACTGGTTTACCACCTGAGAAATATACTGGCTGAGTTGATGATCCAGCATTAGAAGTAAGAGCAGCGGCAGATGATGCGCTACCTGCAGAAATAGCATATTTAACACTTTTTGTGGCATCAGCAGTATTGTCAACGTTGCCTAATCCGACTTCACTTTTAGTATGCGTATGTGAAGACGGAGCTTTCCCGTCAACTAACTCTTTTAATATTTTACCCTGTGCAGCAGATAGAGACTCAGTTGTAGAGCTGCTTATTAGATTATCCTGAATACCTCGCCAAGTGTCACTTGAAGGAGGCGTATAGCCAAGAGCGCTTATTACATCGCTTTTTGTAAGATCAGCTTTTACATAAGAGAGTTCTGACCATTTATGCGTACCATCTCCCACTTTATGTTTACCGAATTTATCACTTGTAATTGCTATTTCTCCACTTAAAAGAACAGGATTATTTTTATTCCAATTAGCTTCCGTATCATATTTATGTTTGATTCGTATATTGAGATTTTGTTCTCCCATTGTGCACCTCCCTTTTTTAATTTTTATTTAAATAGATATAATCTATAATTTTCATATTTAGTAAAGCAGCCTCATAAAAGAGGCCACTTTCATTTAAACAGATGTCCCACAATTTAAAATAAGAGTATTGGCTCCATTAGTTAAATAATCAGTATTTAAACTTTTAACACTAAGAGCAACATTTCCTCCACCGTTAAATGCTACAGCATCAGCAACGGCACCTCCAGTAAGAGAGAAATTTCTTGATGCTGCAAGTTTTGTTGCAGAAGCAGCATTACCTGTACAAGCAGCCGCAGAAGTAGCAGTCGTTGCGTTACCCTGAAGAGCACCTGCAAAAGTAGTAGCAACAAGTTTTCCAGCAGTTGTATCAAGATATACACCTGTATCAAATACCTGTTCTCCAATACCAGTTGCTGCACTTGTAGTACCAGTTACATAAGCCTTTGCAGTAGTATTAAGAGTATTCTTTACTTTCTGGTCAGTTGTTTTGTAACCTTTTCCTTCAACAAAAGCGGCAACAGCTTTTGAAGTTGGAAGCTTAGTAGAAGTAGAAGCAGCTGCGATAGAAGAATCTACCTGTTTTGTAGCAGCTTCACCTACTGTAATTTCTCCAGACTTAGCACTTGTTGTAAGATTCTGTGTTGTAGTGGAATACTTAACAGTAGTAACGATTTCATCACCAGATGGTACAACAATCCATTTTGGATCCTTTGACATAGCGACTACTAAGTCACCGACCTTAGCTGTCACAGCAGCTCCTGTATAAGAATTATCAGCAGCTACAGAAACCTGAGTAATTACTTTATATGTATCGCCTATTACAACAGAAGATGTAGGAAGAGCAGTAGCAGTACCATTAGTTCCAAGTGTTCCTTTAAACACCATTGCATCAGAAGCAGCAATAGAACTTGAAATTTTGGCATCTACATACTGTTTTGTTGTTGGCTGTAAAGCATCAGTTGGATCGGCTGCAAGCGTTACTGTACCTGTGAATGTACCACCGGCTTTTGGCATAGCCGCGTCTGCTTTTGCACCCTGAGCGGATGTAGCATAGGCACCTGAAGCTGTGTAAGCAGCAGAACCTAGCCCTTTAACAGCAATATTGTCAGTAGCATTGCCGTTAACAGTTAATTTAATTGTGCCGTTATTAGTTCCAGAAGTAATAGATACAGACTGAACTGATTTATCTGCTTTAGCACCTTGTGCAGCTGTTGCAAATGTCTCGGCACCTTTAAATGCGGCAGAACCAAGAGCACCAGAGGCATGCGGAACTAACTGTCCGGAAGTATTTGTTACTACAGGAACATTGGCTGTCGTTCCAAGAGCGGCTCCATTTACAGGAACTTGTCCCTGTGAAGCTCCAGCTCCTTTATATGCAGCAGATCCCAATCCTTTTACTGCTATATCTGTTGCTGCTCCAGTTCCTGTTGTTACAGAGATTGTACCGTTCGCAGTGCCAGAAACTACTTTACGGACTGCGTTTGTAGCAAGAGCACCCTGTGCGGCAGTTGCATAAGCAGAAGTATTTGTATATGCAGCACTTCCTAATCCTTTTACCGCAATATTATCTGTAGTTGTTCCATCTACAGTCAGTTTTAATGTACCGTTGTTAGTACCGGAAGCAAGAGTTACGTTCTGTACTGAACCATCACCAATCAGTGCAGAGATTTCTTCTGGTGTCATAGTCGCATATGGCAATTCAGCAAATGTTTTAACCCCATCACCAATTTTAATTTTGTAAGCGCCAGATTCTGTAATTTCAATCGCTTGTTCACCTTTTAATAGAACAAGCGTAGATTTCGCCCAATTAGCGGTTGTGTCCGATTTAAGGGCAATACGAGTATTCAATGTCTGTGTAGCCATTCACATCATCCTTTCGAGCTACCGCATTGCATGATGAATTCCTTTTCAGGATCAAATGCCAATGCATAATATTTGATATTATTATCATCCCATCTATAGATTGCATTTGTGGTTGTGTCCACATAAATTGCATTTGTTTTACCAATTGTTGGAAACAATGTATAAGATGCATAAGGGATGACTTCTTGCTGATCAGCTATATATTTTTTAATATAATCAACAAGCTCAGTAAGACCTTGTAAATTAAGAAATTGTTCTTTCATTATCTGCACATCCCTTCGCTTTAATTAAAGCAAGGGGAGTAACCCCTTACTTTACGCACTAAATAAACCTTTGATAGACGCACTTGGAATTGCTTCGTATCCATCTCCAACAAGCCCCTTAAGAGCGGTGATATCAGATGTGTTCTTAGCAATCTTCGGTTTTTCAGCGGCAAGATCTTTTTCAAGAGCAGTAATCTTACCTTCGGCAGTATCCATTCTGCCTTTAACAGCAGTAATATCTCCAGCATTCTTTTTATCAGCAGCTTCTAATGTAGGTAATTTCTTTTCAATAGCATCAATTCTTCCTACAGCGGCTGTCAGATCTTCAGCTTTCGCATACTGAGAAAGGTCAGAATCTGCAAGAGCCTTAGAAACATATTCAGCAATATAACTTACGATATCTTTAGATGTTGCTGTGTTTGGGAGAGTACCGATAAGTGTTTTCAGCTTAGAGATATCCTCTTTATTGGTAGTAATCTGACTATTCATTCCTGCTGCATCAGATGCATGAGAAGAAATCCAATCAGAGATTTCCTTCAGTGTGTCATATGCTTCTGGGGCGCCGTTAACAATCTGAGCAACTGCATCAGAAACAGCTTTCTTTACGGATCCAGCCCCGGTTCCATTAAGAGTACTGATTGCTGCGGTATTAGCTGCAACACTTGATTTCAGAGCAGAATCATCATATGTGCCTGTCTTTACAGCTTCTTTAATATAAGAAACTACATCTTTAGCTTTAGCACCAGTAGGAATAGTACCAACATAAGACATTACTTCTGTTTTTGCTGTGTTAGCAGCTCCGGCTGCATCGAAATCTGTAGCCGCCTTTCCAGAATCTACAAGATTACCATTAGCATCAAGACCTGCAAGATGTCCGGAGATAGCTCCTTTTACCTTATCTGCTTTGCCTGTTGGCTGTGGAATAGTAATAGTAAATGCTGCTTCATCAATGGTTACGGGAGCAGTTTTTGTATAGAAATAAAGTGTGTATCCGTCTTCTGACTGGGATACTGTTTTAATTGAGCTTTTAACAGCTTCACTGATTTTTGTGTCAATCTGTACGTTATGCAGATTTAAGAACTCCTGAAGATTAGAAAGTGTAGCGAACTGTAATTTTGCCATAATTAATTTCCTCCTTGAAATATATTTGTTAAATCTTTAGAATCAATACCACCAAGTTTTCTTTCTAAAGCAGCGTCAATATGTTCGTCTAAAACATCCAGAACAGTTTCTTCAATGATATTTGAAACATATTCTTTTACAGAATCAGCACTTGCAAAATTCTGCTCATTGATCCAGTTTTCAGTGATATAACGATCAGTCGTATATTCACCATCCTGCTGAATGAAGTATAATGTAATAGATTTTCCTTGCATTTTTGTGATTGTTGTGCTGGAAGTATCAGCGTCATGAGATACAAGATACAGAACATCGTCTGCAGAAGATTGAACAGTAGTATTGTTTCCGCCAATGATAGATTGGCCTTTTACTTTATAAATACCATCATCGAGTGATGATATCTTTACTGGGACAACAAGAGTACCTATAAGATTTGTAATAGGCACATCAGATAATTTGTTATAAGACAAGCTATTAATATATTCTACGACAGTAGACTTGTCTTCAAGGTTACCAATAATATTATCCAGAAGTGTAGAGAGTTCAGAGGACTTAACATAATTATCCAATCCGATTGTTTTCTTGACTTCTTCAATAATATGATCTCTATCCTCATCTGTCATAGAGACATCATAAGAGAAGAGTAATTTATCTCCGGTGAAGAACATAAGATTTGAGCCAATGTATTTTACATCCGTAATCTGTTTGTCACCTTTGACATATTCTAATGTGTTGTCGATGGTCACCCATGCTATACTCTTACTGTCTTGGATGTAACAAAGTCCTGGGTATTTTAGCACCCCTCTTTGTAAAGCCTTTTCTGCAATTTGCTTAGTTGATGCAGAATACCAGGTTGGAATTAACGCCATGCTGTGATCACCTCTTCAATTTGTCATATTCATATTTTGAAATTTCTTTTATTGCATAGATGTCATTATCAGGCGGAAAATTATAGAGACCTTCAATGTGCCATCCATATTTTCCGTCTGAACTTAAAATAGCCTGTGCTTCTGTGATATCACATAGAAGCAACAGACTATGTTTCTCCTGATATTTGATATACAGGATATGATTAAGGACATCTACGACTTCATCATTTTTGATTACTTTATAATACATGTGATATCCTCCTTATAATATGGGAATGGTTACCCCTCACTTGAAATTGAGAACATAAGTAAGATTCCAGAATTCTGTCCTGGATAAGAGAACCCATATGTTCCACCGGCTTCATTGACTGTATACAGCCAGTTTGCAACTGTAGCATTTGGAGATCTGGTCCAGTAAGATTTATACTCCGTAGGAGTAGAAGAATTTGCTTTCTTTCTGGTATCATCATCTGTGAAATAAGCAATAGGAGCATTTGTTTCAGAAATATATGGTTCAGAAGTAGCAGTAGGATCAATTTCGTACAGAGATGGAACATAGAATCTGCAATTAGATACGGATGTATCATTTGATTTATTACCAATAGAAGAGTATACTTTTACAGGTTTGATCAGAGCTTTCCATAAAGGAGAAATAGCTTTAAGCAAACGTGTATTCAGCCATGTGTTCAGAGAAGATTCAGCCCATCCACCTGCATTTGTGCTCTTATTATTATAAGGCTTTTCAGTACCTAACAGGTTTGAAGCAACAAATGTAATGTTAGCTCTCTTTGAAGCAACGTCAGACAGATAATATCCTTTAAACTTAGCCACTTCCATAGGGATTATTTCGTGGATCCATGCAGCAATATCCATACATTGTTCTTCACCAAGATCTGCGTACCATACTTTAGCCCAATGTATAGTGCCTTTTGCAAAGTTTTCATATGCTCCGTCGTCAGCTTTAGAACATCCAAATACGAGAGTGGAACTATGCTCTGGAATCCTGATCGCATTCAGAGTAGTAGAAGACACTTCTTTCCCAGTCATGTTTGAATTGTATACATAAAGCTTCTGACTTCCAGCTTCATGACGGAATACAATAATCTCTCGATTTGTTCCAGCAGATGGAGTTATACTATCAGTATTCCATGAGAAACGAGGTTCCTGAGAATACCAAAGTCTGAATCCATTTGAACCATCACCCTGAAAACACTGAGCAAGAGTGGAGTTTACACTATTTCCTGAATCAAATTCAAAGTCAATAGCAATCGTAAAGTCTCTGTCTTTTTCCATGATCTTTAATCCGGTGTCAATATAGTTTGTTCCATCAAATTTAGTCGCAGTTGAAATAACTTCATGCTCTTCAATGTCGCCATAGCTATAATCAACACCAAGTTTGAAATCTAATGTATCTTTTAATGATAATGATTTTGCTTCAAGTCCCATTTTCATAAGAGTATAAAGCTCAACCTGTGTCATATTGGCCAGATCCTTACCATCAAAATATCCATCTACATATTCGCAGGTTTCATATACTGCATTGATCGTTTTATTTCCATCGACAAATCCTGACTTATCCCATCCTTTAAACAGATTGTACTTATAAGCAGATTCCTCAGCAGTATATACAGGAGTATCACCTGTATATTTTACATAAGAACCATACTGGGCAGTAGATTCTTGAAGAGATAATCCTTTAGAAACATATTTTACAGTATATTCACGAATTTTACTGTCATATACAGCAGTAATAGTTCTGTCAGCAAAGATTCCTGTCATTGAACCTTCCCATCCTTTGAAGGTATAATCAAGCTTAATTGTGCTTTTCTTTGTAGGAATAGGAATCGGATTAACTTCTCTTGTAGTAGGATCAACAGCGTTTCCACCTTTATCTACGTACTGGATATCAAGGATAGTATTACTTTCATCATCATTTATAAATGTAACTTTGAATTGAGTAATGATTGAATCGTAAGTAAGAACAAGGTCTGTCCAGATTCCAGGTTCATCTTCAGAACCAACAAATTCTTTATATTCCTGCTGTCTGACTACAGGAACATGAACAGATCCAGTAAGAACAGACTGCTCTGTAGTAGCTCCATTATCATCAATACCAGTAAGCTTTGATAATTTCAGAAGAAGCGTAGTATCATCAAGATTCCATGAGATACCAGTAATTGTTACGGTACGAAGAGTATTAATAGCAGCATTTAAGATAGCAAGAGCATCTACGATAGAATTCTGACATACAAATGTCTGTAAATTATCGTATCCTGCAACCTTAAGATCAGTTAAGTCTTTGAGGTTCTTGAGTGTAAGAGTGTTGATAGAAGATGGGAGATAAGCATGAGCAATCTTACCATGATTAGCAAATAATACAGATGTTACAATAGTTCCATCAGCATAAAGATTAATAAGATTTTCACATGCAGACAAGTTAACAGATCCTGTAAGATTTGGACAATTACGAATATCCAAAGTCTCAAGAAGAGTATTATTACCCATATTAAGAGATGTCATAAAAGTATTCTGATATCCAGCTGTATTATTACCAATGATAAGAGTTTTCAGCTTAGAAGCCTTGGAAAAATCATTATCATGAATATAACAAGCAGAGAGGTCATTTAGTGCCTCAATTCTTGATGCAGCATAGATAAGAATAGCTGTATCATCCATGTTTGTTAGATTAGTAGTAATTTCATATTCTTGTCCGGCTTTTGCACGTACCTGAGTGGTTTCTGGAGAGTTACCATAAAGTACAGAAATATACATGTCAGAATAAGGAATAATTCTCAGTGTGTAATCTGGTTTGACTACAACTTTCTTAGGTGTATTACATCTGAACATGATCTGATCAGACTTTACATCTGTATGTAAGAATTTCGTTCCCATATAAATATGCTGGTCACGTTCCCATTGTCTGAGATGATATTTTTCACGTCCATTCATCATCTCATTAAGGAATCTTACTGTTCCAGCACGATATGTTCTCAGATATAATCTTTCATAGTGGATTCTCCAAAGTTCTTCTGGGAACTGGCTCTGCCAAGCCTCATACTCATTAATTAAATGAGAATCAGACCAACAGTTAGAGTCTACAGACTGATACATATTTCTTAATTCTTGTGTAAATACATCACGTATTCTGCACCACAATACAGATTCAGCAGCATTGAAAACATAACCAGATGAAGGATTTCCTTCTTCTTTATAGTCAGTATCTTCCTTACCATATGGAAATGACAGCTCACCTGAATTATTAATACCAAGCTGAGTGTCCATATCATATGCCCATAGATCAAATCTATAACCATTATGCAGAGCAGCCGCATCATCATCTATAGTATAATATTTAGCTTTATCACCCATAGTTGTAGCTTCTTCCTGAGTGATATAATGTTTTGCCCAATGCGGGAAAACATTCTTGGCTCTATTGTCAATCATACTATATCTGAGTGTAACTAAATAGAAATAGAGCATTGCATCCTGAATACACCAATCTTTCAAGCCATCTTTAAATTCTTTATCACTAGACGTAATTACAAACTCATAGAAGTCTCTCCAAATCTGTTTGTTATCTGTACGTATTTTCTTTTTTGCTTCATCAGAAGTAAGAGCAGAACCATCCTTAGAATCGCCACAACAATCATATCTGAATTCAAATGATCCATCCCAGTTATTATACAGAGCATCATATGCTGTATTACCAGTTTTCCATTCAGCTTTACTGATAGGATATTTCATAGTTCCATCTTGGTTTATTATACCGGTCTGGAATGCAGAGTTTGGAAGAGTATTGTCACTGATTTCAATACAGAATTCTTTCATATCCTCTGGATCATAAGCTCTTGTAATATCAGTCTTCTTTGAATCTCCCATATTACCGAGAGAGTAGAAGTGCCAGTCTGTATCCTGAAATTCTCTATGAGTAGTAATATCAGGATCAGATTCTTTAATAAAGATTACACAGTTGACAAATTCCATAGAGTTCTTAACTTTAGGATCTCTACGTACCGCAGGACTTTCATATGGTAAAAAGTCGTTGAATCTCTTCTGTCCTAATGCATTAGTTGCCATATTTGAAGATGCTACATTTACTTTAAAATTCCACCAATTATTTGGAACAGAGTTTCTTGTAAGACTAATCTTACCAGTTCCGTCCTCATATTTTGTGCCATCACCAAGAACTAACTCTGTCTTATAGTTAGGATCAAGAGGAATCTTACTATTGATCTGATGTACACCATCCGCACAACAAATAACATCAATATTTCTGGCAGCAAAACCATATTCATTACTTGTAGTTCCCTGTCCGGCGTGGAAACAGTTAATAAATTTCCAGTTATCTAATTTAGGATCCCCATTCTTATAAATACATTCCATAGAAGTATTTTTAACAAAATCCTTCTTATCATTTGTAAAGTGAGGGGCTTCAATTTTTATAATTCTTAAATTCGGGCAAGCATTAGCTACAGAATCTGGAGTAAGAGCATTATTGTCATTGTAGATCTGGTTTCTATTATATCTTGCAATCATTTCATCTGAATCTCTGGCATCTGCAATAAAGTTAGCAAGAATGTCAGAATCTGTGAGAGAAGCAGAATAAGCTTTCATTCTATAAATCAACACATCACAATCCGGAGAACCAATAGAAATTGGGGCAGGAGAATACTGGTGCAGTCTATGAGAATTATCATAAATAAGAGGTCTTCCTCCAACTCCGTCTTCATAAGTCATAATGATAGAAGTTGCAGATGTGTCTTTTGTATCAATTGTATTGATATTATATTCAAATTCAATAATATCCTCTTCGCTATATGGAAAATATAAGCTGTCAGTAGAAGTGTTCACGTATGCTTCATGAACATCCATTTTAATACCTACGTCAGAGCCTTCAGTACCATCAATACATGATAAGAAAGTAGCAGAAGCATTACGAACATTCTGAGTCTTAAATACAAATTTGAATTCAGAACCAGTCTGTTTCGGGTCTTTTCCGAAGAGATTATAATTAATCTGAGCAGTTGTTCCAGCTTTTACACAGAAATACTGATTTCCAGAAGCATCAATTTGGTATCCACCATTATCCCAGTCAAAGTTATCTGATACTGAAAGAGTAATAGCAGAGTTATTTTTATCGGTCCAGAGTCTGTCGGTATCTCCATTGGATTTTCCAACAGGGTTAAAATCAAATGCTAAGTTAGCTGTGATTGGTTCAACATCAATATCAAGTTTAGTGATATTAACTGATAAAATCTTAGTCACTTTACGACATGAGATGGTCAGGTTATGTTTTCCTTCAGTGGATGACTTATAACTCCAGATTTGAGCAGAACGATTTACAGAAAGAGTGCTCTGTACTTTACCATCAATTGATAGTTTTACAGAGGCTGGATTGTGATCAGGATCATATACAACATATTTAATACTTGTTGCCTGGTACTGTTGTGCTGTAAATTCCTGTTGAGCACATCCAATAATAGGAGTTCTATTTGTAGGATCAACACAAATAATATCCTTACAAACAGTATTTGAGGTTATTTCTTTATTGTTAATTGTCGCAGTCATATATACTTTGAGTAAATGGCTGCCATGTTCCTGTTTAGGAATATTATAAGACATAATTCTACCGGAAGACTGAGTTTCAACAGTGCCTAAGTCTTTTCCATCAAGAATAAAATGAAGAGTCTTATTGACATTTCCGTAAGGTGTATACCTAAACACTACATCTGTATTTGTATATAACAAAGTATCATCAAATGTGCTTTCAAGTTTGAATTCTACAATAGTAACAGTCCATGTCTTAGTGGCAAGTGTCCCAAAACTGTCGGTAATAGTTAATCTAATAGTATTTGCACCGACATTAAGATATTCAGTGATATCAAAACTATTGTTTCCTTGCGCAGCCGTATTCGTAGCTACAATAGTATTACCAACTTTCCACACAGCAGTACCGGCTCCAGTTGTATCACCAGTATTATCTACAGATGAAAAACTATATTCAATAATTGCTTTTGAACCAAGTAAGAAAATAGCATCTGCATTTGTGATTCTTTCAATAGTAATAGTAGTAGTATCTGAGGAAGATCCTCCACCACCTTCAATTTTAAAGCTTTTCTGGATTTCTCCATCCTTTAAAAATGTAAAAATACTATTTTCGTATGTAACATCGTACTCTGCAGCCGCAGGATTTTTCTTGATTTCTTCAATGGCGGCTTTAACATCTGTAATATCTGTATTAATTCCTTCAAACTGAGTATCATAAGAAGTCATATTTTGTTTCAAGATATCTACAGCATTTTTGGCCTCATCAGATTTTGTAGTAGCACTTTCTACTTTTTTCTCAATGTTTGAAATAGTAGTTTTTATCTCTGAGACAGCAGTAGTATTGGCATTTACATTCTTTTCGATTTCAGTTTTAGCTGTTTCAAGTGGACCAATTCGATTAGAGATTACTGTATCTTTCTCGTCCATTTCTGCTTCAAGTTCCTGCTTCAATGCAGCTCTCCACTCAGCAGATGGCTCAATAGAACTAAGTTCTACAGTCTGAATAATAGTTTCTCCATCTTTGAATACTAATGAACCTTTTCCATTGACAACAGAATACTCAACTATGAGGTTTGCAAGACTGTTAATAGTAATAGGTTCTCCAATAGGTTCCGTTCCATCTTTAAACACTAAATTTCCAGTTGTGTTGTCATATTCAACTTTTAAGTTCTTCAAACTGTCAATACCAGAAATAGCAGTGTTTAATTCTTTGACTTTTGTATCAACTTCTGTTTTTGTATAATATGCTTTCAGAGATTCAGTTACTGTTCCATTAAGATCATTCATAACAGATGTTTTTACATCTGCCTTTATATCATCTACATTAATAGAGGCAGCAGAAGCCTTTGCTTCATCTGCGTATTGTTTTGCTTCGGCTACATGACCAAGAATCATATTTACAAAACTTGTATACCAATCTTCAGAAGGTTCAATGATTCCGTCATAATTTAATCCTTGAAGAACAGTAAACTTACCATTTGGTCTGGTTCTCCAAATATAATTGTTTCCTTTTTCATTTACGCCAGTAGCCATAATTTCAAAAATTATATCTCCGGCATTTGCTGTAACAGCAGCATCAATCAACCAACCAAATCGAATATAAGTATTATTGGAAGCTACATTGATAACTGTCGCTACTTTACCCTTTTTCTCAGCTACAGATTCATACCTTATCTGGATGAGCATATCCATAAGATCCATACCATCCCAATATCTTGGAATCCTAAATGGCATATACTGGCTGTTTTCTTCCTGCATAATATTAATCTGTGTAGCATCAACGGCAATATTTTTTAAGTTATCCACTGTTGAATATGCATTGTCTTGATATTTGGTATATACTTCATAACGACCATCAGTACATAATGTATATTCCTCAGTATCTACGGCTAACTCAGCACTCAAAGTCATTGCCGAATTAGCCGCAGCAGCAATTTTAGAATCTTTAAATGACATATCATGACTCCTTTACTTTAATAATTTATCCAGATCGACAACCTGATCAAGATGAACAACTCCATCCTGTGTACCATCAGGATCTTTACCTGTCATATCTTCGGCTACCATAGCAGAAAGATCTTTTACAACGATACCATTTCCAGTATCTTCACCATTTCTGTCTGTTAAAGTGATTTTTCTGTCTTCTGTATTAAGACGAATATCTTTCACCATACCTTCATAAGTTGCTTTATTCTGAGCATTGAGATCTTTAATCATTCCTTCCATAGCAAGGAGTCTCTGATCAATTTCAGTAAACAATTCAGAAGGTTCATATTTATCAAATTGTACAAGTGGAGTAATATGAATAACACCTGATGTGGTTTTTCGAATATAAGAAGTGTACGTTCCATCTTCATTAGCAACAAGTTTTAAGAACGTGAAAGATACTTCGATATCCCCGGCTTCAGCAGTAAGTGCTGCATCGACAGGAATTAAATACTGAATATAATTCTGTTCATATTCAAGATTATTTATAATAAGTTGTGTCATTTTAATTTTGTCTGATATCGGAAGCTTATATTTCATATAAACAGTAGTATCAGTCATATCAATCTGTTCTCTGTATAGTTTGCTTGTCACAATCTGAATCTTATCTACATAGTTACTTCTTTCCACAATTGATTCTTTGACTGTTGTTACAACAGTATTTTCATCTGTAATTTTTAGTGTATACATAACTTCCTCCTTCCTTACTTAGTCTGAGCTTTTTCTAAAGCTTCAATTCTAGTCTGTAGTGACTTAATAGTTTCCTGCAGTGTTGTGACTGATGAATTCGCATTATCAGCACTTTTCTTGATCTCAGCAGCATTCTGAGTCAAAGTAGTAATATTGTTCTGTATTGTTTCGATATTATTGGTCATGCTAAGTAATGATGTATTGATCTGTTCAATTGAAGTGTTAGAAGAAGAATCTGCAGACTGCAGATCAGAGATAGATTTCTGTACGGCAGTCATAGATTCTTTCAATTTATCCACATCAGCTCCCAGCTGAGTAAGTTTTCTTCCAACAACAAGGGCATCAGCGAATGCACCCTGTTTAGATAATGTCATATCTGATTCAGGGAGATTAGCCAGATAATTATAATCATACTTAACAACACCAACAGAGGTTTGAATTCCCTGAATATATGTTGCCATTATTACTCACCTTTTTCTACAAATTCATATAGTACTGTCATATCAAGCATAGACAGTTTGTCTTCATTAGATTTAAGCATTTTCTTGAGAGATTCCTCTGGGATCATCTCAACATCAAGTTCACATGTTTTATCATAAATTTTCTGCAGACTTTCTTGGATTTCAGGGATGATTTTATCTTTTATGTCATCATTAAGAGCACGATTTCCTGTTTCATTACCGTTTTCGTCAACAATAGGATGTGAGTTTTCCTCTGTAAAATAAGAATCAACTAACTCCTGCTCAACCTCTGAGATTTTATCTACCTGCGCCTTAAGAGCCTTCAGATTCATTGTATTCGCCCAGAATACATCAACATCTCCTGCGATTAAATCCGCACGACTCTTCATAGAATTTAATGTTTTATACATTGCCATAATGTCTGCATTTACAATAACTTTTTTCATAATCCTTGTACTCCTTTTATATTAATATGTAACTTTATTTTCTCTGACGAGTTCTTCAATAGCATCATTTAGATATGCTTCAAAGTCAGAATATAATGTTTCGATAGCCGCTTTAGAATCTTCTGTAATCAAAGCCTTAGCTTTATCAATAGCCATCTGTTTAGCAGTTTTCTGAGCTTCTGCATCAAACTTACCTTCCTTCTTCAAAGCATCTACATAAGTCTGATTAACTGTGAGCACTGCTTTACTAATAGCATCAGTAGCAGCGTCTATATATTTTACGAGCTGATCATTCTCCAAGTTCTTTTCCTGTTCTTTAATCTTTACTTTTAGGAAGAGGATTCCATAAGTAATAAGAAGTGGAAGAATACCAGTAATGATCAGATATAATACGTCCTGAATACCCTGTTTAATATTCATAGTCATACCTCCATTCATCCTACAGCCTCATCTTCAGATACATGATCGAAGACTGGCTTTTCTTGTGATTCTAAATTGCACATTGCAGTATCATAGGTAATACCTCCGACCTGGTTTTCTTTACTAGCTTTGGCATAATATCCTAAAATTGTAGGAATCAACGCTGCCGGAATACCTATGAGCGCATACATATAACTTGTATCTCCGGTGAGACTTATCATATGTTCGCTAAACCAAAGAATCTGTAAGCAGATAGCAAAGACTACAAACACAATAAGCTTACTTGTATTTGGTTTTTTAAAATTAAATCTTTTAACCTTTGCTGCCTTCAGATTTCGTTTCATTTCAATCTGCCGATTTTGGGCTTTAATTCTCTTTAATTCAAGTTCATATTCTCGACTGGTCAAATATTTCACCTTCTTTGCATAATAAAAGACCACGATTGCTCATGGCCTCTTATTTATTCAGGAATAATTCCATATACGTATGTTTCAAACTCTGTAAAATCTTTCAGGACTGCTTCTTTATTTGTTTTAAATGCTTCACTATCCTGAATAGATTTATTGATATTTACATTTCCATCTTTACTAACAGATGCATTAAGATAAGCAACCTGCTTTGAGCTTTCACCTTCACCGATCATAACCTGACCGGATACATTTCTTGTTTCACTAATTTTTAACATAACTTTTCCTCCATTTTTTGTAGTCGTTGAGTAATGAGAGAGAGCTGTCCCTGGAGTATAAGAATTTCATTCTTAAGGGATTGATTTTCAGATTCGAGAGAATCAATACGATGATGGGCTTTTTGAGTCATGTGAGTATTGAGAGAAATGAATTCAAGGTAATTCATTGAATATTCATCAGTACGTCCAACAAAATTAGGCTTATCTAAAATAGCTTTTGTAACCATACTATAATTTTCTGATTCAAAATTATTTTCTTTTAAATGCCTTTCTGTTTCCCTTGCTCCAAATCCGAAATGTATTTTAGGTATTTCATCATCGTTTGGACGTTGTTTAAATTTATATTGAATTGGATTTAATGACATATAAAACTTGTCAATAGATGAAATAGTATTAATACTTTTAATATCATCTTTTATATACTCATCTGAACCACCGTTTAAAGCACCTGTATAATAAATATTCTTCCATTTATAGCTTGCATTTCCTAAATTTAAGCCCTCCATTTCATATGGACCGAAATATCTTGCAGATCCATTTGATGTAACTTCTGCATAACGATTTTTTTCACTATTATGATATATTTTCGTTACAGATGTATAATCTACAGATCCAGCTGGCCCACGTGGACCAGTCGCTCCTTGTGGCCCACGAGTACCATTTTTACCATCTTTACCATTGGTTCCGTCTTTTCCCTTAGGGATACTAAATTTAAATGTCAAAGTATCTCCTGCAGTGTTTACAGAAGTCTCTACTTTAGGATCATCGTTATAATTAACTTGACTAGCAGTTGCTTTGTAAGAAGCAATCTTTCCGCCACCAGAATTTAAAGATGTGTATGTGTGTCCACCCATATGAATTGCGTTTACATACAAACAATTAAATTTATTATTTTTAGAACCAATATTCATGGTTGCGCTTGCGTCTCTTTTGATACTTGTTATAACCGGGATTCCGTTTGTATTCTCATCAGTTTTTTTTTCAGTATAAATATTATAAGGCATAATACACCATGTAGCGGTAACATCAGCATCTTGCTTATCTACGTTACCAATACCAATTGCACAACCACCTTCTGTATTTGGAAGCAACGTATGATTATGTCCATATCCATTATATGAAAAATATTCTCGATTATCATAATCAAGATAGATTGGATTTCCAGAACTATTAACTTCATATGGTGTCCATTTCATATTCTGATAAGGGATAGATCCTGTTTTAGTATCTATAACAAATTGACTTTGTACTAAACAATTGCTTTGTATTTGCATAGGCGCAGTAACAAGGAGAGTATCCCCCATGATTCGCAAAGTATTTCCACCACCAACATCTGTAGATATCATATATCCGCAATCATTATTTAGCCCGAATCTTAAATCACCGCTTGTAAGTCCCCAATTAGTAGCAGAGATGATTTCTCTTGAATCAGTAGGGTTACCGTTTACATCATTATAATAAATGCTATAACTTCTTTTTGCAGTCATTGTTCTTGCGGTTACATTTCCGGCGAAAGTACCAGAAGAAGCATAAATAGTACCAGAAATAATAGCATTACTTGCTTGTAACAAACCATTTTTTGACACTTTAAATCCAGTTGCCCCAGAGGGTATTTCTTGATCTTCATTTTGAATAATTCCAATTTTTCCATCAATAGTAATATATCCACTAAGATCAGATGGAATATTAGGTCTATCGTCAAGATCATTATAACTTAGTCCGTTAACAGTTGAACCTGGTCCAAGTGTAAGTGAATTAGCAATTATATCTCCTGTAAAGCTTCCTGAAGTGGCTGTAATATGACCTTTAAATGTAGCGCCTTGACTATTAATGTTTAGGTAATCACCCCAATGAATACCATCTGGACTTATACTTATGCTTCCTTTATTAGCAGTTAAAGAATTACTTGAAATAATCCATCCACCAATAAATCCATCATTAGCTGCAATCTTACCTGTAAACTCACCTTGATTAGCATACATCTTACCGTTAGAATCAACCATAAAATTACCGTCACCAAGAGCAATGCCATTGATTCCTACATATACATTTTTATTCGTTGAAATAGAAGAGGGATATTGAGTAGGAAAATCTTTTAATCCAGAATACAATTTTCCAGCTTCAATAACGAAACCTTTTTCGCCACCAATATAACCAGAATTAGCAGAAATCTTTCCACCAAACTCTCCGTCACCTTTGAAATGAGCTTCCCCTGAAGCATCTATACTAAAATTTTTCGAAGTAATAGCGCCGTTCTCCATGTCAATCAATGTTCCAGCCTGGGAATAAAGAGGAGAAGTGTTTGAAGGATCTTTGTAATTATTAGATTTCAGTTTTCCTGTTTTGATCAAGAGAGCATTAACATTCTCTGTACTGATAGCTCCAGCATCAATCTGAGTCTTGCCTGCAGTTGTGCCATTGGTATTGATTGCTGTAATCACACCATCAATATTGATCTGATCTGCTTTAATACCTACAACTTTAGATGAAACAAGATTTATAAAATCTGGGGTCAGCTCTAATTTAGATTCTCCAGTCCCACCAGTAGCAATAAGATTCAACTTATCAGCAGTCTGTGTTATAGAAGTAGAAGCTGCATCAAGCTTTTTATCTGTCTCAAGCTTATTATTTGAAACCGTCTGAGTAATTCCATCAACAGTTTGTTTATACTCTGTATATTTTGTATAGATAGACGATCCGTCTTCATTAAACAAACTGTTTTGTATACTCTGTACGATTTGACCCTTTTGAGGATCAGTAATGTTAGTAATCTGCTCAGTTGTCTGGTCTTTAAATGAAGTATATTGCTGACCGAACTTTTTACCATCAAGGTATACCTGACTGATATCAATTCCACCTTGTTCATTCGGTTCTACCATAGTAAAACTTAGTTTTTCTTTATTGATTGTTCCATCAGAGATCATATTATTGACAATAGTGTTATCAGGAATACCTGTTTGAGTGATACCATTTTCATCAAATAATGCTGTCTTATCACCGTTCTTGACAACAAAATTAAACTTTCCGGTACCATCCTGACCAATCTGTACCCTAACAGCTCCTGTTGAATCATAGAACTGCTGAGTGCTATTCTTAAAGGCAATACCAGCTTTTCCACTAGAGATGATCATAAACTCATCAGCAGTAGCAGTATGAGTATTTAAGTCAGCTACGGTCATCTTCTTAGCAATAAGATCCGTGATTACTGCTTGGTCAATAGTTACATTCTGAGCAGTAAGATGTACTGCCTGGAGATTACCTACACCAGCATTTCCTGCCAGGAGATTTTTCACATTAATCATATCAGCATTAATCTGGTTAGATTCTATAATCTTAGCTGACAGCTTTTCAATATTTGCCTGTTCCGCTTCGAGAATACGAGTTGTGATCTTATCTGCGGAAATAAGTTTTACATCGAGATATTTCATGAAAGCAGTATCAACAGTAAGCTTATCAAATACACCTTCTTTTGCTTTCACGAGTTCTGCAATAATTGTATCAGCAGTAATGGTTCCGCCAGACCCGGTTCCTCCAGTGACAGTTCCACCTAACATTGAATTGAATAGAGGATTTGAAAAGATTTGTTTGATAGCTTCTGATGTGATGACATAATCAGAAGTAGAAGATTTGTTGACTGAATTAACACGACCACCATTACGGTTGGAAGTATTAAGGGCATCGTTTAAAAGAGTATTATAATCATTCCTTTTAGCTTTGTACTGAATCATATTGCTAAAAGTAACTTCCATAGATTCATCTAAATCACAAGGATTATATGTGATTTCAATTACTCTTAGTTTAATATAATTAGTATCAGTGATTCCTACACGCACAAAATCATTTACCGCAAGCTGTTCATGGTACTCCTTAAATTCTGGAAGAGCGTATACATTCTCTACATCATCAGTATATGTATATTGTGGATGTGATTCCACATACAATTCTTCCAATGCATCGTCATAAAGAACTTTAGACTTATCTACGGCATCAGCAGTACTGTCAAGAGTAGTAACAATAATATTTTCATTTGTATAAGTGGATTGGCTATATAAACTCTTAATAATATATGTTTCTTTATCAGTAAAAGCTGAGTATTTGTTCTGTACTTTACCAAAATTTTCAAGTAATACATCTTTTGCAATCTGGTTTCGTTTCTCTTGAATTTCAGGTTTCTTAGCCTTATCATATTCAGCCTGGCGTTCTTTTAAAGCAGCCTCAGCCTGATCTTTTAAATTCAGATAATCCAGATATTTTTGATGCATCTGAGTAAAATATGCTTCTTCATATCCAGAAAGAGGATTATAACCATCTGCATAACCACTCTTTTTTAATTCTTTAATACAGCTATCGTAAGTTGAAATCTTTACTTTTAATTCTGAGATTCCATATAACTTCCAATCAGTTTCATAAGCTTTTATAATATTTTCAGATTGCGTGAAATACCCAAACTGGCTAGGTGAATCGCCCATCTCTAATTGCATACCGCATATAGTGAAATCATTAGTTCCAGCGAATGCTACATCAATTAAACGAGAAGAAAGATTAAAAGAAGTATAAACTCTTGTCCAAGAAGATGTAATGTTATAAGCAACATTCTTTCTATCTTCTCCAGTGTTATTATAACCAAGATAAAATGTACCGGATCCTTTTACAAAACAACTAAGAGTATATCTCTGAGATGGTTCGATACTGATATTGTGTTGATAGATGCCACCATCTGTACCAGTTACTTTAACTCCACGAGTGATTCCATAAGCAGGAGCATCATCAATTTGTATAGTTTGAAAAGAAGAAGTTCCAGGGTTTACCATATACCAATCTTGGCCCAACACAATCGGATTTACACATGAAATAATATTTCCTTTACCGAATCCTTCTACGGTTTCGTCTTGAGCTTGTAATGCAGCTACAATAGATGGAAGAGTGTAGTTCATAATTGATTCATATAAAGGCCAATCATGTGACTTTTTTAAAGCTTCTAAATCAAAATTCTTTTCATCATCAACATATAGAGCTTCTAAACCCTTAATGATTGCCATGTTAGCATTATATGCATCTTTTAAATCTTCAACTTTTTTCCCGAACCAATTTGTTTGAGCAGTATCAATTGGGACTCTATTCATTAATTCAGTAAGAACTTCCAAATTTTTATTATATTCTTTGGATAAATTAATAAACTCTTCTCTGTGGGACTCCCGGTAGCTTTGCCATGCATTATATTTTTCTTGTAGTGAAGTATCCATGTAAGGCTCACATATAAAATAGGAAAGATCAGTAATTACAGAATCACCAAAATTGACTGCATCAATATTATAATCATCTAAGCCTTCAACATAAAATTGTGTAACTAAATTTTCATCTCTGGAAATAGTTATACTATTCTGAATGTTTCTAAAACCCAAAACTACATTTGTATCTTTACCTAAGCTGTCAGGTCTATAAACATTTATGGTCATATTTACAGTATCAAACTCAAACACACATTTATAGGCTTGTGCGGCCTCTTGTGTTAAGAAAGCATATACATTTTGATCGTCTACTTCAAAGTTACATATATTATTAGGGAGTAATTTTCCGTCGTCATCAGGAGTAATATTATCCACATAACCTATATGCCAACCAGGGACATCTGCATGTTTTAATACTAAATGTAAAAAACTTAGATCTTCATTTTCTGAATCATAAAACTTAATCTGATAAAACTTATTTGTATCATGAGTTGCCTGATACATCATTTCATAGGAATCTTCTTCGCCCATATTAATTTTAAAGTTTTTCAGTTTATATTGAGTAAGCATGATTTCATAAGACTCAGCAGTAATCTCTTTAGTTTCACGCAAACCATCATTATTAATAGTTGGCGGATCTACTATTTTGAACCAAATGCCATCACAGTATAGCTCCATTAGCTCATCAAGTTCTTCATACCCGTCAGTAACAGTATTGTTTATGTATTTATCAACAGTAAATGTTAATTCAGCTGTATTATTAGTTTTTAACGACAATGAAGCGGTAGATGTATCAATGCCTCCTAGCGCACAATATAATCTTTTGCCAGGTTTAGCTAAATAAATAATAGAAGGCTCAGTACGTCCATAAATATCATACTTATGATTTATTTTCACCCAAACGCACCCACCTTTCTTGGTTCTCTATAAATAAGCTCAAATGTAGCATCACCAGTGAATCTTAATTCATTTTCACCGTAAGCCAATCTAAGCCAGTATATATTATCTATATCTTTTACACCCAAATCTTCAAAACTTATAATTGAATTAGTAATGTCATATATTTTTAAATGCTGGCAATCAATATAAAAGTCATCATCTTTTAAAGCATTTATTTTCATTGTTCCGTTATTGTCTGTTACATTTTGGATTGTAATAGTGCCATGGCTTTTAGGGGAAATTTTAATAAGAGGATAGATGTAATCTTCATGACAGTCAGAAGTGTTGTTAATTATATAAGTTTTTGGAAGAGTAGAAGAAGAGGTGATATTATGCGTAATCTCAGGAGTGTAACCATATGGACTGTCGCAAGTGACTGTAAAATTCATTTCATATGGGAACACAACATGATCAGTAGTAATTTCTGTGAATGTAGCAAAGAACTCTATATCTTCGTAGAAGTAGTCACCACCAAGTATCTTAAATAATTTTGGTGTTTGTGGAGAAGTTAACCAGCCATTAATAATACGGATATTGCTTGAAGAAAGGTAATCAGTATCATTCATCTGTATAACACCTAATTTAACATCTGGTATGTACTCCAATGGGAAAGTAATAATACCATTTTTCAATATAGGAGTACATTTTTCTGGGTATGTAATGATTCCACTAGATAATTCAGGTGTCACATTTATATTGTGACAAGGATTTTTCATGATGCTAAGTGTAAAGCTATAATTATCACCGTACACTGTTCCGAAATGATTTTCTCTTGCTCTATATCTATTCTTTTCTCCTAACTGTAAAGATCTGCTTTCAAGATTATCATTGTCTGTGATTCCAGTCATTATAATCCCGTATTCACTAGAATTATGTCCATCAAATTCAAATTGTAACATTTATTCACCTCTTTCATTTTATAATTTCATACAATAAAAGAACTGCCGAAGCAGTCCTTTTATCATCTAAGCTTTCTCCAGTCTCTAGTCATATTTTTGTTAATAATTGTAGAAACTTTGTTTGCGACATCTTGGATGTCTAAATCATTACTCATATTTGCTACATTAATGTTCACTTCGTTGTTGATAGTATAATCATTATTTGTGGCAGTAGGAGTAACCGGGTTAAACATATTGGTAAAGTTATTCATTGCAGCAATAGAAGGCTTGAGCAGACGAGTAAATTCCTCGGTCATTACTGATTCGCCAACTTTTGCACCAATGAATCCCTGATCCCCATTACTAATAATAGCTTTACCTAAAAGAGTACTCATATCAGCAGGTATTAGTTTATTTATTATTCCACCAGTAGCAAAACCATATGATTTATACTTTTGAAGTATCTGATTTTTTAAAGCAGAACCCCATGAATCATATTTTTTAACACCTGGAGTACTAATTCCAAGAATATCTGCAAGCTGTTGCATTTCTTTTGGTCCGACTTTTTTACCTTTGGAATTGAAGTAACCTACTAACTGACTAACACCAGATGGAATATCAGTTGCTCCATCTGGACGATTAGGTAGAGAGCTTGTCCAATCCTTCAGATATGCCTTTTTGAATCCTTCAACTGCGACATCAGACTGGTAGCTATGATTAGCCCCATTTTGATATGCATATTGCATGGCGGCTCTTAAGTTATCTCCAGAAGTAACATCAATCCCTGCATTAGCTGCATAGGATTTAATTGCTTCGTAATGAGCGTTTGGCATTACATGAACGGTACAAGTGGCTTTAGCAAGACCACCACCGCCAATAGCAGTAATGATACATTTTCTTGTTTTAGACTCATCACGCGCCATTAAACCGTTCTTATTAAGACCTGAAGACACACCACGAACTGTACCATCAGAAGAAACTTTCGCAATAGATTCATCAGAACTTTTCCACTCAATATCAGAGTGTTCCGGTTTGCTTGGTGACCATGTTGCTTTAAGCTGCTGTTTAATATGGTCATAAGTTAAATAAATATCAGTAGCGTTTAGTTTTAAACTGTATTTCTTGTTATTAACTGTACCTGGAGTTTCATTTCCAGCACCAGTGGAGTCTTTATTGCTATTAAATGTATTGTGAATACCATTCTCAGCACCGGTATATGTATTATTACCAGTTGTAGAGCCACCTTGTCCATTGCTTGTTCCATATGGAAGAGTAACTTTCATATTAGAAATGGTTTCTAATGCTTTTATCTGTTGAATCAAACTTGTATTGAAATCAGCAGACTTACCTATCATAGTATCAAATGTACTAGACACCTTAACACCATACTGATCCATCACAGTATGTAAATGTTTATATGTGTTATCATAATTAGTGGTTACATTGGTAAGCATTCCACTAATAATAGCTTCCTGAAACGAAGAATTCTTCTTTACTGCATCAAGTGTATTATCAAGAGCTTTATTCGCTTCATTAGAGAAATTCTCATAGCCGGTATTTTTCATATCGACTTCGTGTTGATGCATGGTATCTGCCATATCATCTTCGGCATCTGCAAGTTCCGCACGTAATTTCTCAAGACGAGCTTTGGCGGCAGCATTACTGGTTCCTTCAAGGGCAGCTATCTGGGATTTAAGAGTATTAATATCTTTAGACTTCTTTTTTAAAGTTTTGTCATAATCGTAATATTTCTCTTTAGCAGAAAGAGCGTTTTTACGCTTATCAATATTTTCCTGAAGTAAATCATTCTCTTTCTTAATTTGAGTCTCATACATATCAAGCATATTCTGTTTCAGTTCAGAAAGAGCAGTAGATTCTTGTTGAATACCATCAAGAAGTTGTTTGCTTTTCTCATTGTATTCGTCTAAGCTGTAACAACCATTTTTATATTGTTCTTCAAGCTTATTAAGACCTTCCCTATAGTTAGCAATCTTCTGTTTTGTCGCATCTATAGATTCTTGAGTTAATAAAATGTTAGTTAATCCATTTGTAGTAAATGAACCATCATCATTGTAAAAACTTTCAGCGTCACCGAGAAGTTTTTGCATAGTCTGATATTCAGTGATAACATTTGATAGTTTATCTTGTGCATCATCAAATGGTTTCCAACGAAGCTCCATGATTTCATTTTTCAGATTTTCTATATCACTGCCGATTTTTAAAATTTGTTCGTCAATCTGTGCTATAGAATCAAGATACTTCTGAGCTTCTTCATTGTTCATAGAAGAAAAATGAATATCATAGTATTCGGCTTTTTCTGCACGAAGCTTTTGAAGTGCATTAATCTGTCTCGCATTAGATTTAATGCGCTCCTGATAAATCTTTTCGTTAATCTGATACTCAGGATTATCATTTGCTTTTGCGTAATCAATTACTGCATCCTGCTTGGAACCTGCACGATCCCAGCGGTCAACAGCCCATTGTTTTATCTGTTCACGATTATCTTGTAAAGCCTGAACTAATTCAGCAGCTTCATTTTCTAACTTAACAGCCTCTGTCTGGAGACTATAAAGCTGTTTCTTCATCTTTTGGTATTCTGGATCGACAGTTTTATGTCCATTTACCTTAAGATATTCTTTCATCCTACCTTTATATTCTTTTATTTCTTTATCAGTAAGACGTTTCTGTTCATTGGTATAATAGAGTTCCTTTTTCATGTATTTTTCATATATAGAACCAGGTTTCTGATTATACCCTTGTGAGACTCTCAATTCCTGTTTAGCGTTGTAATAGTCAGCTTTGTTCTCACGTTTACCTATAACGGTGTCATAAGCTTCAATAACACGCTCAACCTTTGCTTTAGCTAAATCTTTCTGTGACTTAGTGAGTTCACGAATCGCTTTGTCACAATCCAAGATTTTTTCATACCATTCCTGATATGCGTCAACACGTTTCTTATCATCTTCGGATAAACTTTCAATATTGATTGTACCATTCTGGACTTTCTTTTTCAGTTCATCAGATAAACCAACAGCAGAAGCAACTTCATTTGCTTTAGCTACGTATTTTGCTCTGGAATCTTTTTGTGTCTGTAATTGTTTATTTAGATTTTTAAGTGCTTTATCATAATTCTTCTCAGAAGACTTATAATTACTATAATCGCTTTCAGCGATATCTTGATACTTTTCAACGATTCTCTCTAAACGGTCAAGAGCAGTTTCTATCCAGTCTTTAGCTTGAGTACTTACTTTTTTAATTGTATCATCTAATTCTGATGTGCCGTCTGCATAGGCAGGAGCAAGGGTTACACCAGAAGCAGTGCCTTGTGCATATGCTCTAGCATGACCATGTGTAGCACCATGTTTTAATAAATCCTCTGTTTGAGTAGCTGAAAAGATGATGTCACCTTTTTTCAAATTCTCAATATGAGCACCACCAGGAATAAGTGACCATACACCATCACGCACTATGGATTCAGAATGACCATTGATACCTACTTCGTTAACAATGGCCTGTTCATCATGTTTAAGTGCTACATCACCTTTTGCATGAGCAGAAGAGAGAGGCTTCATATTGAGAACGTTATAAGCTGTTCCAGAAGCGTGGGCAACTGAAGTCATTGTACCCGAAGCAGTTGCTATGGCACCACCAGATGGAGCACCTATAATATGGGCATAATAATTAACTGTGCCAGAAATAGTAGGAGCTGAGGTAGGAAAATCTCCTTCATAATGAGCAACTCCGTATGCATCATCAGCCACATGTGGGAAAATGCCTTCATAATTTGCTATTCCTTCAGCATCTGGGACAGTAGGCGCTTCATCTACATGAGCTGTAGCTTTAACGGTTGTATCTGGTACAGTGGGAGCTTCTGTTACATTAGCTTTTGCATTTAAACTTACTTGTACTCCTTCTCCACCAGTAACACCAGTGATATTGGCCTTAGCGTTGACTTCAACAGCATCTCCAGAATAAGGCTCGATTTCAAGTTTACCTTTGACAGGAACTTCAGTATCAGCAGTAGCGGCAGAATCAACATCTACCCCTTTAATAGAAGCGTGTACTTCTACATTTGCTCCTTTAGAATTTGCTGTACTTTGAGCTTGCATAAGCTCATCAAATTCTTCTTTATTGTTTACTTCACAATCAACAACTAATTTAGCTCCATTGGTAGGGGCAGATTCAATTAATTCGGTGGCCTTCTCAACATCCTCTTCACCATTAACTTCCATATCAATAGTAGCTGTAGTATCAGATGGCATAGATTCAATTGTAGATTTTGCTTGTTCAAAACTACCTTCATTAGAAACATCACAGTTTAAAGTTACAGTGGATCCAGAAACGTTTTGTAAGTTTTCAATATCTGATTCTGCTTCACTGGTATCTGCTTCAACATCAACTTTTGCCGTTATGTCGTCATTTGATATTTTAAGCAATTGGTCTTCTGCAGTTTGTATATTATCAGTATCTACTAATTTAACTTTAGAATCAGTCTGAGCTTGCTGTAAAGTTTCAAAAGCTGCATTAGCATCTTGAGTAGCTTGATCCAGAGTGTTATCCATGCCTTTTTGGTATAATTGGGTCTGGACATCCATTTCATTCTTAGCTTGCATAAAGTCTTGAGCAGCTTTTACAATACTAGAACTAGAATCGGCTTGAGATATATCAGAGGAGTTATATTCTACATCTTGCTCATGCGAAATAGCTCCTGTATACACAGTCTGGAGTTCTTCACCACCAGTAATCTCTGGATGGTATTTACCATCACGATCTCTATACTTATCTACTTCTGTTCCTAAATCAGTTACTTGCTGATGAATAGAATCTAAATCAGTTGAATCAAAATCAAATTTATAAGTTTTTCCTGTGAGATCAGTTAATTCATTTTGAGCTTCTTTCGCTTCGGTAACTACAGAATCCAGATTTTTTGTTGCATCAGTAGTATCTGTATTAACCTTTAAGATACCTAAACCTTCAAGAGCAGTAAGAATCTGGTCTTTAGACAACTGAGTCTTATCTGCTAACTGTTGTATGGCATCTTCAGCCTGTTCCATACCCTCAACATTATAAGCACCATCATTTAATTTGATGCCCTCTAATTGTGTACGGTTATATTTAGAAAGGGTTTCAAATGACTTTTCAGTAGCGGCATCGTTTTCTTTATGGGCAGCAGTAAGAGCTTCCAATGAATGTGTATATTCAGCAGCCCTATCAGGATCATCACCGAATCCCATCTGTTCAGCAGTCTGTGGTTTCTCCCAAGACCCCTTAGTAGTTTCTTTAGAGGAATCACTACTTTTCTCAGAATCTTTTAATTTACCAGCTTCTTTTAAAGCCTCAATAACAGAACGAGCTTGGTCTTTAGTTAAACCGAGTTTTTCACATAAAGATTCAACAGCTTTTTCTGCATCACCTAATTCAGTGTCCCATTTACCATCATTGAAATCTATACCTTCTAACTGTTCAGAAGTATATTTTCCAAGAGTGTCTACTAAAGAAGTAACATCTGTGTTCTGTTCTTCATATGCTTTATTGATACCATCAAGAGCAGTAGTAACAGAAGCAGAATCTGTTATAATGCCATCCATTAATGAAGATACATCTGTTCCTAATAATTCTTTAACAGTAGTACCGTAAGTGGCAGCTAATTCTTCCTGTTTAGCTATTAATTGATTAATTGCAGAAGTTCTTTGAGCTTCTGTCAGATTCTCATTCTTTTTAACATTTTCTATTGCATTCTGATATGATTGTACACCCATTGCTGCCGAATTAAAATTATCAACAGCAGTCTGTGCAGCATCTTCAGAGTAGTCACCCATATTATCATAGGTTTCTTTTAAATCCTGTTTATATTTATTAACTTTGTCCTCAGAAGCAGTAATAGCAGTAGTATTGGTGCTATCTGTATTCTTTAATTCTTCAAGTCGTTTTTGTTCGTCTGAAAGAACAGAAGTAAGTTCCTGAACCCTATCTATACCTTCTTCTGTAGATGATATAAAGTTATTATCAATGCCATAATCACGAAGACGACCGAAGTTAGCACTCATGAATTCTTTGCTGATTCCCATTGATCGAGCGGCTTTACTCATATCATCTATGTCAAATGACCATCTTTTACTTGCATCATCATAAGATGCCATACCCTTAGATTTAAGATCAGCTAAGAAATTATTAACACCTGTCTTATCTTCTGTGAGATATCTTACAGCTTTACCATAGTTCTCTGCAAAGTTTGCTCTATCATCTGAACCTGTAGGAGAAATAAGAGCGGCAAATGATTTAAAATCATCTGTACCTACAAGACCTTTATCATATGCATCTTTAGCATTCTTTAGTCCGGCGACAATGTTATTATATTTATCTCCGGCATTCTCCGTACTCTGGGCACGTTGCCACTGAGAATAATAGGAAAGAAGTTCCTGTTGCTGTTTCTTAGTTGCTTGCCATTCAGACTGAGATTGCATATAAGATAAATATTCGTTTCTAGCATCTTTTAATTTATCTTTTTCAGAATCATAGGCAGCTTTTTTATCATCTTCGTCTTCAGTTCCTTTAGCTTCTTTCCATGCTTTTTTTGCTTTATTTGTTACATCTGTTTGATCCTTAATAGCTTTGGTCTGTAACTTAATACCCTTTTCGAAATCTCCATCAGTGGCTTCAGCCTGATATTCCGTAAAGGTTTTCAAAGCATCTATGTTTAGTTTGATACCATCAGAAGTAGTGGTGAATAAATCATTAACATTTTGCTCAATGCCACGAGGATCTTTCACATCTTTGAAAGCAGTAGAAAGGATCTTAACATTGTCTTTAGAAATTCCACCTGCAGAAGTAGTCTCTGTAAGAATAGTTCCCATAGAAGAAAGAGTAGACTTAGCAGTTGATACTTTCGTTTCCATTGAATCTAAAGAAACGGCTGCTTGATCACTCATATTTTTAGCTGCTTGTTTAGCCTTTTCGAATGCCGTATAAAATTCATCAATTGAACTTAAATCTTTATTATCAGTGATAACCTGTACAGCTATTTCAAGTTCATCTTGTGTAGCATTTTTTAGATCTTCTCTTACTTTTTCGGCATCGCCTTTAGTTTTGCTAGCCTTTGCTCCTTTCAGAGCATCTCTAACCCTATTAAGACTATCTTGATTCTCCCAAACAGTATAAGCTTTATCATTGTCATCATATTCAGTATGAGCAAAACCAAAAGCTTCGGCTAAAGTACCTTTAGTCCAGAAATCGCTTTGAGAAATGTCTGCTATAGACTCAAGGACATCATCTCTTCTTGCAGCAAATTCTCTTACAGTTTCCTGGTCTTTAGGTTCCATTTCAAACAGTTGAGACCAAAGCTTCTGTTGATCTGGAGTAGCAGTAGCCATAGGGTTGACTACATTGTTACGGAGCCATGTGTCCATGTCTTTGCCGGACTGCTTAAAATTATCTAGTAGTCTTGTGCCGTCTGAAGAACCAAGCATACTATTCAACTGTGATTGAAACTCTGATGCCTTATCTTGATCTTCCCAGCTATCGAAAGAATCAATAGTACTTGCCATTGATTTGATAGAAGAAACCATTTCTCTTTTAGAGGCATCTATAGATTCTTGAGTATTAATTAAATTGGTATGAGCTTCTTGAAGTTCGCTATTGTCTGAGTTTAATACACTAGCAGCTTCATTATTAAGGAAATCTAATTGTTTGCCATCAAATTCAAGAGTTATCTTTTGACCATCTGCTGATTGTTTATAACCTTTTATTGCTTTTCCAAATGTGTTACCAAGCGCATCATATGCCGTTTGATCCAACGTATAGGTGATGGTATCTTCTCCTTTTGTATGCTTTTTAAGCATGTCGGAAAATTTTTGTACAGAATCAACTTTATATTTAGCTGCATCATATGCATTTTTGTATTCGTCTTGTTTGCTCTTATTCTCTCCTAAAGCAGTCTCATACCCTTTATACTGATCACTAATATTTTTCTTTGTATCATAATAAGTAAGATTCCTCTGTAGCTTTAAATAATCATTGACCTGAGTGTTTAAATCCTCAGCATTAGTTCCTGCATTAAGAATAGCATTACCCTGAGAATCCCATGAACGTGTGAGACTAGGAGCGGCAGCAGCAATTTGATTGCTTGTATCTAAGAAATCCTTATATTCATCATCTGTAAGACTAATATTTTTAATAGAATTACCGGATATTTTTACACCTTTGGACAATTCTGTGTATTTGGAAGTAAGTTCTCCAAGAGAAGCTTTCTGATCCTCATAGGCTTTAGTTTGGGATTGAATGGATTCTTTTGCTTCTTGGCCTTTAGCAATTAAGTTCTCATTTTTATGAACGAAAGCGTCAATGCCTTTACCAAGCAATGAGAAAGCTCCTTGTACAAGCATTCCAACACCAGCAGAAATAAAAGCATTGCCAATCATTGAGAGACCAGCAGATGCCATACTTTTTAGACCATCGGACCATTTCCCTTGTTTCTGTTGATCAGGTTTCTCCACCTCATTTTCTCTTTTAAAATCAGTGAGAGTCTTAGCATTAGTAGCTATTTGCTTGCCATAATCTTTGGCTCTTTGACTAGCATTCTTCGTTGCTTCATTCGCTTTAGCCATACGTTGCTCGTTGTCTGTAATGGCCTGACCATTGTTATCAAGTTGCTTGTTAAGGTCTTTAAGAACTTTTAAATCATCTGAATATGCTTGATAATTTTTATTGGCTTCTGCATAGCCTTTTGCTATAGCAGCATTACGTTGAACTCTTCGTGATTGTGGTAAAATTCCTCCATCTTCATTCTTGGCGAAAACCAAACTGTGTGATATAATATAGCAAATCTTAATTACTATATATAATAGAAAGAAGGAACAATATGGAAGAATTATTATTTTGCAATAAATGTGGAAAGACCAGTACATCTTCTTCTTATAAAATAGGGGATAGATGTTATACCTGTGAAATTGGAACTTATATAGGTACTGGCATTGATTGGTCTACAGCATATATGGAGTTATCAAAAGAATATGAGAAAACTCATGACGGTCATTGTCCTAGTTCCTTAGAATCTGATGAAATGCTCCGAGAGAAATATTTCTATAAAAAATTAGACAATGAAGTAGATTACTCTGCCGTTAAAAAAAGAAAATACTGGGAATCCCCTGAAGGAGTAGAAGAGCAAAACAGGATAACAGACAGATGGTATGCCAAACAGAATGCTCAGAAATTCTCTACTGGGCCTAAGTGTCCAATCTGCGGCAGTACAAACCTTAAGAAAATCACTGGAACAAGAAAAGCAATGAAGATAGGTCTGTTTGGTCTTTTTGGAGCTGGTGATCTTGGTAAGACTTATCAGTGCTGTAAGTGTGGAGCTAGGTTTTAATGAACATACCTGTAAATGCTAAAAGACAATTAGATAAAAGAGATATATATTGTATCTACCGGAGACCCAAAAAAGATAAAGATATATGCACTTTACCTGATAGGCATTATTGTCAAATGTGTACGGCTAGACCACAGACAACATGTCGCTTAAAGGTTTCTCAGTATCGAAATGAACTAAATGCTCGCAATAACAAAAAAGAATATCTTTTTGGTGTAGAAGTAGAACATGTTAGTAAAATTGATAAGAAGCTGAAACCAGCACAACATTCATTAAGCTCATTTACGGAAAGTTCTTCAAAAAATGCCAGTACAAGAACGTACAACTTGAATCATAATACTGTAGGCTCATATATTGATTATGGACCCAAATGGGATATTAAAAATTGGGCTGATTTTAAATATAAAGAAACCGTATATGTATTTAAGGGATTTTTGTATTGTGCAAAACATCATTCTGATTCATTGAGTCATGGACAAGTTATTATAAGAAATTTAAAAGGTACTAAAGAAAAGCATAGAGTAAATTTAATTTATTGTGCTAAGTGTAAAAAGTATTATATTGATGAAAGCCATTATAAAGATTTTATAAGACAGAAAGTATTGCTTGATTTTAGGATTAGGGCAAGCCATTCTCGTGGATATGGCTTTGGCGGATTCAAATCTGAATCTGAGTTACATCTTTATGGATATAATGCACAAAGCTCTACACCTAAGTCGGTACGACAACAAGTTTTGTATGATGTTGTTTCCAATAGGTTAATGCGTGTAGAGGTTGTTATTTCACACTTACAAGGACTCATTTCAATAAATGAATCAAGAAATGATAGAGCTACTGTTATCAAGCGCTACCGAGAAGATATGGATTTTTTATATGAGAAATTTCCAGGAGTAAGTATGGAATATAGAACCTTATAACAAGAGCTTTAAATGTAATACGTGCGGATATACATAATGATAGTTTATGAGCAATTTAATCATAATCTGCCGGAAGTGCGGTTACACATGGTGGCTAAGAAGATAATTATGACAAATAAAATACTCTATCATCAATAATATCACATAATTTTTGTGTTTCAATTTCATTTTTTAATAGGAAACATTTTCTTTTATCAAATATAAAGTAAAAGATTGTTTTAACATACAAGACAAAATATTTAAATTTTCTTGTAATAAATCTTTTATTCATATAAAGAGATGTTTTTATGAAACGAATTTTGCATTTGGAGGAAATATTTTTCATGGATGAATTCTTTCGTAAAATATTAAATGATTTTGTAGATGAGTATAATCAACAGAATATATAAAATTTAATGAACTCACGTTCTGGATATACAAAGTTGTCGAATATTGTTATTATACTACTAGGTATATTATGGTTATAGGTGCTGCATTATAACTCGCTGCACGATAATATACTTGATCATTTCTTTTGATCATGCAGAAGTGTTGGCATACATTCTGTATTGTTGATGCGGACGAAGAATCTGCCCGTTCTGGGCAATACACTTCCCCAATAAAGAAATTTATAAGGGAAGGGGGTGAAAAGAAGAATATGAATACTGGAATAATAATATCTCTTGGTAGTCTTTTACTTGTTGTAATATTAGCTGGTCTATATTATAACTCGAAAAATCATACCGTTGATCAAATTTGCAACCATCCAGAATTATCTGATGAGAAAGTCAAATTTATCACCGGAATGATGAAAAGACAATACAAGAATAAAAAAGTTGACTAATCGCTAATAATGTTCTACTTTATCATTTAATTACTTCGTCATATGTATTTCTCTTTTTAAAATTTTTAATAGAAGGAGAACTGTCACAGCAGTTCTCCTTTCTGTGCACCAACACTTTGCATAATACTATAGGAAAGTTAACAATCTCGACTGCATTGAATACAACCGAAAAAGATTATTCGTATAAGTCATATCCTGGGAGTTGATTAGCAATTTCTTTTGGGTAATTACTGATAAATTTTGTTCTGCCAATATCACTGATTTCTATAAGTAAATCTGTAATTTCGTTTGAGCTTAGATTTTGAATATATTCAGGAACTAATCTATCAAAAATGTTTTTATCCATTAAATACACCTACTTTCAAAACTATATTATGGAGGTTTAAAGATTATGGAAATATTAGAATGTCCTCTTTACAAAGAGTGTAAAGAAGAGGAATGTCCGTACTTTGAAAATGAAGATTGTACGTATTATACTAAGAAAGAGCAGGAGACTGAATAGTCTTTTGCTCTTTTGATGAATTTTGTAAGTATGTTTTATAAGTATCACAAGTAATACCTCTTATAACAGGAGAATCAATTATCTGACTTTTCTCTTTGCTAATAAACATTAGCTCCAATTTACTCCCCATGATGTTACCTCCTCGAAAGTTATTTCTGGGAATATTTTCTGAACAACAGAAAAAGTAGTTAGTTTGACTTTTGTTTCATTTGTTTCTTGAAAATAGTAATGCACTAATTCTTCAATAAATGCGAATAGTTGCATGTGTTGATTGTTAGATGTAATTATCCGTTCCATGGAGTATACTAAAAAAGACATACATCTTCCATAAGTGGTTGCTTCATTTTCGGTGACAGAAAAACTGCCATCTTTTGTAAATATTAGACTTACAGGAAATAATTTAGTAGGATCAATATTTTTTTCATATAAATATTTGCTTAAGGATTCTAATCCTTTAGTAAACAAATTGGCCAGTTCCTCTGGCATTTCATAAGTTGCATTCATAAATAAGCATCCGTCAAAATATGGCGGAGCAATTGGTGCATAAGTTCTGATAGAATTATTTATTATCATAGTTTTACCCTCCTATGTGAAATATAGCATAGAAGAATAATAAAGTAAAGATTTGTGCTTACATCACCTTTGCACATAAGGTAAGATTGCTTACGAGAGTAAGATGTATTTACCCTTTAATTTATTCGGCGTAAGCTGCCTAACAGTCCTGACTATTCCTTCTTGATCCGGAGACCAAGTTCCCATTATAGTCGATGAACGTTCTTCTCAGAGAGAAGCTTCGCTGCAGATCACCCATATATATACATTGTTACTATACCTATTACATTACTGTAATTGGGGAGTAGTATATACTTCGGTTCACCCTGAATGCCAAATTAAAAGCATTTCTCTATTCCTTCGAATAAAGACAGTTTCGGTTGTTTGCTTAGTAACCCCTTTCTCATATGAGATCGTTCCGTGTCACCACCAGGTTACATGGGGCGTTTTCTAAAGGACCAACTGATAATTTGTCCCACCCCAGTCCATAGCATGGCTAACAAGCATACCGCCGACTCCGGCTAAGGTTTTATTGAGTCCTAAACCATTTAAAAGTCCTACAGCGCCGTTGCCAACATCAAGCAATCCTTTAAAAGTATTAGTAGTACCTTCTGATTGCCATAATTGTGACCAAGATTCTTTGATCTTAGTTGTTTTTGCTTCAATAGAATCAAGGTATGTATTAAGCTCATTCTGAGCTGAATTTTGATAATTATTTGCGGAATCATTATAAACATCTGTAAGCAATTCAGGATGCTGCAATATGGATGCAAGAATATTACTTCTATTTTTTCCTGCCATCATTTCAAGCAGAGCAGCCTGTCTATTCTGACCATCTGCCAAATCTTGCTTACCAATATCATCCCAAACCTGAGAGATATCTTTTAAAATATCATAAGTATCTCTATAGTTTCCATTCATATCAAGAATAGAAACTCCAGCCTTACCGTTAACGGCAGTAAGAGATTTAATATTTGAATTAAGTTTAGAAGTGGTCTCTACAAGACCTTCTGTATCTTCACCCATAGAAGATAATTCTTCAGCAGAAGTGCCTCTAAGTCGTAATGCAATTGTTCTAAGACCAGCACCTACCTTCGATGGATCCTGCACTACACTATTTGCTGCCGTAACAAGAGCAACTGACTTGTCAAAGTCGTTCCCCGCTGCTACCAATGCTGAACCTGAATCCTGTAAAGCAGTGGCAATTCCGTCTGTAGAAATTGCATAGTTGTTACCAATAAGATTCATTTTATCAACGAGATCCATAGAATCATCAACTTTTACATCGTATGCTTTCATCATGGAAATCATAGCGGTTGTTGCATCATCTATAGATCCGAATTCTGATACATTTTTTAAAATACCTGTATTTTTAGCTAAAGTCTGAGATTCATTTAAGCTATATCCAAGACGAGAAAAATCAGCAGCACTACTAGTAATCTGAGTGGTTGTACTACCAATGTCTTTGGCATCAGTTCTAGCCTGAGTAGTAAAGTCTCTATATTCTTGTTTTGTACCATCTGATGTTTTCTTAAGTTCAGTCATCGCTGAATCTAATTCTTTTATTGATTCGACACCGGATCTGACACCTGTTGTTAATGCTTGGAATCCAAAATTACTTACAAGATACTGGCTAAGACTACGGAACTTTTGTCCCATTTCAGAAATATAACTAGATAAAGGTTTTACACTTTGAGTAACTTTAGTAAGAGATTGGTCAATATTACCTGGACCATTTTTATATGCTAATTGATATTTTTCAAATACACCAGACCCTCTATCAATAGTAGCATACATTTTACCTTGTGCTGCATTAAACTCTGTTGTGTATTTGCTTCCTTTTGCCAGATCTGCTGACATTTGTTCCATCTTAAGACGGACCTTATCAGATGCTGGATCTAAATCTGTACCAATATATTCTGAACGGCTATATCTATTTGGAGTACGTGAGAAAAACTGATTAGTATTACCGAGATACCTAGCTTGACGATTGGCTTCAGAGTGGAGAGCAGCAAAACGTACTTGCTCAGTGTCTCTTTCGTCTCCAGTAAGAGTCGCAAGACTATCACGAGATTTTTTTAATTGCTCATATGTATCATTGAAAGATTTTAATCTTTCATCATAACCTTGTCCTAGAGTTTTATCTAATGGTTTACCATTGTTAGGATTATATACTTGAGCCATTTTATTGAATGTCTTCTGTTTCTCACCCAAATTAGTGATAACTTTGTCGTATTCTGAAGCACTCTGAGTCATTGCTTTGTATGCTTCTTGATTCTTAGCCTGTGCTCCTCGAATGTCAGATGCAGAAGTAACCCAATCAGAAGCAGTACCTTGATTTTGTATCTGTCTAGCCAGCTGAGAATTTCTATGTCCTATAGTTCTCTTTGACTGTTTATAAGTACTTTCATCAATAATCCCACTTACATACTGTTCCTGTAGGGTTCCTATTGTCTTCATATTTCTCTTAATTTCAGCTTGAGCTTGTCTAAGAGTAATACCTGCAGATCTTGCAGTATTAGAAGAACTAGTAGTTTCTCCAACAACTATTTTACCGTCTTTAGTTTTTATATTGTCTCCAACAGTAAGCTTAATAGAGCCCATGTTTTTAGCTGTAGATTTTATTTCATTAAGTTTGGCTAAAAGTCCATCAAGTTCTCCCATAATTCCTTGATTTACAGAAAGTTTTACTTCTCCTAGATCAAGCTTACCCTGATACTTTGACAGCTTATTGGCTGTATTAGCCATAGATTTTAAAGCTTTTTCGGGATCGACCATCTGTTCTACAAGATTAGATCCTTTAATAACAGGAGTATTTTTAGCGGCTTTGGCAGTTGCTTTACTTATTGTTTTTACCGCTGTCTGTGCATTTTTAGTTAACTGTTTAGTATTACCTAATTCCACACCTAGTTTAATGTGCTTCTCTTTTAAAGAATTAATTCGTGTCTCTAATGCATTTAGCGCACTGTCTTCAACTTCTACACCAACGTTTATTATATAATCAGCCATTTTCTCACCTCACTTTATAAACCAACAGAATGTAATCCGCTGATAACAAATTTTGTTGCTTGCCCTTTGGCATGCATTTTTCTAGCACGAAAATATTGTTCCCAATAATTTCTGATAGGAGTTATTTTTTTACGAAATCCATGATTACCTGTTTCAAAACCCCAAGAAAAAACTATTTCTGGATCACCTTCCAATGGTTCCCATATGCCATGTCCTCCAGACATATGGCTTGAATCAAATCGTGCTCTAAGCTCTGCACTTCGACTATAAGCAAAGCCTGTAATTGTATGAATATTTTTTAAATCATAAAGTCTATAACCATCCGCCCAAGAAGAATAGTCATTATAATATTTTTCTTCTGACTGTTGTGCATCTCTTTCCATCTTAGGCTTGTAGTCATTAACAAACTGCTGTAAACCAATAGTTATTCCCTGGTCAATCAGCTTTCTTAACTGTGGAATTGTCCCCATCTTTTACATCAGCCAACTTTCGTAAATAATCTAACTGTTCCGGAGTAGCTTCTTTAAAAACATTTTCTAATATTCCAAATAATGCACTTAATCTATTAGACATAGAGTTAGTAAATGAAATACGAGCAGAAAGTGTTTCTTCAAACATAGCGACCATATCTCCATAATCAACACCAATCATTTCAATAATTTTATCTAAAAGACCAGAAGATACTAAGGCATCATAAGCATCAAGGCCTTCTTCGTCTTCGTAGGTGAGATTAGTATAGATAACCACACATGTCAGAGAAAAGTTTAAATGCTTATTCATTGGTTCGTATGTAAGAAGAGAAGTATCATATTCAATAATACTTTCAATAACTGTATCTATAAGTGCTCGTTTAGTAGCAAACGGCACATAATTTTCAACTTCAAGTTTTTCTAAAGCCCCTACTGGGTTCTCTTTATATTCTTTTACAAATTCTAAAATATTAATTTCCATCCTTTTTTCCCTCTTTCTTCCTTGCTCTTTTTAAAGCTTCATTTTCATCCCAATCGATCCAACCAGTAGACTTAGTATGAGTGATCCATACATAGTCCAAATCAGGATAGATATAATACATCAGTTTCCGTTTAATCTTGGCAGAAGGATCAACCATTCCACCTTTAGTGTCGTAGACACGTTCGCTTCCATCTGAGTATTTGACCCAAAAGTCAGCAACATAATCTATTGCACGTATAGTCTTTCCATTATGCCTGAAAGACGGTTGCAATTTATATTTTTTTTGTAATTCATAATCTACAATTTCACCAGAGTCCAATCCAGCGCATACGATGTCTTCATAAAATCTTTTCTCTAATAGAGAATCGAAACATACTTCTTTTTCTGTTTTTCTATCTATAACAGTACGATTCTGTTTACCTTTAGTAGTTTGATCGACACCATATTTAGATCTTTTTTTATAGTTCCTCACGTTATCACTCCAAAGTATGATTTTGATATTCTTTGTAATACGGATAACTTTCTTTCTTATCAAACACCATTACAATCACATCAGGACTATAATAAACATCTAAAGGCTTTAGCCCATGCTTTAAATAAAGTTTCATTTGCTGTGGGTCTATAATTCTCACTGCCTGAACCGGATCATAAGGAACTCCTTTTAAGTTAGGTATTACAATCTCCATTTAATTCCTCCGAAAAAAATAAGGGGAAACTGCAAAAATAGTGCGGCTTTCCCCTCAATAAAATATTTAATTTTCCGTCACTATTTTTTTAGTTTTTGCTTTAGGCTGTTCTTCTTTCATAATTTCATTTACTTTATCCTGAATAGGTTTAGTAAATCTTGTTTTATGAGTAACAGCATCAGCCAATTCTTTTTTTGCATCCTCTTTGGTCACATCACCAGTATTGTATTTAGCAATAATGTTATATACTTTTCTACATTCTTCTGTATGAAAAGCTACCATCCAAACAGGTTTATCTGCATCTTTAGTGCACTTAGGACAATACTCATAAGTAGTGCCACAAGTTACACAAATTCTTGGTTTTGATTTCATTGAGTATTCCTCCTTTGCCTTATTAGAAATGCCCCGGATTCGTCCGGGGCATAACAATTCAAGGATTATTCCTCTACATCATCCTCTGTCATTACAATGTAATACAGTGGAGAACCTGTCTGACAATAATCTCTCTGAGCTACACCAGAGAATGTAATTGTACTATCTGTTTCAAGTGTCAGATCGCAATCTGGTGATACCTGGAAACTTGGGAATACGATATAAGCTGCACGAACTACATCTACAGAACATGTGTCTGCAACGAGAACTTTCATTGTAATAGAAGAAGTAGTCGGGAACTTATCAGACTCATTAGTAACCTTAACACCGTTTTCTGTTTCATACTCGTATTTAGCAATAAGAGTACCTGTTACTCCAGTTGGAAGAGTGATTTTTCCACTGTCCTCAGCATATACAAATTCAGTTGCAGATGGAGCAGCAGTAGTAGAAGCAGTATAAGCTTTTCCTAATGTGCCGTTTGCTTCCAGAGCATAAAGCTTTGTAAGTGGAGCTTTCGGTTTCAGCTTTTCAGGAATTGTATATTCCTTAATGCCAGTTGTATCAATATGTAAGATTTTTGGTGCAAGAATCTTAGATTCTTTTGAAGCAATAATCTTATCTGTGCCAAATGTCTGAGACAGCATAGAGAATGAAAGTAAGTTACAATCAGCAGATACTTCTACAGATTTGGATGTATAGAATCTCTTAATCAGTACACCAAGAGCATCTGTTTTATCTTTACTTTCAGAAGTTGTATTAATAGAAACATTAGATAAATTGTTTAACAGATAGAGTAAATCTCCATCGCTATTTTCACCAACAATTTCTAAGACTCTATCAATAACCAGAGAATCAAAATTTGCCATAATATTTTCCTCCTTGATTTATTATTCGGTTTTAGTGACTCGTACATTGCTCGAAGAGGAGTACTCATTAGATAAGTCACGCAACCAATTTAATTGTTTAAGTAGATTTGGATTCTTAGACATATCAACCATTCCGCTGTACATTCCTGCAGAGATGGAGGCAGCAGTATTAATGGCCTGAATCCTTTGAACAGAATCTAAAAATGCATAGATTCCAAGACTTTTAAGACTGTTAATGTCATATTTAAAACCAGGACTATTTACCATAGATGAAATTAAAGGCAATAAAAAAGAACCCGGAGAGGGTTCTTGAGAAGTTTCTTTTACTCTTTGAATTTTTTTTCTTCTATCTTCATCTACTAATAGCTGTAAGGTTTCTTTGTTTGCAGCTCGTTCACGCTTAGGATGAATATTGTGCATCTCACGAATGAAAGATATCATTTTTATGTATATATCACGAGTAATTATTAATTCAGTATTTTCATCACAAAGCATTATATTATGGGTTTCCGGATCGACTAAAGGTGTCATATCTTTCAATGAAATAGTATCACCTAAAAGAAGACAGGTATCTTCAACACCTATATCACGAGTAAGAAGTATGAATAAATCAAAATCATCCAACTTACTATAGTTATAACCAAGATCCCACAATTCAGACTTATAATCAGAAGGTGTAGAACATATTTTATAAACTACATTAAAATAATGATTTTCTCCATATTTAGCTATATCAAGAATAGAAGGTTGATAAATAGTAATCTGATCATTAATTTTAAGATTCTCACCTAAATAAATGAGAAGTTTATCCATAATAATCACGACCTAACTTATCTAAGCGATTACTCTTAAGCCTATTTTGAATATCATTCGGAGCAGTCTGTTCAAAATACATATTCCTATAGTAATAACCATTTTCAGCCACTTTGCCAGAATCATATGTTTTTATTAACTGCGTACCTAATATGTTTGACCATTGAAATCTTTCTTTAACTAAAGCTGCTAGTAAATCCTGTCGATCAATACCCCAAATAGTACTGACATCATCCTGGTGAGCTATAGTTCTAAAAATAATTTGTTTAGAAACCATAATATTATTTGAGTATACAATTTCAGTGTCATTTACTTCAAAACAAATAAAGTTTTTGACTTTACTTTGTGCATCTGGAATCTTTAAAAAAGAATAAATATTTACATTATAATAATCTTCCGGACACGCATTAACTGCTTGAAGTTCTTTATTATTTAAGATTTCAATAATATCTGAATCTTTGTATAAATCCTCTAAGATTTTTCTCTTATCATAAGAAATACTGTCAAATCCCTGTTCATTTCTACAAGAAAATAATCTATCAATACGCTCTTGATTCATCGCATCACCTCCAATTCAATAGAAGATGGTTGCTTATTTGGAAGAGTAGCAATAATCTTTATTACTTTTCCTAAATTATTATAATTTAACAAAGCTTTGATACTTAACGTATTCTTACCTTCAGAGATTTCAAAGTCATTAGATAATTCTTCTACAGATAATTTGTTTCCATTGAACTCATAAGACCAAATGACAGATTTATCTTTAATATCACTCGCAACTGAAATAGTTCTTTTAGAGCCTCCAACACGTAAAGCTCTATTAGTACCTGAACATGATAAAACAATGTCCTCTATTTCTGGCTCTTGAGGAATAACCGGAGAGTCATAATAGTCACATATTTTTAATTCAACATTATCTGTAACTTTATTGAAATGATCCTGTTTAAGCGTTACTTTAGTTACTCCGCATGGGAACGTATCTTCTAGTTTTGACACTTCAAAAACTAAAGGCCTAATCATAGAATCACTCAACATGAAACGATCATTATAATCAATTGTTTGCGTAGTTGGAGTAGTAGGGACAATAAACTGTGACTGATTATCTACTGATGTAAAGAAACCATCGCTCCATACGCCACTGTTGTAGTTGTTGCGGTTTCTTAATACACCAAAACAACTATAAATTTGTTTATTCTTTATCCATTTAAACATCCAATTACATTTAAGAATGTTATATCTTATGAAAGAGTTTTTATCATTCTTCCCTAAAATAAGCCATAGCTCATGAACACCTGTGTTCTTATCCGGTATTTCAAGATAAAAACCAAAACGTTCAATACTATCTTGGTCCATATATTTCTTTTCAGGGAAATAGCCAGGTCTGAATTGAGCCAGATACTCAACCTGGTCCTTATTGATTGTATAGGTTTGAGAATACTGATATTTGATTTCAACATCTTCTAAGTATTCCATAGTCCTAGAATATAGCTTACATTGTCTGTGACCTAAGTCATTGGTGAAAGTTTTCTGCATGATTTCGTCTGACTGAGTACGAATACTGTCTGATACAGTATTACCGCATAAAGCCATTCTTTTTTTGAAAATATCACTCATGGTTATCACCTATTTTATCTATGATAGAATGAGCATCAAAAATTATTTTTCTATATTTTTGATGGTTGAAATTAGGATTATTAAATTCAAGTTTGGCGCATTCTATTGTATTAGCCAAATCAATTATATAAGGTGATGGGATTAATTCAGCTAATGCTGCAATATATAATTGCAAGTTATTAAAATAATTGTTAAGTTTTGGATAAGAGTTTTCTTGATAGATTAAAAGCCAATGAATTTTATTATGTAGTAATTCTATATAATCAGAGAACTGATTGTCATTAAAAGTTCCATATTTATACTTCATTCTGATCACCATCCAGATAAGAATTACTTCTGGAAGAGTGATTCCTAAAATATTTTCTGGCTTCCTTTTTATATTTCTTTTGAATGCTCATAATATAATTGGCATGTTCTTTTTGGCTGGTCCATTTTTCATCTTTTGAACCATAAAACATATTAGTATGCTCTAAAGAATTCAAACGAATATCATACCAAGCAACGACCATATATAAAGCAACGACTTCTATTTCACCATTAGTAAGGGTGTCCTCGAATTCGAACAGAACATCATTTTTTTTCGTTAAATCATGTTCTATTTTTAACTGGTCTAATTCAATCATTGCAATAGCACTATTTAGCCATTCTAAGCACAATTCAGTCCAGTCATCAGACGCTAATTTTAATACTTTTATATCTTCAACTTTATTTTCAAATCGTTTAAATACTGTTTCATAAGAGGTCATAGAACACCTCCTAAATCATTTTTTCTAACTCTGTACCACAAATTTCATCTACAGCACGTACTTTCTGAATAGAATCAAATGTACCATTATCCAGTCTAGTTGCTACCTCAATTTTAATTGCTGTTTTAAGCCCCTTAGGAACTTCAGCAAGTGCTTTCTTAAACTGAGCTGGTGAGAGAGCAAGAAACTGATTAATATCAGAAGCATCATAAAGATTATCATAAAGATCTTTTACATCTTTCCATCTAGGATCCTCTAATAATTCATCATTCTCAATCTGGAAACATGGATCATAAATATATGGTGATCGGCTAGATTTAAGAGAGTACAAATCTCTATATTCTACTTCACGAACATCTCCATATCCATCCCAACGGTATAGAATATCACTTTGTTTACCAGGCATAAATAATGTTCCCTGCACTAAAGAACGACATTCAATAAGTTCGTTCTGTTCAAACTTTTTAGTAGTTTTAACAGGAGCTGTTTCCTTTGTAGTATTTTCAGTAGTAGCAACAGTTTTTGTTGCAGCTCTTCTTGTTGCCATGTTATTACTCCTTTTTAATCAGTTAAAGAGGTGGTAACTCCACCTCTTTAAATAGTTTTTTATTTAAGTGTCCAAACTCCGAAACGCTTTCCAATAATTGTGGCCACACCCATTTTAATCTGATATTCATACTCATTAGTTTTATCCATATTTGTATTTCCATCAGATACTTCTTTAATCTGAGCGTCGCCTTCATTGTAGATCTTGATAAATTTGTTATCAGCTACTGGCATAATCAGAAGTTTAGTATTATCTACTAACTTTTTACTTGTGTCATTGTTAGCAAATCTCTGTGGAATTTCAACAAGACGAATACCTTCAAACATACCTAAACGGCCTGTAGTGTGTCTTTCATCTTTCATTGCATTAGATACCCAAGTAATATCTTCCATAGCAGAAAGTTTTGCAAGAGCAGATTTGGTACCCATAACAACTACTTCATCACCTGTAGCCATCTGTACATCTTCGATTAGAGTCATAAACTCATCTTTTGTTGTTGATGAAAGTGTACCTGTCTTATTAAACTGTGTAGACGGGAGAACCTTCTCACCTGCTGCCATTACAGCTGCGTATACCATATCGTTGATTTTCTTATCAAAGGCTTCATAGATTTTCTGTACAAATCCAGCCCAGTCAACACGACCTGCCATAAACAGCTCATATTCTGTGTAAATTTTAATTCCATACCATGAAGTTCTTACAGAGAATGTCTGTCCTTCTGCCAGACGCTGTCTAATACTTAATGTTTAACTTATATTATTTTCCAATATTTAAAAATTCCCATGTATAACCGCCACAAGTTTTTCTCTGCTTGCGACAGACTTTTAATATTGCAGAACTATCAAGTGATAATTCTTTTGCTGCTTCTGCAGCATCTTTAAATTCTTTATTTAATTCAATACAAAAAACAGGAGTAGTATTTCTTCTGCTTGATGGTTTACCTATTTTTGCGTCAGCTATTTTCTTTTTAGCTTCCTCAGTGTGATGTCTACCATACATACCATTGTTTTTACCTGTTATTTTTTCTTTTATTTTAGGATTTTTCCACTGATTTATTGCATCAGAACTTCGGATTGATTTTAGATTTGAATTTAAGTAAGACTTTTTTACAGATTCGCTCATCTTACGGCGAGACTCTGTAGAATAAGAATTATGATCTTGACCACCTGATTTTAAATTGTATCCTTTATCTCTATTAAGAGTATCATAGTAGTCTATATAATAAATCTCTTTTTCGTTTAATTTATCAATAGGACAGTATTCTAAAACATAGAATTTGAAATTTTCGATACCGTATTTATTCCATGCTTTTTGTAAATAATCATTATGATGTAATCCACTGTTTAATTCACTGATATGTTTTTTCCATCTTTCATAGATATTTACAGATTGTCCAATATATTTTTTATTAGTTGATAAATTTTCAATGCAATAAATACCAGATACCAATGTATCTTTTTGCATTCGTTCATCTCATTTCAATTGTATTTTGGAAAATAATTTTATAGGGGCGTTAACCCTGTTGAGCCATAGCTCCTCATATTTTCATATGAGAACAGACTATATCTTTTCCCGGATATGCCGAGCGCACCATTTCCATTTAAGGGGGTTTCACCCACTCACTTGAGCCGTACTCCTGTTGTGAATCTCTTCACCAAAGGGATAGTCGTTGAACATTACCTTTCGGTCTTAGCTGCTGATTGTCCATTATTAAAGTGTTTAGGATTTAACCATGCACTATCTATTCAATTTTTTCTACTTTCGTCGCATTCACATTTATACCTATACGGTATTATGTTGTAGCTTGAATAGCTTTAGGATTTTCCAGCAATTAAATGCATATTTTTTCATACAGCTTACGCTATACGGACCCTATTATTGTCAAGGTCATGATGGTTACCGGAAAGTTCAGACACTGTCAGAATAACTTCATCCGGTACATAGAACTCATTAGTATCACCGTCAGCCATAGATTTGATTTCTACAAATTCATTGAAGAATGGGTTTTCTCCCCAACCAGAAACAAGCAGATTCTCTACTGTCTCTTCGATAATTTCAAATACATCAATTTTATGTCTACGAATAGCTTTTCTAAGTTCTTTTCTTGAGCAGTTTTCATCTACTCCAAGTACAGAGAACATAATCTCTCTGATTTTATTATTAGCATCTTTTGTAGATACTTTTTCTTCTCCCTTAGCTGTGTCAAACATAAGCTGGGAGTACTCTGCATAATCATTTTCAGCAAAAATATTTCTTACTTCATTACTTGAAAAATTAAGTTTCATTATGTATTCCTCCTTCCATTAACCAATTGTCAGCTTTTTGTCTGCTACAGTTACAGTTGCACCTTTAGTAGGAGTACCACTAAATCCTTCAGATGATACTTCAAACACATCACCTACATAAAGCTCATATGCTCGAACGATGTCGCCATTTGCGTTATAGAAATTACTTTCATGTTTAAGAGCGGTAGTATACTCTTCGTATAACATTGGTACTTGGAGCAGTAACAGAGCATCTCCTGGTGTTTTAACTTCTACATACCAATTTCCGTTAGCTGCTTTATCCAGTACTACACCAGCAAAACCAGTAGAATCTTTAGCTTTATAAGTCTCCGGTTTGATATAATCGCCTTTTGCAACAATTGATCCGTTGTCCAGATCTTCTTCAATCTGAATGTTATAAATATGACCTGCAATAGTAGCTTTCAGCTTAGAGCTACCAGCAACAGCGTGTTTTTCAGCAGTGGCCATAAATTTCTGAAAATTAGATGCCATTTTTATTTCCTCCTTTAAATATTTTTAGGCAATAAAAAAGAGCTATTTGATAGCTCAATCCTTAAATAAACTTCCATATGGTTTCTTAGCTTTCTTAGGTTCAGTAAAACCAATAGCACTAGGTTTCTGCTGATAGTTGAAAGTGCCTTTTTCTTTAACATATTTACCTAAAATAGCATCGGCTCTTGTCTGTACTTCTTCTACACTGTAGATAGCCTGATTTTTGATCAGTTCTTTAAAATCTTCTCTATTTTTCAGTTCAGTGTAAATTTCAGCACCAAGAACAGCTTCTTTATCTTTTGATTCGTACTCATTAATTCTATTCTGAAGAGCAGCATAGTTACTTCTGAGTTCTTCTAATTCACTTTTTTCTGAAAGCGTAAGATACTCTTTAAATAATTCTGTTCTTTCATCTGAGAGAGATACTGCATCGCCATCTTTTGTATAGCCCTGACGGAAAATTTTACTTTCATCCCAGTTGCTATATACAAAATGGTCATCATATGTAGCATTAATAAAATACCATTCATTATCATTTTCTTCCCAAGTAGACAGAAGAGTATATAATGCACCTCTTACATCTTCATGACTAATTTCAAAAGTAACTTCAGTATTACCATTTTCTTTTTTTGTATATCTTTTTTTATTGCTAAACTCTGAATTGTCATTTGATTCTGGATCAGCTTCCGGATCAGTAACTGGTTCTTTTACCGGTTCGTTTGGATCTTCTGTACCTTCGAATAATTCAGCAAACTTAGCCTCTAACTCTTCATCGGACATAGACTCATAATCAAAGTCAAGGTCTTCAACAGTTTTAGAGTATTTCTCTAATAATTCATTGAGTTTCAACGTTTGGTTTCCTCCTTTCGTTGGTTCTTCAATTTCAAACTTAGCAAGAGTCTCCTGCAAAGACTGAATAACCTTTAGTAATTTTTCTTCTGTATTAGTAAAAAGACTATTATTCTCTTCACTGAAATCAGCAATATCTAATCTGGCACCCTCCATACCTTCTTCAACGGGTTTCTCGGTGATAGGATCAGTGCCTAAACAAGTTACACCATTATATCTGAATTTATCTAAGTGAAGCACTTTGTCCTTAGTGTCAAAAGAGAGTTCTGAAATACTTAATTCACAACTTACTTTACTTCCTTGTTTACGCTGAATAATTTCACATGCTGGAGCACAATAATCGTTATAAATTACCGCATCGGCAATAACATATGTTTTATCATGTTCTTTATCATACTCAAGATGATATCCTTCAGGATTGACAAAAACACCAATAGGTTGCTCAATGTATGTAATGTTTCCTTCATCATCAAATTCCATAGCATGAGAAGTAAAATCAGTAGTTCCATCAGATAAAGTGGTAATAGCGGCCAGAACTGGCCTATAGTGTAAAGACGGTAAAGCTTCTAACTGAGCTTCTTCAGATATATAAGATTTATTTCTATTTTCATATAAATGATTTACTTTGAATTTAGTTCGTAAAAAACCATCATCTTCATCAGAATCTTCTAATTCAAATTTTGCCGGAACCTGAACTGCAATATTATATCCAGACTCTTTGGCACTGAATACAGTTGTCTGATTCCTCTGTTCAAAAAAAGAATAGAGATCATCTAATGTAAGTACTTTTTTCTTCATGTTAGCCTCCTTTCTATTGTGTATTTTTATCCTCATAGAAGAGGAGTACTAACTTGCACAATAAATATCGGTATAAGTTAGCTTGTTTATATCTATATTTACATTTGCAAAAGAAAGAGATGAACAATTTGCAAATGTATAGATACCTTTAGTATAGCCGACCTGAGGAAAGCCAATAGATTTTAAAATATTTGCTGTTTCCTGGTCAGCAGTTCGGATAAAATGTTTGTTCATCTATTATCCCTCCTGTTCACTGGACTTTTCTGATTCTCTACTTTTTTCACCTTCATCTGTAAGGTTGTCAGATTGAGGTCTTCCACCTTTTGTATCATCTGTTTTACCATCAATAACTTGCTGTGAGGCAGATCCACTCAATGTGAAAGAAGTACTAAAAGGAATCCATGTTTCGTGAAGTTTTAGAACAGTATTTTCAAGATAATCCATAGATAAAGCTTCAAGAGGTGAGATACCATCAAGAGCAGCAACGGCTAGCTTTACTGGCACACCTCGTTCTCCAGATTTCATAAGTTCTTCTTTTTTAGAAGCTTTTGTGTAAGGAGATACCTCAAAATATTTTACTCTAGCATGATCATCACCAATAGCAAAAGTAAGATATCTATTAACTCGTTCTTCTATCTGTGGAAGGACAGTTTTAATAGCCATCATTGTGTCACAAAGAATAGCAGCAGTAAAAGCTGTCGTACCTGAGACTTTGTCATTATCAAGAATCTGTGCACCACCAGAATTTTTAAATAAATTCGAAGTAGCAGTAGCAATTCTATTAACATCTTGAGTCTGGTCACCTTGAAACTCTATAGGTTCAATTTTAAGAGGGGAGATAGCTGCAGATACACAATCTGGAAGAGATTCAACTAGTCTATTATAATATTCAATGGCTGTATCAATATCTACTGAGAAATCATCTGGTTCGTCAGAGTTAGTAAGTGTTTCTAATCTTGCAACCAGAAGTTTATAGATTGATAAGTCATCTTTTACCGACTGAATACTTTGGAGATCAATAAGATCAATAAGTGGTTCGAACAAACCAGAAAGAGGTGGCATATTAAGCGTTGGATCATCAATGTTAACTTTAATTACAAAAGTTCTTTCTGGATCCAACTCTTGCCAACGAAGAGTATTGTCACTTTGAAAGGAATTGTATTTAGAATTAAATTCAGAATCCCAGTATTCTAAGTCGGCAGTATGACTTCTGAAATAACTGAAATCAAAGGCACAATTAAGAGTGCCATCATAATTGACAGAAGATACTTTACAATAATCTCCATCAAGAGGGTAAATGAAGAATCCAGAATCATCTTCATATGTATAACCATAAAATGTATCTTCACGCCATGCAATCAATAGGCATTTTAAAATCTCTGACTGCATATTCATCTTATCAAGTTGTACTAAAGTATTAAAATAACTAGTCTTTATTTTTTCATCGTCATGCGCATCCTCAGTAAAATCTATCTGAGGTATAACATTAAGAGCTGTTAAATCTACCATTTCTGCCTGATAGGAGATAAGTCTTCTGTAATTATGAGAAACTCTATATAAGAATCTGCTCAAATTACGAAGGTTAGATTCATTGGTTTTAGGGTTTTGCATATATTGACGTAATTTATCTTTACTAAATACAGTAAATGTTCTTGTTTCTGTTTTAGTTAAATCAATAAGCTGTACGGCTTGCTTTACTTGAGCGAATTTTTCTTGTAATGCCTGTTGTTTAAGAGCATAATTTTTTATCTCTTGAGTTGTTTTTTCCTCTTTAATAGCCAATGTCTCACCTCCTAACTAAACATTTTTCTTACTACACCTTTACGAATAGGCATAGCAGCAGCTATATTTTCTTTTTTGGGACGTTTCTTATTTTTAATATGTTCTCTACGAAGTTCTGAGAGTCCATAACAGAGCATTGAGAAACAATACGAACGATCATCATGCAATTTGTTTTGCTTCTCTGTAGACAGTTCAAAGCCATCTTTACCAGATTCTCGTTTCTTTCGTACCATATTAACCATTTCCTCCTTTAGTGAGTCGATCTGTACTAGACCAAGTTCCTCATCAGGAGATAGTTTATAAATTTTAGTTGAGGCCAAATTTCTTTCTTGAAGTTCTTCTTCAACTAAACGATCTAATTCACCTTTAGACATAGATTTATCTTTATACTTAGCAATTAAATCTTTTTTTGCTTTTGCCATTTCTTTTTCGTCTATATCTAGCATTGTTAAATATCCTTTATTATCATACTCAGCAGTGAAATCTATGAGATCAAGTCTCATCATTTCAATAGCAGCTTCATAGATAATAGATTTATACATAGTAGGCGGTAATAATTTAATTTTATCTACAGCATTAGGAAATTTTTTGACATAATCAGACGACTGTTCTTTATCTATAAGACCTCTATGTAAATATTTCTGTTCACCTTCATGTCCTTCTTCATACCAATCTTCCATAAGATAATCTGCAATATTAACACCGGCACCACCAGAACCAGCATCTATAAAGATATTACTTATGTTTGTATAGTCATCGACTCCATCACCGTTATAGTCAAGAATCAGTTGTTTCAGTTTCTTGACCTGTTCAGGTGTACGCATAGGAGTTTTATTCTTTTTACTAAGATCCATAAAATTAATACCATTAGCAATACGCATTCTCCAATTGTCTGAAGAATCTTTATAATATTCTCCAACAAGGACAAAAGAGTTATCCATAGATCTAGCTGGATCATATGCTAAGGCAAAAAGTCTGTCTTTTGTATCATTAAACATAATTGGGGGACGGATAGTAGAATTTTTTACTATCATAGAACGTTTGAAGATGGCATCTGCACCGCCATCAGAAGTGAATATATTGTAATACTCACGAAGAGCTTTTTCTTTATTTTCACGCATTGCATTGTCAACCTTTTCTTTGGTTAACAGAGATGCTGGATAAATCTTACCTCTATATGTAGCATTAAACATAATCTCACAGTTGATGTCTGCTACAAAATGATCTTTGGAACCCCAGATCATAGCTTTACTGTATTCTTTATACTTTTTATAAAAGTAAGAATCAGTAGTGCTGGCACTTGAAGTGTAGAGTAATTGGTTAGGCAATTCTTTAGGAAGAGTAGTTACATTTACACTTCCACCCATTTTAAAGTTCTTATCCTGAGCTGTATATGGTTCAATAACCTGAAATACTTCTTCGTCCAGGAAACCAGATTCATCAAAACAAACTGCTTCTGCACGTTTTCCTCTTTTCGCGTTGACGTTACTGTTAAGTGTTTTAACGAAGCTACCATTATACAATCTATAAGTAAAACCTGCAGGATTTCTTATAAAACCATCATTATTGGTCATATTAATGACAACTTCATTCCTAAATACATCAGTTAATCCAGTAAATGACTCAATTTCATTTTTAGCGATAGATACAATCTTTTCAAAAGTTTCTATGGACTGGTCACTGGTGCCAGCGCATATATAACATCTACAATTATTAAGAAGCATACCTCTTGTCATGTAATATAATGCAAGCAATGTCGATTTTCCATAATTTCTGGTACATAACCATAGAGCATACATCTTATCCCAAGAATTCATAAATGTATAGGTCTGCACATCAAGAAGGTCAACGCCTATGAATCTTTCCATAAATTTGGTTGGATTTCTTAATCCCCATTGTTTAATTTCAGAAAGTTTCTGCATTCCTTCCATTTTTCGTTGAGAAATGATTTCTTCTGTAGGCTTAACAAAAATAGTAGGTGTATCTGGAACCCATATACCAGAATCAGTCTGTTTCATTCCACAATCACCTCATCATTTTCATCAATCAATTTCTTATCTCTGAGGAAATTTTTTAGATCATCGTTCTCTCTACGAAGAATACGTGCTTCTTCAACCGCAGCATCACATTTATTTTCTAATTCCAACACCTTCTGACGTTGGGTAGATATCATTTCAGTATAGTCATTTTCATCTAAAGCCAACTGTTTCATGATTGCAGCAGTACTGGCTTCCGCAACCTGAAGCATACCTTGAGAAGTTCCTATATCAAAAGCATTTACTTCCTGTTCACGAAGCTTCATTTCCTTAAGCTCTTTTACTTTCCCGGTCCAGGTATTAGCACCTTTAGTATTATGATTGCTATGCTTAATACTAATTCCATTATCACGAGCCAAATCAAGAGTAGTTTTCATAATGTCTTTTTTAGTGGCTTCAAGAGCTTTGATAGTAGCAGAATTTTTTATAATAGATTCTGGAGTTTTCTGCAGAGCATTAATTACAGTATTGATTTTTTCAGATTGGTTAAGACTATGTACAATCTCTACACAGGCACCTAACTTCAATTCATCGTCTTGCGTACTTTCATCGAGGAAACCTACTAATTTTCCATACATTAATGGTTTATCTGCATCAGCAGCAGATTCGAATGGATCATAACCAAGAGCTGAAATAACAGTTCTTTTATTGGTTTTATACATTTTTTTTACTTCATCAGAGTTATCTACAGACCCAATAGACGGTAGAAGAGTAGAACTATTGCCACAATCACCATCTTTCCAAGTTAATGTATTATATTGTGGCATAGATATATTTTTTATATAACTAGTCCAGGTATTATTTTTGGGCCGACCAGACATAGTGTTAGCAGCTTCAAGAATAGATTCATCATAAAGCTTTTGAAAGAAAGGTTTGTCTAAATATCTGAGCGCTAACTGGACACTCTGCTCATCAGGGGCTTTCTTATTGCCTTTTAAATCTTCAGAATATGCCAACTTTGCTGCACACATTTTACATATTCTTGTCACACCAGTAGTACATAGAGGATCTGTACTTTTATAAAAGTCGGAAGCATCTTTCAGCTTTCCACACATATTACATGTAAATTTAGTACGCCCTACTTCATAGAGAGCTTCATCAATAGCACGATCAATAACTTTTTGAGCAGGTGCTTTAGGTTTTGCTCTTGGTACAGGCTTTTTTTCAACTTCTTGTGCCACTAGAGCACCTCCTTTTTATCCAATTAAAAAAAGATACCAAAGTATCTTAGTAATAGCAGGTATGGGAGTTGAACCCATCTACAAGCCCTATGAAAGCTCCGAGGAACCGATCCTACGTAACCTGCGGTATTTGTAGACTCAAAAGGCTCATTATCTGTTGCAATCAGAGACAAAACCTTCTAATAAACCTAATCCATGCGTATACACATCTCATAGTAAAACTTATCTACTTGTTTTATGGAATTTTGATTTAATTTGTTAACCTCATGGGAGAAGAGTGATTCGAACACTCAAAGCAATTGCAACGGTTTTACAGACCGCCGTAGATCTCCATCTCTACCGTTCTCCCGGACGTTGCGTTAGGGATTCGAACCCCAGAGGCTTTTACACCCAGACAGTTTTCAAGACTGCACCCTCGACCTACCGGACACGCAACATTAATCTGTCTTTCCAGATTGTTAGGCCGCTCCGCAGCCATTTCCTAATTATAAGTAAAAGGCAGGAGAGTAGTCCTGCCTTTCAACCGGAATCAATCCGGTTATCTTTATATTCATGATATGCTACAATCACATAACCAAGAGTTACATGGTAGGATTTTCACCTACGAATTCCCACAGGAGGTGGGCTGTAATCTACATATCTTGTAACGCAAAGCAGAGTAATCGAAACTCAATCCTGTCGGATCACACGACTTAGCAGGTCGGTTCCACACCTTGTGAATTTACTTTGCAGAATAGGAGGGGGGAGTTCCAGTTCTCCCCAAAGAAACAACTATACGGAAAATGACATTTGAGATTACCCACAACTCTCAAATATACAAACATCCGGTACGGGAATTGAACCCATGTTACTGCATTGAAAGCGCAGTGTCTTAACCGCTAGACTAACCGGACAAATCGCCAACCTGGAATTCACCAGGTCAGCAATTTAATATTTATTTCACTGCATCTTTTAATGCTTTTCCGGCTTTGAATTTAGGTGCAAGATGAGCTTCTGTCATCATAGTTTCTCCCGTCTGCGGATTACGACACTCTCTAGCAGCTCTTTCAACAACTGAGAAAGAACCGAATCCTGTGAATGCTACTTTTCCTCCGCTTGCCAGTTCATTAGTGATAACCTGAAGAAATGCGTCAACCATTGCTCCAGTATCTTTCTTTGTGATTCCTGTTGTTTCTGCTACTTTTGTAATAACTTCTGCTTTTGTCATAATAATTATTTCTCCTTTTATTCTTTATTATTTACTACGGCATATCTAAATTTATAGCCGTGAGTTTGTTTTAGTTTTCCTTTACACACCTTGCTTATAGAAGATGGATCTAAATTTAATTCTTTAGCTGCTTGACTAATACTTTCATAATTATTGATAATTTCTCCAGAAGAGGAGATTCGATCTATAGATTTTAGGGTAGAATCTTTATAATTCTTTCTTTGATGTAATCTATAAGAAATAATTTCATCAGTGGTCATATCCTTAATGTCATTGAAATACATAAAAATATATCCATGACATGTATTGTTTTTTCCTGATGCAGTTTTAGAAATGTTTGTGGAAGCTATGCCATTAGCTCTGGCACAGTCCTGTACGCTTACATAATACTCTAACACTTCATAGTTAGTATCTAACTTTATAATAGGTACAGTTTCGTCTACACCATTAGAAAGCATTCCAAAATTTTTAGGAATACAATTTCTATTATAAGCTTTGTAACCTGCCAAGCCTGATCCACCAAGAGTCATATTATACCCATAATTATATGTATCTAATGTAGCTATCCAATAAATTTCTTTAATATCTAACTCGTCAGGTTGGCATTCTTCAAGTATATAAAAATCAAAGTTCTCAATACCGTATTTATCCATTGCTCTATAAAGAAATGTATCTCTTACTAAAGAACTTGTATGTCTATGCTGAGTCCATCGTGATTTAATATCAATAGATTGACCAACATACTTTTTGTGATTTATTTTATTCTCAATGCAATATATACCACAGGACACTCAACATCAGTCCTCTACAGGGACCTCTGTTTTTTCTGTGACAGCTAAATCAAAAATACAGCCTTCAAATGTATTCTTCAGTGCGTTGATAAGATCAACTACCTCGCCATCTACGTAAACAGCTCCCTGTTCATCAATTGTAGCCTTCTTGATTTTCATCTGGGTAGTAGTTGTTGTTTTAATTTCTACTCCATTCATCCTTTTCTTCCTTTCACTCTTTCCCACAATTTTAAAGCTTCTCTGTACTCTTTAATATTATCTTTCCTCCAGCGAGCACTGTAACGTGCAGAGAATTTTAAAGTAGGTTCTATTGTTTTAATTTCTCCATCAGGCATCTTTTTCTCATGACTTGGTACTAATTTACTAAACATACCAAATCCTGTGAACAGTCGAATTTCTACATCCTTATGTTCATTTGCTGACAGGAGTAAATCATACACAGTTTCTTCTAAAGCTTCATATATTTCAGCTATATTTTCTTCTTGATAGCCTGTTTTTTCTGAAACCTTAGCAATCAATTCCTTTTTAGAATATTTCATAATATTTCATCAATAGGGCAATCGACACCAACAATAGTATCAACAATTCCCAATTCTTTAGCTTCTTCTGGGAACATATAATATTCTCGATCAGCAATACCGTCTAAAAAATCTTTGGTAATAGAGGTATTGGCATATACAAGTTCAGCTAATCTTTCATCACATTTATTATAAAAATTCATGATGTCATTTGCTTTTCTGGAAGTCTGCATAATACCGGTTTGTCCGTCATGAATACAAATTGTACTATTAGGAAAGATATATGATTTATCACAGACCATTGGAATATAACTTGCCATACTTGCAGCCATTCCAATTATTAAGCAATAAACAGGTGTAATACTATGTTTAATACAATCAATGAGTCCCATTCCGAAGTTTACGACTCCACCTACTGAATTTAAAATAATCCAAATAGGCTTTCTTTTATCTTCAGGAACATCTTTATCTTCCTGATTATATTTCAAAATATATAAACAGATGGACTCTAATAGATTGTTATTGATTTCATCGTTAATGATTAATCTACGATTGTCATAGTTGCTTTTGATGATATCAGCAACTAATTCATCTACTCCACTTTTCATAATTGGAAAATCAAATAATTCTTCCATATGTTTCTCCTTGTAATCCTTATATTTTTAGAAGTGATCCTTTTCGAAAAGATCAGCGAAGAGTTTACTGGTTTCTGATCGCACATCTTCTCCAAGATAGATACATCCAAATTTTTCATTTCCTTTAAACTCATTGCACATTTTAATGAGAGGATTATTAATCGTTTTACTTAACAGGGATTGTTTGTAATCACCTGCAAGATAAATTTTACTGTTCTCTCCGAGTCGTGTACCAATAAGTTTAATTTGACTTTCTGATAAATCTTCTGCTTCATCACAGAGAATAACAGTGTCATTATAAGTAGTACCTTTCATAAAGAACGGTACATTAGTATCTAACACACCAGATACTTTCAAACTCTGTAATTCAAACTCTCCGCCATTAAGAGACTGAGAGAGTGGTTCAAAGAATCTCCCAACTTTATCTTCCATGTCGCCTGGAAGGAATCCGATCTCTTTACCTTCACCAGAAACTTCTCGTACACCTAAGATTTTACTATTTCTGCCTTTCTCCTTTACATTGTATAGTGCCATTTGCATAGAAAGATAAGTTTTTCCGCTGCCGTAACCACCGAGAATAGCAGCGATAGTAATATCTGGGTTATTCAAGATATCTAATGCACAACGTTGTAAAGAGTTTTTTGCTTTAATAAATTTGGAAGATGGCAGTTTTAGTGCCACAAACCCCTGACCATCATAGCGCATTTCTTTAGTAGTGCCATCGTCAGTATTTTCAATAATGAGATACTCATTGGTGTACCAAGTTGAATAATCTAGTTCAGCCATAGCCTGATTGATAGCATTAGTATCACCTTTAATTACTTTATATCCTTTATATATCTCGTTAGTAGGCTCTACGATTCCATACACTGGCAGGTTAAAGACTTTCCTTGCAATATTTTTGCAGCACAAATCATCTGAAATGAATTCAATATCCTGAACTTTAGATAGAGTATAAGCACTAAAAACAATCCTGTTGTCTGGTCTAACTGGATCCAATTCAAAATTTAACAGTTGTTTTTCCATTTCAAAATTATAATTTATTACGGAATACTGATCATGATTCTGATCTAAAAGACGAGCTATATGTCTAGCTTTGTATTTGATATCCTCATCTTTCCGAGAGGATGTTTTGATATTTTCGATTTCTCTAAGAGTTTCATCAGAGATGAAGAATCTTTCTTTGAATGCTGCCTCCTGGAGATTCAGGAGAGCATTAGTATCATAAAATTTAGTAATAGTTAGGCACTCCTTTACAGTGATTTTGCTTTATCAGCATAGTAGTCCTCAATATATCTGTTATTGCCTGAGGTCTTATAATATCCTACATGATATCCTTTTTTATTAATGTAACCTTTGTGCGTGTTTCTAATGATACCTTTGTCCATTAGTTTTTCAATTTCTTTCTTAGAAATCGGTTTAATAATAATCAACTCTTTCTATAATTTATTTTTTATTAAATAGATGTTCGTAGATTTCCATACCCCTGTCATTCAGCATCCTGTAGTAAGGTTCCTGAGAAGACTCCCCATTTCTTCTCACAGTCACACCGGAACAGGCTGCGTTGTCACAGCGGAGGATATTTACGCCATCTACTTTTTTCAATGTTTTCCCACAGACAGGACATTTTCCTAAAAATTTCTGTCTGGCAAAATAAAGTCTATTATTGTTTTTCATCCTTATATCTTCCCTTTCATATATACTCAATCAACGAAATCTCGCAAACGCGCCTGTAGAGCGCATTTGCGGAGACATTGGTTTAATTTGATAGCGTCATTTTTGCGCCATATAGCGGGCCTGACGCTTCCTATGATTTTTTCGATCATTTTTTTGTTGACATTCGGAACAAAGTACAGAACGATTATTTTTGGATACTGCAATAAATTCTTTACCGCAACAATCACACGTAATAAGTTTTGTTTCATCCTTGGCACTTTTATTCTGGCAATCGGTGCAATAAGGCGAACCGCCTTTAGAATATTTCACTTTATACGGCTTTCCGCAGCGTTTACACAGTTTTATCTTAGACTTCGGACCTAAGTTCTGATACTGATAGCCCAACTCACGCATATCTGTAATTTTAAGCACCGGATCAGACTCATTATCAACAAATGTGATTCTTATATTGAAGCGAGTTATCTTTTTACTCACTTCAACCAACCCTAATTCCTTTAAGTCATAAATCATGTACGGACGATCATCTACTTTACAAGTTACTCTGGCAAGGTTGAAATATACGTCCATAGAATAATTGATCCAGTTATTATTGGTTTCTGATTTTAGATTGTTAAACTTGGCAATGACTAAAAGAGTAAATGCAAGTCTTTCCCTGGCAGGATTCTTGATTTCCTTGATAGTATCTAACTCTTTCTGCGTAATAGGTATATAGTCAATGTTCAACAGATCTCTCTTCTTAGCTTTACCAATACATTTGTCTATAAATGAGTACCAGTTATTGATATCAAAATCAGAATCTACTTTGGAAGCAAATTCTTCTATACCATTATAAATTTCTTTCTGAGTATACTTCTCCTGATACATATATCTAGTTAGAAGAGCTATGTTTGCTCCTAAATCTTTAGGATTACAATCACCGAGTTCTAACATTTTTTCTATATATTGTTTTTCGTTGAGTATTAAATCCATTATTCTTCGCCTTTCATTTTTACTTTTTTCATTGAGAAGTGTTCGCCGCAAAACTCTATATCACCGTCTGGATCCTTTACAGGAAACTGCGCATAGCCATCTGTTCGAGAAAGAAGGTTATCAATAATAGTGTCTCCGGACATCTCCCAGACGAAAGTTTTACCCTTTTTTGTGTTATATCCCAAATCAACCAGAATGTTACAAAGCTTTTCTGCGTCTGGAACATATTCTGCACACTCTGATTCAAAAGTCATTCCAATAGGAGTTAAAGAAGTATCTTCATACACAGAGCTATGGCGACTCATTCTGTTTGCATAAGTTTTGTTATATTTATCATAGATACGTTTTATAAAAGCCTTATCCTTATTTGTGTAGGTAGCATCTGACTTCAGAATAGAACTGTCAAACGGTACCTTACTTTCTTTTACATCAGCCAGTGTTTTCTCAATTTCCCAACAGAGTTCATTGACTACACAGGTTTCTGCATTGACTGGATAGAATTCTTTATAGAATTTAAGAAACTCTGCCTGTTCTTCAGTCAACTCTTGTGATGACAGCAGCTCTTCCAGTGGAATATTAAATCTGGACCTGCTCACGGCATCTGATGTTTTGATGTAGTCTTTGTATTCTTTCATAAGAGTAGGGTAGTTGTAGATGAAGAAGTATGGCTTCTTATCTGCACAAATTCTCTGATTGAATTCCTTCTTAGATATTTCTTCTGGTGTATCTGTTTCTTCTATACGGTTGTAGCTATTGTCATACCAATGTTTTGGCATAGGTTTAGCGATGATTCCTTTAGCTTTATCAATAGAGTTCTGTTGGAACAGCTGCCCACACAATATCCTGTAGTCTAAGACTTTATATTCCTCACTGTCTTTCGGGAACCTTGCCTGTAAGCATATCTGTGAAGTGATAACATTAGTAATAGGACCAATCGCATCACCGAAAGAACCTTTATTAGCTTGTATCATATCTGTCTCAGTCGGAACTACCTTGTTTCCTTTGCGCTGAATACAATAGATCGGAGGTAAGTTTTCTGTATGCTTAAGTAAGATGTCATTATTAGTAGTGAACATTAAATCTCCATCGCAGTCGGCTCCATTGAGAGCTTCTTTAGTACTATCCCATGAGTTTAACAACATACATGTGTTTATATATCTATACCAATAAGTCATATCAGGAGTCCCTACTATCTTAAGCTTACGTACATTGTATTTGCTTGTCATAGGTGCTCTGAAGCAGCAGACCTCGCTGACTTCTCGATCAAGCCAATGTTTATGCCAGCATTCCCCAGCATGGAGTAATCCTGTGACCGGTAAACCAAAGATACTCTGCATCAAGCTATACGGATCCCCTCCAATGATGGCAAAGTTACCCCTTACTTTGAGTACACCAATCTTGGCCTGTCTGATTTTTTTCTTTATCATATTGTAGATTCTGTCTCTGATGTAAGGATCATGAATCATCTGTGGCTCAATCATGAGAGCATTGATATACGGTTCTTCATCAATATAGGAATCTTCTGTAAGATTTGTTCCTCTCAGAAATAGGAGTGACTTCCTGTAATCTAATCCAAGGATTTCTTGAATTTCTTCTACTGTAGGACGGACCAATTCAGTTACTTCTTCCGGTGTAAGGTGGTAATTCTGCAGGAACTGGTAATTTGTGCTTCTGTACTCATCAAGTCTTGCAGGAGCAGTCTTGGCTATAGATATTTGATAATGATATTTTTCTACATTGGACCAGTAATCTTCGAAAGAAGAATAGGAATCCCATAATTTAAGCATAGAAGTAGTAATAATCAGTTCAGACTCTCTGATATCTCTCATATCTCCCCAGGCATCTTTTATATAGAAGTTTTTCGCTATAGATTCCCCAAAAGCTAAGTAATCCATTGTGAAAACCATGCCCTTTGTCCATGGAAGTCCTCTGAGATTACAGCCAGATAAAAAATCTTCTTCTTCGTCAAGCTCTCTTGCCCAACGGTAAGAGAGTGATGGAAGCATGATTCCGTAACCGTCTGATTCCGTAAGCTCTATTTCTTGATCCTTGAGGAACTCTACTATTGGTTCATCAGACTGAGAGTCATCTACACGAATAATGTCTTCTGTGAAATGAGTAATGCAGTCAGGAACGACTATGATCCCTTTTGGCATACTTACTGGAATACTACCGGAACAGATCAGTGCCTGGTACGCTTCAAGTTTAGCTGGCACAAATTTTTGTTCTAGGTTCCTACCGCAACAGAGACGCTCATAGAGCTGGGGATATAGCCTTTCAGAGACATAAACAATAGTAGAATTCTTTATGCCCCCGTTGGTGCCTAGGAGTCTGTGATATTTTATTCCATTGATAGAAAAGCCTTTATTGGCTCTGTTATAATCAGACATTTTATCAATGATCAGACACATGTAATCTGGAACAAATTGAAGATTATAGAATCTTTTATAGAGATTTGCTATGAGAGTATCTTTCTTAGAAGAATCAGATTTTTTGAGACGCTTGATTTCTTTCTTTATATAAGAAGCTTCTTCTTCTCTGGCTTCACTGGTGTCTCCGTTGAGTTCATCAATGAATCTGAGAATCTGGCTATCAGACAGAGAAATAATGTCTTCTGTGTTTAGAGCTTCCTCTAATGGATATTCTAGCTTCCAGCGTGATCTGCGAAGACGTTCACTGTGGAGCTTGAATAAGTATCTTTTACATTTTTTCTGCTTTGCTATTGTAATCATTCCTTTCTTTAACTTATGCGAGCCATGAGGGTCTTATAGTTTTCTCTCACTCGCTTCGCTCATTCGTTCAACTTCGAATAATATTTTTTCTACTTAATAAAAAAGGTACAAATATTTTTTTATATATAAAGATATATGTACAATTTTTATTTTGGTGGAAACTTTTCACCAACAAAAACAATCAACGTCTGAACGCAAAATTTTTTCAGAAGCAGCTGCTTTAGGCGAGGCGCTTAACCGCCGAGTGTAGAAAGTAGCGCTGAAAAAACTTTCATGTGTTCAGACCTCAGGCTTCGCCTTCCGGTCTACCGACTTAAAATACTGGTGTTTATGATGGATTGAATCTTTTTCTGATTAACTTGATCAAACTTATTGCTAAATTTATAAAGCTTCTCGATTGTTAAAGCATTCATTTCAGACAAACTCGGCTCAGGAAGATTATTAAATGGTTTAATAGAAGTGAACACATAACATTTAGTATATTTTTTGATTCCATATATAGACAATTTATCTAAAATATATTGAGTATACTTCTGAGAATCAGAACTATGTAAAACAGACCATTCATCTTTATATGAAGTTTCCTGCAGCGCCTGTTCTTTGAGCGCTTCTATAGCTTCTGTAGGTATGTCTATTTCTTCATATCCTTGTTTGAAAGTGTATCTATATTCCATATGATAAGAAATACATTCTCGCTTTTTAAAATTAGTAAGAGTAGTATATAAAGTTTTACTCAATAAATTGTTCAATTTATTAAAAAAATATCTATAAGTTGAAAGTGAAAGGTTAGTTGTATTTACACAATCTAAGTAATACTTTGGACGCGTGAATCTGCAACTGGTCATACCCAACTCCTCAAATAGTTCTGAAAGAGAATATTTATGGTTGAGTTCTAACGTAGTTAAATTGGCATAAATCATAGAATTGTATTTACCCTGAGGATAATATTCTCTTGGTGTTGCTATTCTTTTTTTACATTTTTTCCTGGGTTTTGTGACAGGTTCAGGAAAAATGTCAGTAATAATAATTCTGTTGGAACCAGGCACCTTATCCCATGAAAAATATTTCTTCATCTCATTGACTCTGACAACATATCTGTTTCCGGCAGGCATCTTCTGACCAGTAAGAGCTACTGACAGTTCCTGCATATTTTTAAATTCTTGACCTGGTAAAATTTTTGTAGTGTCAATCAACTTTCTTACCCCCTATATAATGGTTTTATTTGAGTATATGGATCAAATTTCTTTTGTAAGAGGCTCACTGTAAAGTTGTAAGCCTCTCACTATAGAATCAAAATTTACTTGCATATTTCATAATACTGAGCAGACAGCTTTTCGATGTCTGGACCGAAGATTACACATGCTATTTCAGCTAGATCATTGAACATACCAATGTGCTCTATGTAATCTAAACGGTTCTGTAGCTTAGGTTTATGTGTCTCATTGTAATGTTCAAGCTGTACTTTAGTATTCATATGAAACTTATTGTCGAACTCTCTGTAGAGGAATGGCCAACGTGTATGAGGACTTCCTCCGAAGCGTACAATTCTATTGAGGATCTGACGTTTATCTGCTAATGGAATGTCTGATGTAAGATTACGAATGATGTCTTCCTGATGTGAAATAGTGTGATTCTGCTGCTGAATTGTATTGTTCTGTTGCTGGATAGTATCAAGAGTAGTTTTAAAAAGAAGTCGAGTGTTCTGATCTGCAAATGGAAGATAGGTGTCTAGGAAAAGATCGGATTGTGATGGGTTAACATAGCCCCCTGTCTTACGGATAGAGGGGAGTACTTCTGAAGTAACCCAATGCTTGAACTCTTTTGCTGATGGGAGCTTGCTGCTGAGAATAAGGGAGTAGAGACCGGATTCGTTGATCCAAACGGGATGTTGAGTTCTTCCAAAACTGTCTATAATAGATGGGGCGTCTCCGGGACGGGTCATCTTATCTTCATCAGAAATATTCTTTCTAATAGCTTGTGTGGTATCTGAATATCCCAATGCTACAGCTACATCCTTACCTACGAACCATGGTTCCCCTGAGATTTCAACAGTTCTCAGCTCACCAAATTCTGGATGATTGAACACTGTTGGGGCTTCTGTTGGCGTAGACGCTTCTGAAAGATGATTTATAAACCAGTTTAGATGTTCTTTGGTAGGGTCTATTTCTTTGAAACCTGCGTAGTTAATGATGATAAGTTTACGGGAATTAAAAATAGTATGATCGGTATTTTCAGGTGAAACATGGTATTTTATAGCTCGCCAGGTGTCTTTGTAACCACAGATAGCTGCAACATCTTTACCGATGAACCATGTGGTGCCTTCAATGATAGAGTATCTGAGAGGGATTGAAATTGAATCATTAGTGTGGTATAGTAATGTGTGGGTATTAGTAAAAGTCTTCATATAAAATACTCCTTATGATTTATAAACTTGTTTACGGGTTAAAGCTTCAAGCTCATCATAGTCATACTCAGTTAAGTGGGAATCTGTAGTATTGATCAGGAACTCGTTGGGTTCGAAAGATGAGAGAAGTGAGTCTAAGAGTAGAAGAGTGTTTTGTACACCTAGATTGTAGCCTTTTACTGCATCTGGAGGTGCAGTAGATAGAATGGCTGATTTGTGAGAATCAAGTTGTTTCTGGAGTTCTTGAGTAAGATTGACTCCAATAAAAGTAATGTCGTTCATATGTGCCTCCTGTGATTTCTATCCCTTTCGGGATAAGTGTATTATAGCACTGACTACGAAAAATGTCAACAGAATTTTACAAACTTGTTTAGAAAAATAAAAACAGGTGAATCAGGAAAACATATATAATAAGGAAGAAACTCTGATCTGGAAATCGAGTGAGAGAGATGTGATGATCGGAGAAACTGGGAACATGGATCCGAAATCTGAACTTGGTGTCAAAAAAGCTCTGCATCCCCGGAAAACACTGCGTTTTCAAGGCTTTCAGGGCATAAGTACCCCCGGTCTAAAACGTGCGAAAATGCTTATTTTCAAACCTTTAGTGGGCAGATATGAACAGTTTGGGCTGATTTTGGTTGTTTCTGACTGAAATAGTAGGAATGCTATGAATTGTGCAATGGTAAGATGTATCGTTTTACAAACGCCCCGTTTTTAAGGCTTTAAAGTGTTAAAGTGGATAGCCCTAGTATACTTTAATAAATCAGTGTTATACATCCGTACCGTAGCAAAATTTTACAGTATTGAAATTTTACAATTGAAAAATTTTGCAGTGATAATACTATAGAATTTTATAGTACTAAAGTAATCAGAATATTCGTACAATATAATGAATTGTATTGAATTGTGTCTGGTTTCTTTGCTCGAACCATAGTGTTTTTAAGATTGCGAATACAATTTTGCTTTAAAACTCAATGTTTCTGACAATTGTTTTCTTTTGCAGTAAATTAACTAACAATTCTTGCTAGAAGTTTAATTATATATACAACTCAACAAATTGAATAGAAAAGAGGCTATAATTTATGTCAAATTATGAATATAACAAGAAATATGCTAAAGAATGGGACAAAAAGAACATGAAAAACGTTGGTGTCAGTTTACGAATTGAACAATATGAAAAACTCAAAAAATATTGTGATTCTAACAATATTGCAGTATCAGCTTTTATTAAATCACGTATTGCAGATATAATTGATTAAACTTTATTGATTAACACTCTATTCTAAATATTTAATCTATTCTAAATATTCATTCTATTCTGAATATTCATATGTATTACACTATGTATATAAGTACATACAGTAATACGTATTACACTTTGTATGCAGACTGTCTGATCCTGACGACCTTTATTTTTCGCTTTAATAGGAAGTAATTTTTCACGAAAAAACTTTTTTTCATGCAATTTTCCCAGTGTTTATGCTGGTTTGCGAACTTTTGTAAACGTGTAAATAAAAATATTTTTAAAAAAGCTATTGACAAACTACCTTGAGAGTAGTATGATAAGCGTGTCGATAAGGAAAGGCGGTCGGCAAGTTCAAGCGGTGGTTAGGTATCCACTCAAAAATACCTAAAGGAAGAAATAAAACTTTTTTGAAAAAAGTACTTGACAATCTACCTTTAAGGTAGTAAGATAAGTACATCGACAGGAGAAAGGAGTGGTAATTATGATTCGTCCACTATGCAGGACGTAAACACTGCATAGGCACTTGTTAGCAGATAGCAAGAGTCTACTGAAATAAGACACAAATACTATTCAGGCACTTGTTAGCAGATAATAAGCGGTATTTCTAAACCGATATCAATTGAACCATTTCCCGAAGTCTGGGATATCTTGTTAGTGGACTCGAACGGCTTCCGCTTTTATAGGGGGGAAAGAAGGTTTCGACAGCAAGAGATGACAGGGTAGGGGATAAAAAATCATCTTGTGAAGATGCAGGATGGAGTCAGCAGGTGGGCTATGACTAACATTTCAGTACGGTACGCAACTATAAACAACTTTGTAAATCATTTTTATTGTGATTCCCGATAATATGCCTCTGTTTTAACAGACACGTTGGTTTCCGACGTGTTACGGTATGATTTACAATTTGCTCATTCAGACATAACCTGCGCAGGGTATACAGTGCAAAGCGCACACCTTGCAAAAATGGTTGACGTCTTTATTGATTCTATCCGTATCTAAGGCGGAAGGTCTAGCACTATAGATATAGCTATCAGTAGGTGCAAGTCCTGCAAGTGCTATAAACACTTTTGTAAAGTGCGCAAAAATATTTTAAATTCAGGAGGAAGATACTATGTTAAAATCAGCTTTAATTATCAATGCTTTAGAAATGCCAGCAAACTGCCATGAGGACGTAAAAGCGCAGGTGAAAGACCTCGTAACATTCAAAACTATGACCGCAGAAAAACAGCGGATTCTTGCTACTAAGTTAGGCACTAAGAAACTGTCAGACCTTATTTCAGAGGGTGAAAAACTCTATCCAGGCAAGGACTGGGCTGAGTACTCAGATATTGAAATGTCAACAGCTTTCGCAGGCTGGACTGAAAAAGCCACTGACCTGCGTGAAGACTTTATCACTGCCAATAGCAATCTTGAGGCTTGCCAGTGTGACGAAACCACATTCAAGGACTTACCAGACACCGATAAAATCTTTGTTACTCTGATTTGTCATTCAGTAATGCCCAAAATGGGCTTAGACTCTGACTTAGTTCCTGAGTCCCTTGGTAAAACCATTGCTACTTGGTATCAGTCAGGCAAGGGTATGTCTGGACTCAATAAAGCCCTCAGAGACTCATTCCGTACTTTCATTGGTCAGTCTGGTGACTGGTTTGATGGTCTCAAGCTTAAAGCCTCTGATATGGCTGGGTCTGATATTCGCCACTTCATAGCTTCCTTTGAGCGTGGTGCATCCCGTAAAGTGTCACAGAAAAAAGACGGCACTGTAGAAATCGGTGAGTTCGACTATAAAGAGGACTTCAGTCAGCGTGTAGTTGCTAATAAAGTTACTGATTTACTGACAGTCTACCTGCTGTCAAGAGCTGATAAAGTCGAAGTTGTAGCATAAACAAGTTTATAAATCATGAGCTTATACTCTGCCTATGACTTCGGTCATAGGTAGGAATAAGAACATGATAGGGTCATGCTCTAGCCTTAAAAAGAGCAATAGGAGGAAAAACTATGAACCGTAAAGAATTAAAAGCTCGCATTGCATCTTGTGAGCAACTCATCAACGAGGCAATTTTCTGTCAAGACGCAGAAACCGTTTACCACTACATGAAAGTAGTGGAAGGTCTGAAAAAAGACCTCGCAGCTAGTAAACCAGTATACCCAGAACATCTCTATGTTCGTTTGGGTGACCTTGTGAATCTGGAGGTGCAACATGTATAACATTAGAACCATGAAAAATCCAGAAAAGCACTATGGGCTTACTTTCCCTAAAGGTGCTTTGTTTATTAGAGGTCAAGGCAAACGCTTTGTCCTCTGCCGACAGATTAAACAGTACCCGTTTGTGGTATATATGTCTGTTATGGACAACACTGGTTTTATTCAGTGGAAAAAAGCTAAAATTTCCCCTAGCACACATGTACTAGCAAAGGAAATCGTAGATTATGTCCAGAAAAACGGGCTATATCTGCGCAAGGAAATGACTCCACAGCAGCTTGTAGGTCTTACTTCCTGTCTCCCAAAGGAACGCAAAGTAGGCTGGGAGTTCCGTCAGCATAGTCATATTTCAGGGGCTATCAATGACATGGAAGTTACTTTCCATGAATGTTACTGGAGTACAGGCAAGAATAAACCGCAAATGGCTTACAAGCCAAAAGGAACTAAAATCAGTCCATACGAAAAGAGGAGGTGAAAAAGTATGCTGAAAAACTTTAAAAGAGGTCTGATAGGGTATCAGGACCTGTGCAAGGCAATTGCACAGTTAAAATCAAACCCAGATTATGTCTGGACAGAAGAAGACTTGGAAGCTCTTGAATATGTAGGTGAGGATTATCTCCAGCGGAGGTGATTCTATGATTTACAATTCTTGGACTACCCAACGCAAAGCAAGGGCAGTCAAGCAAATGAGCGATTATTTGCTCAAGAACTGTTACCCCAGCTATACAACATGGCGAAAATACTGTCCATATTGGAAGCAAGGGAAGACGGAAACGGAATACTTTGAGGACATCCTAGAGTTTGTTTCTCAACAAGGCAATTTTGAAAATGCACTTTTTGTATTCTACTGCTTAGTTGCCTAAGCAGATGCTCTATTTCTACGAGGAGTAGACAAGGCAAGGTCAAACCTTGATAGAGCATTATTCAATGAGTTATGCCACTCTAAAAGGCAGGAGGAAAAATTATGACAAAGATCTACACAAGAATCATCAACAAGAAAATTACATCAGTAGAGCTGAAATCTGTTTTAGGCAGAGAACTCTACATCTGTAACAATGGAAACTGGACAGATGTTCTCAACGAATTTTCTTTCAGCTACACACCAGAACAGTTCTGCCAGTATATTGCCGACTATGAAGCATGGGCGGAACTCAACAATGTCTATGTAGAAATTCTGGAAGGTAAAGCAAAGCACAGGGAAATCATCAACCTTGTTAAAGAAAAACTGACAGAATTCTTTAGCGAATATGATTACACCTTCTTTCCTAAGTTCTACAAAACTCTTTCCGCAAAGGAAAAGAAAGCAGCTGTACTGATTCTCAGTCACAGTGAATTGTTTGACTATGGATGTATTCCAGTAATGTATCCAAGCACAAACGAACTCTCTCTTCTCTGGAAAGGAAATAAGAAGCTTAAAAAATGTCTGTTCGTTCCTATCAAGGGACCGGATTATGAACTCACTGTAAACATGTTCACAGGCGAAGTAGTAGATTATATGGACATGGACATTATAGAAGAAAATTTCTAGGAGGAAATCATTATGAACAAGGCAGATAAAATCAAACGGAAACTCATAAGGGAAGTAGTAATCCCTTCATTGATAGGAGTGTTAATAGCACTCCTTTTTTTATTGGCTGTAGTGAAGCCTACAGGAGCAAGCGAAGACAGTACCCGTCCAATGACAGGCACAGTCTATTTTGTTTCTGGACATAGTGTATCCATTGTATCACCTGATAAGCGCACCTGGAGCTACAAAGGAAAAGGTTTCTCTGTTGGAGACACAGTATCTTGTGTTGTGTCTAATAATGGCACATCCAAAACAGTAGATGATTATATCAAATCGGCTGTTGTGAGCGAAGGACAACCAATAGAAATAGAAGCAGCTGAAGAAGGGGCTTTAGTCCACTTTGCAAGCGAAACGTATTATTTAGAAAGAAGGTATTAATTATGACATTAAGTATATTCTATAAGCAATTTTCAGGAAACGATTCATTTGAAACTCCGGAAGATAGACAGTCAATCTATCTTGATAAGCTGGAATCCGAACATCCAGGAATCTTTTGCACAATGGAGTCTGCTATTTTTGGATCCTTTAATGATGAAGGATTTTATGCAACTTCGGTACTACAGTCTCATACTGGTTATGTTGTAACCAATAAAACTTCTTGTGGAGCAATAGCTCTGTTTTACTCTGGAGCAATGGAACGCTTCGCTCAACTTATTGGAAACTTCTTTGTCATTCCATCTTCAACAGAAGAAGTGATTCTCATGCCTGAAGGCGATCCTACAAGAATTAATAAGATGATTCGAGGAACAAATGCTTACGTAGAAGATAACTTGGTTTTAGACAATCATGCATACTTCTTTAACAAGGAAACCGGTACATTGAAGCCTGTAGTATCTCTGAGTGATTCTATAGCAGAGAGGAGATTAGCATGACATATAAATACACAACTGTAAGAATACAACGGAAAGAGGCTCTTTTGGGTTACACAGTACCTAAAGGAGCCTTATTTATTAGAGGCAATGGACTTCAGTTTATCTGCACAGAGAGACCTAAAGATCCTATGAATATTCCTGTGTTAATGTTTCAGAATGGAAATTGGCACAGAATTTCAGTGTCTGTTATGTATAGCTATCTTGCAAGAGAGATAGTGAATTTTATCTAAAGGAGGAGTTCTGTTATGAATAACGTATACACGATACAAGAGATTATGACTTTGAAATTCTGTGAGTTGTCCAATGTAGTGTATGAAGCTATCTTAGCAGAACTCACAAAGCAATACCAAGGTATTATTGATAGACTGTTGCCTATCTTTGATAAGGCACCTGTATATCAGTTAGACCAGTATGTAGATATCTATAAATTTATAGTAGTTATATAAGATATATAAGAAAGGAAATAAAAATCATGAAGAAATTATTAGCAGTAGTATTAACAACTATGATGATAACAACCCCAGTATCAGCAGCTCCAACAACAGATGGAGAATACAAAGACCTATATCCTCTGACAGGAATAGTAACAGAGGTTGAGCACATGGAAGATACTGATCTGATTACTATGACAACTGCCAATGGAAATCAGTTCTCTTGGTACGCTGACGCAGAAGACTGTTGGTCTATTAATGACCTTGCTTCATGCATCATGGAGTCCAACGGAACCGAGATTGTCTATGATGATGAAATTGTAGACGCACACTATGCAGGTGGGCTTAAACAATTTGCTCGGTATGCAAGGGAGGACTAATCATGAAATATAAACTTAGAATCTATTTCAAAACAGGTTCCAACAAAGGAAATCTAAGGAAAGAAGAGTTCTTTCCTACAAAGGAACTGATGCAGGAAAGATATGAGGAACTGTTTAATTCTAAAGACTATGCTCTTAATCCTACAACATGGGAGTTGATAGGAGATGAGTGGCTGAGAATTTTTTAAAGTAGAAAATAAAATATACTGCATAAGCAGTATATTTAAGCATCTTGAATTACTCAAAAAGGGGTAGCATGAAATCTAGGGCTACCCGTTTTCCTCCAAGATGTTTAACTATGCTGCTTAGAAAGGAAACAATATGTTAAAGAAAGTAACCAGAAGAGAAGCACAAAAAGCACTTGTTGCAGGGAATCCTGTATATTTGCTTCCGAATAGAATGCAAGTGAATTCACCTTGGGCGCATCCATTCAAAGTGAAGACCCCTATGTCAGAAGAGAAATTTAATCGTCTGATAATGAAATATGAACATGCTTGTTGCACTGTAGATACAGGAACCGGAAGTTTCTGTTATATAGATACTTGACAAGGGAACAGATGTTTGCTATGATTCGATTAGGAGGTAAACATGAAAATAATTTATACAACATTAATAGGACTGGGCTATGTGTCCAAAGAGTCAAATAATAAATATACTGTAGAATTTCTACATGGAAATTATATTTTTGACTTTCCTAAAAAAATAGTAGAACCATTATTGGTTCATAATACTCTTTATGAAGCGATTTTGCGCAGGAAAGGAGAATGGAAATGAGACATATTTATGTAAAGACACCAAATGGTCTAGGTAAATTAAATTTTTATGACGGATCATTATGGCACTCTCATTACATAGTAGACCATTATAAACATGATCCAAAGTTTTACTCTGGATACTATGAAGGAAGATATATAACTAACGCATCTTGCTATAGCAAAAGAGATATCAAATACCTCAGGAAGAGACCGCTGATTGATCTGATCACCAAGAGAAAGGAATGACTATGCAGAACATATATGTATATAATCGTAAAGATAAAATAGGAAAGCTGATATGGTATAGGGGTATAGTCTTTTACCCTTATGTAGTCACTCATAGTCATTCCTACAATAGAATGTTTTTATATAGTGGCTCAATTGATGATAGAATTGTTGTAGACTGTACGGTTTACAGAAAAGAGGCAAGGCAAATGATAGTATACAAAATAAATGTCCTGCAAGAGTTGAAGCACAAAGGATATTCAACTTATGTCTTGCGGAGAGATAGAATCATGGGAGAAGCTCAGATACAAAAGATTCGGCAGGGTGAACTTGCTAGTAAAGAAACTCTCAATACAATCTGTCGATTATTGCAGATACAGCCCGGAGACTTGCTTGAATATGTGGAGGAGATATAGATGTTAGGAGAATACATTAAAGACCCATTTTATGGGTTAGGCAAAGTTATAAAATTCAGACCTGGCAGTAGTGAACTTGTGTACTTTTTCAAAGCAAATGATAACCTACATGATGGTGCAATAGAGCCAGGTTCCTGTCCAGGCAACCATGGTTGGTGGTTTGGTTCTGACGACATTAAAAGAATGAAGTACCTTCCTCCGCTAGCATCATTAATAGAGAGGAGGCAACAATGAAAATAGGTGATATAGTATGGCGAAGCAATTCTGGTATGGGAAGAATAGTAGATATTAGATCTTCCCCAGCGCCATATCTAGTTTATTTTTATAAAGAAAATAACCGTTTGCATAATGGCAACGATAGAGGCTCAGATTACCACTATTGGTGGAGCTATGCTGAAGACCTGAAACTTATTTCATCTGTCCGTACACTAATAGAAAGGAGGCAACATGGTTGATTTAAGGAAGAAGCTCCGGTCTGGAATGATAGCTGTCACACCAGCAGGAAGCTATCTTGTTCTTACCGATTGCGAGACAGCGAATTATGGCAGTCAAGATTTTTGTATTATTGGACCTGATGGTTTTATGATAGGCAGTAATTACGATGAAAATTTGAGCACTATTCGTGGCATTTGCTCTATAAAAGCTCTATATAAGTCAACTGTAAATGGACTTACTTATGAAATGAAATACAAAGATAAAGATTTAATTTGGACAAAGGATCCAAAAAATCTTAAAGAATTAATCATATCAAGGAGGTTTTCAAAATGAAGACAGCAAAGGAAAGACTCTACAGAGTTGATTATGCCGAGGAAAAACTCGGTGACACAGTAACTAAGGAGATGATGAATACCAGTGAGTATGAAAAAGGCTACGGAATCATTCAAGCCCTTGAATCATGCGAAACAGACGGAGAACTTGACATATTAGATGAAGTTCTGACTGCTTTATGTGGTCATGGTATTGAGTATCTCACCAACTTAGTAGAATGTGACTGCTAAACTATGAAATAAAATTAGAGCTGTGAAAACAGCTCTTTTTTATTATATAAAAAAGAAAAGAGGAAAACAAAATGGAAAACATCGTTTACAACACAGTTATGAGCAACTTATTAATCTCTGGTACAAAGGCATGTGCAGTAATTCCAAGGGAATTGATGTCTGTCGATCCAGCTTACCAGCGGCTGGAAACACGAAATCATAGAAAAATTAAAGCAATGCATGACAATTTTGATCATATGATTATGGATGCATTATTAGTAGTGCCACATCCAGAAGAGTGCACTTTTTCTATTGTAGACGGTTATGGTCGTTTTATTGCATCAGAAGGTATTTTAGATAAACTCGAATGTGTTGTTATTACTTCAGCCCCATCTGATCCAGATGAGAGAAGACATTTCGAAGCAAGTATCTTTACAAGACAGAGCTTGTATACTGAAAAAGTTACTCCGCTGCAGATGCATAAGGCAAATCTTATCTTAGGTGAACCGAATGCTGTAGCGTTGCAGGAAGTGGTTGATGAATATAATTTAAGCATTGCAGAAGACAAAGGGGTAAGAAAACCAGGAACTATTGGTAGTTACACATCCGCTTACAGGATAATTAAAGCAAAAGGTAAGATAGCTTATGAAAGTATTATATCTACTTGTTGTAAAGCTGGTTATAACTTATCAGGAGATGGATTATGTGACAAGATAATTAGGAACTTATATAAAATTTATTGCTTCTACGGAGATATTGGATTAGTAAAAGTATTGCCTATTATGAGAGGAACTGAGCCAAGTACACTTAAAGCAAAAGGAATAGCTGCTTATCCAGAAAGAGTTGAATTAAGTCTTGCTCTCTACCTGCAGGACTATCTTGTATCTCTTGGTGAACCAAAACAGTTTAACGAGAAAAGAAAGAAAATTTCTTAAACAAGTTTGTAAAAAGTATTGACAAGTTTTACAAACTGGTTTATAATGCAGTTACAGTTAAGAAAGGAGAAAACAAATGGCAACACTTATTAGTTTATATAAAGATAACAGAATCACTTCATCAGAGGTAGAATCTAAGGACATTGATATTGTCCTTGGATTCCTCTTCAAAAACTATGTCTTAGGAGAAGACATCACAGAGAACTTTGACTCAAAGTTTCTCTACATTGAGGACAGCAAGTTTAAAATGAAACCTCTAAACAAGAAAATAAAAACATTTTCGCAAGAAAAAGAGGATTCTGTAGAGGTTCTGATTCAGTTTGAGGAGCTCGCTAAGAGCTACGAAGCAGCTTATATCTTTGACCAGTATGAGGTATTCAAGTTTGAAAACGGTGACTATAAAGATCTGGATGAGAGAGATTATAAACTCTCCATCTGTAAGCACTGCGGAAAGATTATTTCTGAACCTTTAGTTAATGACTATTGCCCAGAATGCTTCGTAACCTATGGAGTACAGGAAGTGTTTGAACAGATCCAGTCAGACGACAAAGAGCTGTATACAGAATATGAGACAGTTTCAAAAGTCATGAATACTGTTGAAGCATTCTACGAAAAAATCAAAGACAAGGGAACTTTAGCTGTACAGAAAGCAAGAAAAATTTCTGAGCAATACTTAGGGAAAGAACAGATTCCTGAGGAGCTCTATGAAACAATTTTAGGAGGATTTGTAGCATGAATAAGGAAACAATGAAACAGGGTATGATTAAGGTTCTTAATATGTATGATATCCCTTGGGGTGATTCAGCCATTGACAAAATTATCAACACATGGGCAGACAACAAGGCACCTTTGATTGAGTTATTAAGACATCATCCGAATTGGAATGATGAAAAATGCTATGTGGCATTTGATCAGAACATCAAGGGACAGCCAGACGAGGAGAAAATTTATAATTTCATTAATTGGATGATTATCAAGGGAAGACGCACAGATGCTTTGTTTGCACTGAGAGATTACAGAGAACAGCTTTTGGATGAACGAACAGCTTCTTTAATTAAAGAATGCTATCCTGATATTAAAGGTATTTCAGCAGGTCAGAAAACCTCAAGAGCAGTGAAGAAAATCTGTACACTTATAGGTATTACTTCTAATACCTATTCAGATTTTGAAAAGAGGTATGCCAAATATTCAGATGCAATCAATCCTCTTGACGTTGTTCGGCACACTATCCTGTCAGTTAATCCAGTTGATTATCTGTTGTCCTCCAATGGAAACAGCTGGTCATCCTGTCATACACTTGATAAAAACAATCCTAATGGTTACTCAGGATGCCATTGTTCTGGAACAATGAGTTATCTTCTTGATGGAACTACAATGGTTTACTATCAAGTTGATAAAGAGTATGACGGTAATGACTTAGAATTCGAACCTAAGATCATCCGTCAGTTATTCCATTATAAAGATGGAATCCTTGTACAGGGAAGACTCTACCCTCAATGTAACGATGGCAAAAACTCACTGTATACTCCAATTAGAGCACAGCTTCAGAAAATCATCGCTGATTGTTTAGTGGCTCCTAATCTTTGGAGAAAGAAAGGCGGCACCTCTGCTTGTTGCTCAGTTATTAATTCTGAAGGTACCCACTACAGAGATTATGAGTGCCAGAGTGAGTGCTCAGTAAGTAAAATTATCAAAATGATTCCCAAGGGAAGAGTAGATAATAGGCATATGACAGTTGGACATGATATCTATTGTGTAAAGTGCGGGGATTGGCATGATATGGAAAGTACTCTTCTTTGTGAGGATTGTTATGATAACTATGGCGACAGTGAATCTCATAGATGTTGTGATTGCGGTGATCGCTATGGCGAAGATGAGATGTACCTTATCGACGGAAGTTGGTATTGCTGTAATTGCTCTACTTATTGCGATTGCTGTGATGAAAGAGTGCCCAATAGTTATATCAACTATTATGATGAATTAAATATGCATATCTGTAATGACTGCAGGGATGAAAATTTCACAACATGTGATTGTTGTGATGATTTATGTAGAAACGATGATGTCACATGGGTGGAATCAACCGATGAGTATGTATGTGATCACTGCTTAAGAACAAATTATACATATGTTGAAAGCGAGGATGACTATTTCCTTAACGAAGAAGTTAAAGAATGTAAAGAGTGTGGAAGCCTCTATGTAATTGAAGATGGTGACAAAGGGCTTTGTCCAGACTGCAAAGAAAAGGAGACCGGAGATGAGTAAAAATAAATATAAAATTACAGAATTAGAAGAGATTTTGAGAATGAAACAGATGACTTTAAAGAGTCACCTGGAAGCTAAGTTAGAAGCAGCAGGTTATGAACCTAAATCGGAGGATGGATTCCTCTATGCTAAGGGAACTTTTCCAGTACTTTTAGTTGCTCATATGGATACAGTACATGAAGAATGTGTCCAGAAAATCAAATACACTGGAGCAATCATGTCTTCTCCTCAAGGGATTGGGGGAGACGATCGGTGTGGCATCTACGCTATTCTGCAAATTATTAAAGAGTATCATTGTTCTGTATTGTTTACAGAGGATGAAGAGAAAGGGTGCGTAGGAGCTGAGAAGTTTGCTGTAAGTGACTATATAGTAAACAATGATATAAATTATATCATTGAAATTGATAGAAGAGGGACCAATGACTGTGTATTCTACTCTTGTGATAATCAAGAATTTGAAAAATTCATTGAATCTACTGGTTATTTCAAAACAGCATGGGGTTCTGTGAGTGATATATCAACAATTGCTCCGGCACTCGGTGTAGCAGCAGTCAATTTATCTTCTGGTTATTTCGACGAACACACTACAAGAGAAACAATCAATGTAGAAGCATTACTTTCTACAATTGAAGAAGCGAAAAAGATTCTTGCTTTACCATGCGAGGAACCATTTGAGTACATTGAAGCTGCCTATGGTGGTTATGGAAACTGGTGGAGAGATTATGATGAAGAAGCATCACCTATTAGCACTGATTACACAACAGCTTATACAGATGATTGTACTTATATATTCTCGAAAGAGGAGAAGGCAAAGAAATTCTTCCATATTTATCTTCAGACTTACAGCGGAAATGAAATCTGTTGTGAAATCCTCGCAATAAATGAAATGGAAGCAATTGGTATGGCTTTAAGTCATTATCAGTATTATTCTGCTTGTGACATTATTGATATAAAATCACAGTAAAGGAGGAATGTTTATGCCAAAGTATATGATTGACCTCTAGCCCACTAAGAGGTTTTCATATAAATTACAACTGAATATAGAAAAATTACAACTGAATATGGGTAAAGATTAAAACAAACAACAAAAAACAAATTTCAAACAAGAATAGGAGATTATGATTATGATGAACACAACTATTATTACAAAAATTATGGCAGCACTTGGACAGGACGAGCTTAAAGAACTCATCGGAGCACTTCAGGGAATGGTTGATGCACCAGAGACAGTACAGAAACATTGGGAGCCAACAGAAGGTGAGCAGTACTTCTATCTGTGGGGTACAGGAAAGAAAGACGGTGGAGTATTCACAGCAGAGAACCAGAAAGATGTGATGCGTTTAGCAGTAGGCAACTGCTTCAAGACTGAGGAAGAGAGAGATGCAGCCGCTGAGTATCTGATGATTGTAGCAGAGCTGAAACGCTTCGCTATTGATCACAACGATGAGATCGACTGGGACGATCACTCTCAGAGAAAATACAAACTCTGCTGGAACAGAGAGACAGAGAAAGTTGATTCCACATGGAGCAGAAGAAAAATTACAGATGGTATTTACTTCAGCTCTCATGAGGTAGCAATGGCTGCTGTCGAAGCTGTAGGAGAGGATAGAATCAAAAAGTTCTATCTTCCAGATGCTGAGTAAACAATAAAATAAACAGTTCTCTTGGGGTTCGACTCCCCAAGAGAATTATCAAGGAGCTATTATGGAATTAGATAAGTTATTAAAAAAGAGAAGCATAATAAGCTGCACAATCAAGGACGGGATTTGTATTGTACAGTATGCTTCAAAGGAAATGAAACTATTAGATATATCAGGTATGGGTATTGTAGAAGTACTTGATTTTATATTGGAGGAATAAGATGAAAGTTGGAGATAAAGTAATAGTTGATCCTAGATTGCATGGATGCATATGGTGTATTCCTGTGGAAGAAGTTAAAGGAAAAATTATGACTATAATATCCATAAATAACCCTAGAGGTTTTGAGGCTTATTGTTGTGTTAAAGAATCAGGATATATTTTTAAGTTGGATATGTTTATTCCTGCAGAAGGTACTTTATTTTTAGCTATCCATGAAAGAAGGCAATATGAAGAGAGGAGATAAAGTAATTTTTAGATCTAATACTCCTCGTATTCTATGGGGCGTAGATATAAATTATTTATTAGGAAATATATGTACCATAAAATCAATTATAGAACTAACTTCTAAAACTTTTGAAAGAAAAGCTTATGAGTTAGAAGAAGCTAGTGATTATTGGTTTCCAGCAGAGGAATTCATTCCTTACAAAGGACTAACTGTACTAATTGATAAGAGGAGGAAACATGAAATATAAAGTTGGAGATAGAGTCATGGTCCGGACAGATTTAGTTGGTGGGTTAGAATATCCTTATTCGAATCCGTCACGCAGAAAGTTATATTTTGCTTCAGCAATGGAAAAATTCCGTGGAGAAGAGTACGAAATAGTAGCAATTGATTATGTTTGTGAAGTTTATAGTTTATCTCTAGGAGAAGAGGAATCTAAGTGGGTGTTCAACGATGCAATGTTGATACTTGTTGATGGGTTAAGGAGCTTGATATGCAAGAGAAATATAAAATAGGAGACATAGTAAGAGTTAGAAGTAATTTGAAAGGTAATACAAGATATTATTATGATGGTAGTGATAATGAATATTTGTTTTTTAACATTGCCATGCAAAAATTCTGTGGCCATGCATATAAAATCATAGATAAAGTTTCATCATTTTATCCTGGCTATGTTAACTATAGACTAGCACTAGGAGATGAAACATGCGAGTGGGTTTTCAGTGACATAATGTTAGAACCTGTTCAGTGTTTAGGGGGACTTATATGCAAGAGAAAAAAGAATTAAAAGTTGGAGATTGGGTTCGTGTAAAACGTAACCTAGCAGTTCATGAGATAGGGGTGAAGTATCTCGGAAAAGTTTATAGAATCAATAGAATAAGTTATACAGGTTACTATCTATCTGGTACTCCAGAAGGATACTGGTACAGATCATCACTTATTCCAGTAGGAAATTTAAGTAGACTTGTAGAAATTAGAAAGGAAAATCATGAGATATAAAGTCGGAGACAGAGTAGTGATTAGAAAAAATTTAGTTAGCGGGTGGTATTACCATTATGAAAATTCAATGGGAAGATTATTTTTTAACAGCCACATGTATAAACTTTGTGGAAAAATTTGTGTAGTAACTAAAATTACAGATCTTGTATTAGATGAATATTTCTTATCAATAGATGATGAAGAAGTATCATGGTATTTTAACAATGCAATGTTACTTCCGGCAAATAGTTTGAGATATTTAGTAATGACAAGGGAGGCGACCTCATGAAAATATATGAACTTCATCAAGACGTATCAGGCAGATGGTTCGGCTATTGTGAAGAGACAAAAGAGTATACACCAAGCTTCATCAAATGTAAAAATTTGAAGAAAATGCTTATCTGGAAAGGTTGGGGGTGGAAATGATTGAACTTAGAGACTGTATTGTGGGAGTTAAAGATGAAAAAGAATATGAAAAAGTAATTCAGATTGCGAAAGAACAAGGATGTGAGTGGAATTCTGGAGACTCTTTAGATTATATCTACTGTACATTTCCAACAAGATTGTTTTTTGATAAAAGAGGAAGGGTCACATTTGGGGGATATCATGAAAAATATTGTGACTATCATTGTAAAAATTTGATGAGTAGATTACGAGAATTGATAATTATAAGACAGAAGGGAAAGTTATGATTGATTTAAGAGATAGCACAGTATTAGTTAACAATGTAGAAGAATATATAGCTGTGACTAAAATTGCTAAGAAACAAGGCTTTAGATGGGCGAGTTGGGCCCCTTTAAGTATAGTCCTTTGTGAGTTTCCAACGAGACTAGAATTTAATAGGAAATATGAAACATATTGGGGTTCTAGTCGTGGAAGATGTGCACGAGATTATCCTAGATACTTGGATATAATTAAAGGAGTGCGAAGACTCATAATGGTCAGAAAGGAAACGTAAATGATAGATTTGAAATGTTGTACTGTTTTGGTGAATAATAAAGCAGAATATATAGCGTTAATCAAAGAAGCGCAAAAGCAAGGTTACACATGGGCGGATGGAACTGCTTTAACCAATATATTTTGTGATTTCCCAACAAGATTACGCTTTAATGGAGAGTGTAAAGTATATTATAATTCTTCCGCCTATTATTATAATCGTGATTACTAGTGCAAGGAAATAGTTGGTGCATTAAGAAATATGATATTGAAAAGAAAAGAGGGACAACTATGTTAAAAGAAAAATTATCTATTGAGCGGAAAAAGGCTGTAATGATTACAGCCGATTTTACAGCACCTACAACAGAAAGCTATGCAATGGCATGGCTAAAACTGTGCAACAACGCAAGAGAGTACAAAGACGTTATCTGGAGAGTAGAGAATGATTCAGGAAATAGGGTATATGTCTGGTGCAATCCAAAGTATAAAGAAACAGTAATAGAATTCCTCACAGGAATAGTTTACTATCATCAGGAAGATAAAGGGCCTACATCAGTAGGAAAAGTTATTGAGGCAGAAGATGTTACAGTTGGTTTCCCGGTGTATGAGTATGAGAGTACATGTTCTTCACATGAGGAGCAATGGGGCATAGATATTGATAATTCAATTATGTTTTGGGGAAGAGTTAAAGAAATTTTTTATTGAGGTGATTTTTATGAAAAATAAGGAAAATTTGCCAAAGAATTTTCTTAATCTGCTTTTACCAAAAAGTAAATATATTGCAAGAGATAGGAACAATAAACTTTATGTGTACACTGAAAAGCCAGTACGATGGAGTTGTTATTGGAGCTTAAGAGGTAGTTATCAGATATCGGCAGATATTTTTGGTGATATCTTTAGTTTTATTAAATGGGAAGATGAAGAACCCTGGGGTATTGAGGATTTAAAGAAATTAGAGGTGAAAAAAGATGATTAATTTAAAAAATACATGTGTGTTAGTCAGAACGAAAGAAGAAAACGAAAAACTACTTAAAGAAGCTGAGAAACAGGGATTCAATTGGTCTCAGAGATACGATTGTAAACCATTACTAGCACAACATTTTCCAGACATTTTAAGATTTTATGAAGACAAAGTTATAACTTATGAGGCGAGTATCAGATCAAATGTTGATTTCTACGAAGCATCAGAACTCCTCGGCACAAAGGAAATGACGGCAAGAGAGTTTGTTGAGTGGTATCTCAATGTGGATTTTTTGTGCGGTAGACGTAACTGTGATGAATGTGTACTTGGCAGAAAGAACACTAAGTGCAACAATCAGTTGTGTAGTACATGCAACTGGAAAAACAACATTGATGAACTTCTTGAAATTGCGAAATCAAGTAGAATTACAGTTCCTACACCCGAAGAGAAAGCAATTGAAGATATTGAGAAGTTAATTCAAAGTCCATATCGCGGAATAACAGGTGAAATTAAGGAATCCTTAAAGCTGGCGGTGGAGAAGCTGAAAGAGGTGAATGATAATGGAGAGATTAACACTTGAAGATGCTATTTCTCATGCAAAAGAAGTAGCAGAAAAGAATTATAGAGGTGCAGATTTTGAGTCAATTGATTCTGTAGACGATGATATAAAAGCTAATTGCATAAAATGTGCAGAAGAACACGAACAGCTTGCGGAATGGTTAGAGGAACTGAAATCTTACAAAGACTTAGACGAACAGGGCTTGCTTGTTAGATTGCCGTGTAAGGTTGGAGATTCTGTTTTCATCATTGTCGGAAAAGATATTTCAAGACAAGGAATAAGAAAGATAGAAATTTCTGACAACAGCATTATATTTAAAACAAATAGACAGAAAAGAATATTTAACGTTGCTGAGTTTGGAAAAACCGTATTCCTCGCCCGTGAAGATGCTGAGAAGAAGTTGGAGGAATTTTAAATTGAATGCTAATACAAGAAAACTTATATTAATGGAGGAAAACATTATGGATAAATTAATAGCAAAAGAAGTAGAGTTTAACGGAGATATTCTTAGAGCAGCACAGGATCCTGATGGAAATATTTGGGTTGGTGCTCGCTGGGTATGTGAAGCTATCGGTTTAGATGATAATCGGATCAAATATGAAAGAAGAAAAATGCAAACGGATTCAGTAATTTCAAAGGGGGTACAAAATTTTACCCTCCTTACCAATGGCGGGAATCAGAATGTTATGTGCTTACAATTAGATTATTTACCATTATGGTTGGCTAAAATCTCAATTACTCCAACTATGAAAAAGGAAATGCCGGGAATAGCAGAAAAACTTGTAGCATATCAGCTCAAAGCAAAAGATGTACTGGCAGCAGCTTTCCTTGAGAAAAAAGTTAATAATCCAAACGTTATTCAGTTACAGCTGCCAGATTTCAATAACAAAATTGAAGTATTAGAAAGAAAAGTAGATAAAATCTTTGAAGATATGGGGCGTTTAGCTTCTATGATGGTTCAGGAGAAAATTGTTACGACACCTATCCCAGTGAAGAAAGTAGAGAATCCTGGTAAAAAATGGAAAAATGATATGTACCAGATGATTGATGCTCTTACCACTTGTGACAAGTTCTCTGATCGTGGCTCTGTAATGAAAACTGTATATAAGTATATGAATAAAAATTATGGTATCTGTTGGGATCAGGAAGTGAAAGATTACAAAGAAAAATATAATCCAGTAAGTAAATTTAGTACTTATGATGTTGTCTATGCCAATGATACTTTAAGATCTATCTTCAGTGCTGCGTTAGGAGATCTGTATGAAAAATATAAATCAATCTGTAATCAGGATGCAACAGATTCTATTATTGCTCCTCTCGTAGAAAAATATGGAGATAAGAGCAACGGAGGAATGGTTACATATAGAAAAGTATACAAAAAGATGGGAGAAATGAGTCCGATCAATTGGCATAATTTAGAAGTTCGTTATATTAACAAACATGGCAAAGCAGGAGCAAGAAGAAAGAAAATCATTTCTTCCAATCCAGAAATGCTGAGAAAATTTAAGAATGCAGTTGATGTCATGATGGTTGGGTAAAGACTATGCTAAAAATAGGGAAAACATATTATTTAAAAACTTGGGAGGAGCTTAAAAAAGCTTCCAATGGTGATTATTCAGGAGCTTTAGATTTCGGAGAAATACTATTTTTATCTAGGATGAAGATTTTATGTGGGGACAAGATATGTATAATTGGAAAGTATCCTTATCATGAAGGAGTTTATCAAGGGATAGATATGAAAATTTCACAACAATTTTTGTTTACTGAAAATATGTTGTTCACATCTGGTTTGCGAAAAATGATTGAGGTGAGAAATGAAAGTAGGACAAAAGTATAAAGTTCGTTCTTGGGATGATATGAAAAGAGAATTTGGAATTGCTCAAACTGGGGATGAAATATATATACCATGTTTGGCATTTTTTGTTAAAGACATGTGTAGATTTTGTGGAACTACTATAACTGTTTCATATTTTATATACGACAATGTTTTTAGAATCGAAGAAGATAACGGTAGATATATGTGGTCTACAGACATGATCACACCATTAGGAGATTTATATGAAGCGATACAAAGTAGGAGACATAGTTCAGATTCGTCAATGGGATGATATGGTTAAAGAATTTGGTGTTAATTATTATGGTGTTATTCGATGTAACAATTATTGCAGTTTTGTGGGAGAAATGAAGAAATATTGTGGGAAAAAATTACGAATAGATACTATAAAAAATCTTGGTAATACCTATTATTATACAATGACTGCAATTCCGTGGACTTTTACAAGTGAGATGTTTGAAAAAGGAGACTTATCAATGTTAATCACAAGGAGACAGGAATGTATAAAGTAGGACAGAAAGTAAGAGTTAAATCTTGGGAACAAATGGAAAAAGAATATGGACTTAATTCTTGCGGTAGCATAAAGACACCATCATCATTTACTAGAGAAATGAATTGGTTTTGTGGGATGATTTTTACAATTAAGAATGTAAGATCTGGTATTTTTCGTGTTACTTACGATTTAGAAACTAATAATAAGGAATTAAATGATGAAATAAAACATTATTACTGGGATGAAGAAATGCTTACATCTGCCGGTTTATTGGCACAAATAATTCAAAGGAGAAAAACTCATGTATAAATATTACGACAAGAAAAACAATTTTGTAGAAACATTTAATCCGGAGACAGGATTCTATATCCGGTCCGATGATCTTACAACAGGAAAGGAACCATTCATGAGAGATTTTCCTGCTTTGTTAGATATTGGTATTATGGGACATTGTGTTCATGGAGCATCTGGTTTGTGTATTCAATCAGGAGTTCAGTGTTATCAGAATGGATTACACACACAGGAGCCTAACATGTCCCTTGAGAATTTCAAGAGAATAGTAGATGAATGTAAAGGGAAAACATTTCAGTTTGCTCTTGGTGGCAGAGGAGACGTAGACCAGCATGAAGATTTTGAAGAAATCCTTAAGTATTGTAGGTTACAAGGGATTGTGCCAAACTTTACAAGTTCCGGTTTAGGATTCAATGAAAAAATTGTTTCCTTATGTAAAGAATATTGCGGAGCCGTAGCTATATCTTGGTACAGAAGTGAATACACAGGGAAAGCGATTGATATGTTAGTATCTGCAGGAGTTACTACTAATATTCATTATGTCCTTGGACGGAATTCTATAGATGAAGCTATTGAACGTTTGCAGCATGAAGATTTCCCTGACGGTATCAATGCAGTAATTTTTCTTCTTCATAAGCCAGTAGGTTTAGGAACTCAGGCAAATGTATTGTCTCCTGATGATGAAAGAGTCAAAGAATTTTTCTCTTTGATTGATAAACATGATTATAAATTTCAGATTGGATTTGATTCATGTTCTGTGCCTGGACTGTTGAATTTTACAGAAGAGATTTTAAATTCTACTCTGGAACCGTGTGAAGGAGCAAGATTTTCTGGTTACATTACGTCAGATATGAAAATGCTGCCATGTAGCTTTGACAATCAGGAACTTAAGTGGGCAGTTGATCTTAATGAACACACTATTCAGGAAGCATGGGATTCAGATGTGTTCGATGATTTCAGAAGCCATTTCAGGAATTCTTGTAGAGGTTGTAGTCGTCAGTGTGATTGCTTAGGTGGATGCCCGATCAGAAGAGAAATTGTCTTGTGCACAAAAGAGGAGAAAGATTTATGCTAACAATTGGGCTAAGTGCTGTATTAATAGTGACATTGATAATTTTATTCGCTTGCATAAGCGAAAATATAAATTTGAAAATGGAAGTAGAGGAACTAAAAAGACAGAATGAGATTCAACGTTTTAAGTACTCTAGCATATACCGGGAGTATGTAAGATTATTAATGGAGCCTGGCACTTTAAAGTCTACTACACCAGACATAAAAGAAGCTGTTCATTACGCAATGGTTAAAGCTCATCCTGACAATGGAGGTAAACAAGAAGATTTTGTAAAGTTTAGAAAGCTATATGAGAGGATGAATAATGAATACAGATAAACTTAAATTTCTTAAACTTGGCGGGCAATATAAAGTAAAATCATTTGCTCGTTTAATGGAAGAATATGGTTCTGATAACTCTAGTGGAATGCCGAATGTCATCTGCGGTTTTAATAAGCAAATGAAAAAATTGTGTGATCAAAAAATTACGATACAAGATACATTCTATAAGAATGAAGATAAGTTTTATCAAATAAAAGAAGCAAGATATTGTTGGAATAGTCAGATGTTAGAACTTCCTTTAAGCACATTGATCTATAGGAGAAGACATGGATAGATATGAAATATATTTCAAGTTAAGGGAAATCTGTTCTGGACATTTATGCACTAATTGTCCAATAAGTTTCATAAATTCCAAGCATAAATGTGGCCATGGTTATGGGTATTCTTTAGATGGGAATCCGATACCATTATCAGAAGCTTTGAAGTATTACTCTATTATATATGGAGAACACAATTTGAGGAATACTATAGAGAAAAGAAAGGAGAATTATAGACATGAAAGAAGGATATAAATTAGAAGACACTATTATCCTCAATGGAAAAGTAGGGTGGGTAAACACAGGAGATGATGCTGGTAGCATTATTGGGATACAAAATATTCAGAAAGTAAAAAGATTTTCTGGTGAAGAAATTGTTGTATCTAATGATGGATTTGCTTTTTCAAAAGAAATGGAAAGTCGATGCGGGTGGCTTGACAGATATGCAAGTATTCAAATGCTTACAGGAGATACACCTATTGATATGGATCACATTGATGAGACAAAGATTGTATCAATGGAAGGAATCACTGAGTCTGAATATTATCATAGGTATAGTGATTATACTGGATATCTTTGGACTGAAGAAGAATTCAAATGTGGTGGTCATGATCTGTTAAAAATCTTAGAAGGAAACATGGGTAAGTATATTCATATAGAAATTGAATTATATTCGAGGTGTTGATATGACATTTGAAGAAGCTAAACAGCGTTCGGATTACTGTTTTAGACTCAACGGAATCCAACTTCTAATAAGGAATATAAGAGAAGAGCATTTAGAAATTGATCTCGATAATGGTCCTCTTATAGGTAAAGCTGTATTGGAAATAGGTTATGTTGATATTGAAGTAAATATTTCTGTTCTCGGAATGTTTAACGAAATACCAACATATAAACCGACTATTGAATATTTTACTTGTTTAAAAACGGAGAATGATTGGGAGCCTATTGAATATATTGGGACTGGAGCAGATGTGGATTGGTGGAGTAACAGATGGAAAGAAGAGTTGGAAGAAGATATGTTTTTAGCATTAAATGAATATGTGGAAAGTGCAGGACTCAGCTATGATGAACCAAATTGAAGGAGGAAAGAAGAATGGATAAAGCTTGGTTAGAACAGAAAATAAAAGAATGTGAAAGTGCCCGGCCTGAGATTGAAAAAATACTTAGGAACAAGCTGCATTTGGATGATAAGGAATTTGAGAAAATCATGGATTGTCTCGAATCTCCTTGTTATACTACTGCAATACAAGAATTAAACATGGTACTTATTATGAAATATGTGGATGATTCTACAAAAACTTATGAAGAATATAAAGAATTATCAGAACTTACAGGAATTGAAGAGCTGTTTTATAAATACACCAAGAAAAATTGGATTGATGCATATTTAGATGGAGAGCCAATGGAATTTGATGGAGATATTATTATCACAGATCCTTGTTATATCATGAAAGAAGATGATGATTGGGCAACATGTGCCTACGGAGAGAATATGGAAGCACTTGGAATAACTCACTATATGACAAGAGACACTCTCTATGGAGATTGGAGCTGTACCACTTTTGACACTGACACAAAAGAAGCTATTGGTGAGTTTTGTGCAGATGCTGGTTTAGTGTCAGTATTTTTATTAGATGAAGTTCTGAAATATAATCCAGAATTTGACTATCATTTAAAAAATAAATGGATGGCTACTTGGATTAAAGACTTCAAGGGAACTGTGACATTTGTTGTTAAACACATTGATGGTTATTATGAAGAAGATACCGATTACTGGAAGAAAGGTGACTACTGGGAAGATTATGTTTTAGAAGTAGTAGGACATGGCATTAACAAGGTTACTGGTAAACCAATTAACTTTGTTGGAAAGCAAACGGGTTTATAATATGATTCCGAATAAAAAAGGTTTGCAAGTTATTATGAAAAACACTTTTACTCCAGGATGGGAAAATAGAATTTTTACATTAACTGGAGAAAAACAAATAAATGATTGGGTGAATGTCTACTATCCAGTAATGGAGAATGTTAATCCTGTCAATAGATATTTTATGGTGCCGCTGAATTCGTTAAAATTATTAATTTTAAATAAACAAGAAAAGGAGAACTAAAATTATGAAAATGAGCTATGATGTACAGGTTGAGGAGTTAGGAGCAAATAGAAGAGGTCTCGTTACTTCAGAAGAGGGAAGAGCTATTGTTGAGTTTATGAAAACAAGTAGAGCCAACATGTGTTTTGAGTACGATGATGAGGCTGAAGCTAAAAGAAGAGCTTCTGCAGTAATGAATTGTTGCAAGAGACTCAATGAAGAAGGCGAAAAAGAAGTTATTAAATACGCTAAACGTGGAAATAAAATCTACGTCATTAAAGTGACGGAGTAAGGAGGAGTCTTATGTTAGACATTAACAAGAGAGTGAGGTGTGAGGGAACAACTGTTGCAGAGATGATTGAAGCTCTGCAGCGGTTGCCTCAGGATGGTATTGTTCACTTTGAAGGGAAAAAGAATGGTTACATCCATTGTGATCCAGAGAGTAAAACAATAGATTTTGACACTGATGACCTTAGTGCTATGTATGAAGAGGTTTCAGAAGAGCCTAAAGAGTTCTATCTGGTGTGTATAGATACTTATATCAAAGAATATGTAGCCATAAAAGCACAGAATAATTTTGAAGCCGAAGCAAAAGCACGAGATTTAAGCCAGATAAACTTTAATGGAATGAATAAAGAAGTCTATGTTTGTGCTACATGTAATGCTCATACAAAAACTTATGCACAAGAACACAATTACAGAATTATAGAGGAGGACGCATGAAGTTAAGAATAGGTTTTGTAACTAATAGTTCCTCATCCAGTTTTACTATTGCTAAAAGTGATTTAACAGACGATCAGATTGAAAAGATTAAAAATCATATTAAGGTTGCAAAAGAATTAGAAATGGAAACATTTTATGATGAATGGGACATCAGAGAAACTAAATATGAAATTCATGGCTATACTCTTATGGATAATTTTGACATGGAAAAGTTTTTATTATTAATTGGTGTAGCTAGAGAAGATGTCGAATGGGAGGATTGATCATGAAGATTAGAAAAGGATTTGTAACTAATAGCAGCAGCAGTAGCTTTATTCTTGGTTTCAAGAGTGAAGAAAGTATCAAAGAGGAGCTGCAGAAAGAAAATCTTGAAGAAGAATACTTTGAGGAAATCTTAAGAGATGTAACGGAAGCTGCAAAGTTGGATAGAGAAGATGTTTTGGAAGGATATTCAGAAGAAATCTATTATCAGACTCTTTGGGAGATAGAAGACAGTCTCTATGTACCTTATAGTAAGAAACTTGAAATACGAAAAACGGAAGAATTCCAGGAAAAGCTTAATAAAGCAATAACAGATAGGATGTCTGAGTTAGAGGAAGATATGCAAGGGTACTCTGTATTTGTAGAGATTAATTATTCAGACAATGATGGTCTTATGTATTCAACCCTTGAACATCATGTTGTACCGGATATGAATTGTTGTCTTGCTGCTATTAGTCATCATTGAAATGCAAGCATTAGAAAGGGTGTGGAGAAATGGGAAATTACTATGAAGGAAAATTAATTTTCGGATTGAAAAGAAATCTTCCAGATGAACTGTTACATGATTTATCAGTGCTTGCAAGTGAGCGGAGCTGTGATAGAGATATAAAACCATTGTTACAGCATAGAGAATTAAAAGAGTCTAAATGGATGAATCATTATAGAGCTTTATATCCGACTTACACATTAGAATTTTCAGAGGGAGTGTGGTTCTTGACTGCCAGCTTCTGTATGAAAGGATACATGTGCCTAGGTGATGACTTAGGGCAAGATATTTATGACTTTCTGTATCCATATTTTAATTCAGACATTCTTGATGAAGCAGATGGTGGCTATATAGGCACTATTGAAGATGAAGATGGAACCTACCGGAAAGAATTCTATGCAAACTATGAGCGATTCAATAAAATCATAGAAAATAGAGAATACCTGTGTAAAGGTTGCTATAAGAAAATGGATGGATCATTATGTAATGATTGGAAGTACTGTAAAAGAGCATATGATATAGGAAGAGGTGATACCATTGAAGATTCGTAACGGGTTTGTGACCAATAGTAGTTCTTCAAGTTTTATTATTGGCAAAGCAAACGACAATACAGTAACTATTGATTCAGTATATCAAGAAATAAAAGAACTTTATAAACAATATTATAAATCTTGTTCTGAAATGTATAGTTATGTAGAAACGTATTATCCTGATGTATTTGAAGTTGTCACTGAAAAAAGAAGCAAATATTTACACTCGAAGAAATCATGGGATTGTACAAAAATTGCTGATACTCAGTTGAGATTGATGTTTGGCCTTGATCATTATGAAGAATTACCAGAAGTAATTGATTGGACCAACTGTAAGACATACAAAGACTATGTCAATTTTTGGATTCCTAGAATGGAAATTGGAGTTCATGCACCTTTTTATATAAGAGACTTTTCCTGCAATGATCCGTATATCCCTCTTGATTTCAGCACACAAATGAGAGAGTGCTCAGGAGACAGCGGCAATGGAATTGAATCTGATATCTTAGCTTGGTATTTTCCTTGGATTGAAAATATAAAGTATGACTGTGATAGCTGCCCAGATAATGAATACTGCTATAAAGAGGAATGTCAGGAAACTAAACAACAATTTATGGGAAAAGAAATTCCAAGAGATCAAGCATGTTTATATATCTTAGGAAAGATTTGTGTATGTTCAGAGTGTGGATATCTGCCTAACTATGTAGTCGAAAGATTAGAAGAAATATCAGAGTATTCATGTAACCATATGGGTTAAGAAAGAGAGGGATTAGTTATGATGAACTATGAAATGTTTGTGGAAGAACTTAAAAATAAAATAAGTGTAGCTATCAACATTCCTATTGAGAATATAGAATTTTCAAAAGATGGAGATAGATTTTCTCCGACAGGAGACAGACTGCTGGTGAAGCTTGCAGAGCATGATGATGCCTGGGAGGTCTGTGGAATACATACAAAAGAGCTTTTTAGAGAATTCTTAAATGGAACATCATTTGACACCATTCTTGATAGTACTGTAAGAGACATTAGACAGTTACAAGGACAAAATTCTTATGAAAAAACAAAGAAAATTTGGAACTATGAAACTGTTAAAGATTCTCTTTTTATAAGGCTGCTTAATTATGATGATAATTCTAAAGAATTGAGTAATGCTGTTTATAAAAGAATAGGTGATATTGCTCAGGTATTATATATGAAGGTGTCTGAATGTGATGGAAACATTATGAGCACTAAGATTTTTAAATCTGTAGTAGAGAAATGGAAGGAAGATGGTTTGACCTTAAGTGAAGGCAATATTCTGGAAGAAGCATTAAGAAACACAGAACGTATGTATCCACCGAGAATTTACAGATGGGAACAGATGCTCTTTAGTCCGGAATATGAAGGAGAAGAGTTTATGAGTCCTGGTACAGAAGAAGCAATTAGCCAAGATTTTATTGGAAATTGTCTAACTACAGCAAAGAAAACAAACGGTGCAGTAGCTATATTTTATCCTGGTGTGGCTGAACGCTTTGCTAATATATTGGATTCAGATTTGTATTTAGTGTTTACCAGTGTGCATGAGGTGATGGTTCATAATGCTGATGGTGTTGATGCGGTAGACTTATCAATAATCTTACAGGATACGTTGGAAGAAGCGACACCTAAAGAAGATTTTCTCACAAGGAAAATATATAAGTATGAAAAAGATACTCATAGATTTCTTTGTGCCATATAAAAAATAGCCTCTCTCTTCTTGAGAGAGGCTAACAGGAGGGTAGATATGAGAGAATACCATATTTATATGCAGCGTACAAAGTGTGTAGAATGTTATTTTAAACGGGTCACATACAAATGGCTCCCGTGGGAGTATATAGGGTATGTTGCCGGCACTAAACAATTGTATACATATTTTAAATCAGAATTTAGATACAATTTGTCCAGTGTAGTATTTTACCATTCATTCAACTATTTTGATGATGAATATTTAAAAATAGATAATAATTGGGATTTCATGTCTACTGGCCCACACGAATATCACAGATATTTGATTATGGATGATTATGGTAATGTACGAGACTTTCATCGACTTACTAAGAAATATAAGAAGAAGAGAATTATACATTATGGTATTCGTGGTGGTGGTTGGCATAGTCATTGGCCAAGATTGACTTCTGATCAGCGTAAAAGTATTACTCCGGAAGAAATAAAAGGAATTAAGTGTGAATATGGTTTTACTCTTAGACCTATAAAGCCTAAAAGAAACTTGGACTACTTTTGGGATAATGAAAAATGTTCTAAAGTATCTGGTTGGAAGATGCAAAGTAAAAGAAGGAAACAGTGGGGGTGAAAAATGAAGATATATTTACTATGTACATTGGATAGTGAACATTATAGAGAACCATATTTTTACTTTTTCAAAACTGCTTTTGCGGCTCATAAATGGGTTATAGACAACTTAGTCAGTATTACAGAGGAAAGCCGAGAAGAAGTAATAAGTGAGCTTGAATATAAAAATGTAGACGGATCCGACGACCAGATCATGCGAATTGATTATTCATACGGAGATGGAGAATTCTATGTTAACACTATTCATGAAATTGAAATAAAAGATGGAGATTATCTTTGTATTTATCATCATGCTTACGAAGGTGTTGGATTCTATGTAGAGAAGATTGGCACTTTGGAAGAATGTAAAAATCATATGTTAGATTTAGCAGCTAAAATGGCTAATGATTTTAATATTGACATAACTGACGATGATGTATTTGAAGTTAATTCGTTTGATTCGTGTGTTGACGATGATTATCAGTGGCATATGTGCAATGTTATTCAGTTCAAGGCAAGCGAAATTATAGGAGATAAAGAAAAGGAACTTGATAAATCAGATTCTGCTGGGTTAAATGATGATATTCATAAATATAGTGATGAAGTCTATAAAGAATTGAAGAGCATATATGAGCCGCTTCCGATGTATGGGTGCGCCACCAACTATGCCGAAACTTCATTAGGAGAAGTAATTGAAGATATTGATGCCAGACCAAAATATGAAGTATTTAAAGAATTGTGTAACTATCATGGAATTGCACCTAGTACGGTAGAGTATCTGTACGAATCTATTTGGGGAAAGCCAAAGGATAAAACAGTTGGATATTTCTTATAATACAAATAAAAATAAGGGGATAAAATTGCAGTATTTTTTAATAGGAGTTATAGCAAGAACTATCATTGAATGGATATTTAGATGAAAGAAGGTGAAATATGAAAACTTATAACAGAAGAGAAGTTGAGAGAATTATTCTAAAGAATGGCTGGGAACTAGACCATTGTACTGGAGGACATTCGATTTATAAGAAAGAAGGTGTAAAGAAAACATTGTCTATTGCTTATAAGAAATGTAACCGGATGGTTGTGCAGAGACTTATTAAAGAATTTGGGTTAGTTACATAGGAGAATAATATGAAAAATAATAGTTGGACTCCCATTAGTACTGGTTTATTACCAGATGATATGGAAGATGTACAAGTAACATATATTGGATACAACGATCATGAGCCTTATTGTGATGCATTTGCGTATAGAAATGATGGAGATTGGTATTGGTCGTTAACCGACGATGAAGTTAGAGTAGAAATAACAGCATGGAAATATAACAGTGAGCCCTATAAGAAATAAATGCTAAATAGAATTGAAAGGTAGAGAAGGTGAAAATATGAGTTGGCACACAGAATGGGGAGACTTTCCTGAACTGTATAAGGAAGTAGAAATTCTTATGACTGATGGCAGCATCAAAAGAGATATAATGGTTAAAGGAAAATATGGAAATTATGAATGGAGGAATTGGACAGATAAGTGTGTTGTAGGATGGAGACCTATTGAAAAAACTACATAAATACTATAAACTGTAAATAGCCATCTTTTTGTATCAAGGAAAGGTAAGGTGAATTTGGGAAAGAAAGTTAAAGTAAGAGATATGAAGCCAGGTTGGACATATAGAGTACCTGGCAAAACATTGGAAGAAATTTATGAAAGTGCGCATGAATATGCTAAATGGCCTCCGGTACAAATGACAGACGCAAAGCAAAATACAGGTTTATTATTGCTCAAAGTTACTGAAGACAATAAAAACAATTGGGATGAAAAATACGGGTTCAATCTATATCCTATACATGAAGAAGTTGAGCTGACAGAAAAAGCACTGAGGCCCGGTCAGCAAGGAACTTTTCAAGTAGTAAGAACCGGGAATAAGGTTTGGAACTATCATCCCAATTGTACTGTCCGAGTAGAAGTAGACTCATTAGATTTTGAAATGGAAGAAGCTTATCCATTCCCTATTGCTGTAGTGAGAGATGACTATGAGCCAATACCTTTGCCGAATCCATGGACATGGGGGGAAACAAGCGATCCTGATTCTAAGGCAGCAAAGCATGTAGATGTTTGGGACGAGTCTGATGCAAAGACTATAGTTATATTAGGAATAATATCATTTGTACTGTTAATGGCTGGACTCTCTGGTTTGAGTCTACTGATAACAATGTGGGCGGTAGCAGCAGCTTATTTTCATTCAAAGCATGAAAAAGTAAGAAAAGAAATCCTTGAACAAAGAAATAAACATGGAATTAGTGGAAGTGGATTAGACCACAAATTTAGATGGTGAGGTGAATTGCATGAAAGGAAGAGAAGAACATAAATATAAATCAGAAAGCAAGATGAGAGCATTGCTTAGGGATAAGCCACAATATTTCACTGGTTATTATAATGGTCTATTCAATTCATGCGAATATCTTACTGCGCAAAATTATACTATGACGGCTGTTAGGTTTATGAACTTTTTGAAAGAAAACGGGTTTATAGAGTCAATAGAAGATTGTAATGGAGCAATGACTATTGACAATGTAAACTCTTATCTCTCTTGCTTAAGAGGAAGAGATGGAGGATATAGTTCAGATAGTGCTAAAGCAACTACTTATACGGCATTAAAATCATTTGCTGATTATTTGTTAAGCAGAAAAATGATTTCAGAGAGCCCTTTTGATTGTGGCATAAAAAGAGTTTCTGTAAAAGATCCGCTTAAACAGGTTGCAATGACAGCCGCAGAGTTGAAAAAAGTTGTTGAAAGAATAAATGATAATTCTATTGGTACAAAAAGGGCCAACGCAAGAAGAGAAGCATGGAAGGAAAGAAACCTTGCTATATTTACTCTTCTTATGGTAACTGGTATTCGTGTTACTGCGCTTACAGAACTTAATATGGAAGATATATTCTGGGATCAGAAGATTATTAGGGTTACTGATAAGCGCAGAAACACTTATGAATGTGAACTTGATGATGATAGTATGGATATTTTAAGAAATTGGGTAATAAAACGTGCAGAACTTTTGAATAAAAGAGATTGTAATGCTCTTTTTATTTCTAACAGACGAACAAGAATCACTGACAAATCAGTGAGAGATTTAGTTAAGGCATATACCGCAGATTTTGAAAAACATATTACTCCTCATAAATTTAGAAGTACTTTTGCTACATTATTATATGATCAGACAGGAGACATTGCATATGTACAGCAATTAATGAATCATTCTCGACCTGACACGACACAAAGATACATCGTTCGAAAGCCTATTAATGCTGAAGCTGCTAAATATGTAAATAGTTTATTGAAATAAGTTCTAAACAATGATATAATACAAGAAAGGAGGTTGCAAAATGTTAAGAAGTGAAAACCTGTATGAGATACTGGATAAGTATTTTTCTCAGATCCAGAAAAATTCATATTACAAGAGAGAAGTACAAAAATTTCTTATGAAAAAATATGAATATTCAGATATTGAATATATGCAGTATATCATTGGAGCGAAAAGTAAAGATGAGATTCCAGACAATGAAATGTATTGGCTTATTGATGCGTTTAATAATGTTTTTAGGGCAAATATGGAAATGAAAACATATTTTTCTGATAAGGAAATAGTAAGATTTTCGAGCCTAAAGGCAGATTATTTAAAAACAGATATTTATCCAATAAGAATAAGTCCAGTGATAGAGATAGCTGAAGATCAATGGGTGACAAAAATAAGTATTGATTTACTAAAAGAGTTTTACGATAACCAGCTTATAATATACAATCCAAGGACTCAGCGTCAACTTAAACAGAGACGTAGAGGACAAGATGTATCATATACAATTGATATAGTTTCTTCATCAGTAAAAGCTATTGAAGGTTTAATGAGCAAGGGAGAATTTGTACCTAATGCTTTAACTCTTAATCTCAATGTTGATGATTCAGAGGTAGATTTTGATATTGTTGGATCAGAATTGATACTTAATTCTGGTAAATTTGATATCATTGATGGTTTTCACCGGTTTAGAGCTGCAATAAACACGAAAATTAAGAATCCTGATTTTCAGTTTAATTTTATCCTGAATATCATGAATTTTACAGAAGACAAAGCATGTCAGTATATTGAGCAGGAAGATAAGAGAAATAAGATTTCTAAAAGTTACTTAGCTTCTATGGATAAGTCGTCTCCTACTAATATAATTATTGACAAACTAAACAACACATTGGATAGTCCAGTAAGAGGTAAAATTGAAAGAGCACATAGAGGAGAAATAGACAGAGCTACTTTGTTTTCATTATTGGAGTTTATTCTTAAAACTAAAAGTATGAACCGGAGTCAGTGTATCAAAACTGCGGTATTTATCATAAATATTTTGAAGATAGTTCAAGAGAATAATCCAGATGTTGTATTTGATGACACCACTATGCCAGTAGTGTTATATGGTTCATCTATCTCAAAGGATGCATATGAATGTGCAGAAAAAATAGAAAGTGCATTAGGAAAAGATGTGCCGATTATTAATAGTGTTACAAACATGAAAGTAAATAAAATAAAAGCTTTATTTGAGGAGGTGTGATTATGTATAATGAAGAACGGAAGAAAGAATATCTGCGACATGTAGTAGAAGATCTTGGACAAACTCCACAAAGTGCGAAAGCTCTTTTTAACAAAACGGAAGACTATGAGGACTTACTTAACAAGGACTTATGTGATTTTACTTTTTCTGAAATAGATAAATTGTTGTCTACATTTGCAGCCTCATCAATAAATGCCTTAAGGAAAAATATAAGTGTTTTACGGAAATATGCTGACTGGTGTTGTTCCTGCAACATATCTATAGACAACATAAATCACTATGATGAAATAAATATGGAAATTGAAAGTCTACAGAAATATCTTAATAAGGAAAGAGCGGTGTGTCCCAGCAGAGAACAGGTTTTAAAGGATATTTCTAAAATTAGAAACTATTCTGATAAATTTTTAATTCTGGCTTTGTTTGAAGGAGTAAGAACAGAAGCCCCCGGTGAGCTTTTAAGAGCTAAAATAAGTAAGTTGAATGGTAATATCCTTACTTTCGAAAACGGAGAGGAAAAAACTTTGTCAGAGACGCTGGTAGACTTGGCTAAAGTTAGTTCACAAGAGGAGGAGTATATATCTTTTACTGGAACTGCTTCTTTATTAAGTATGAAGGGGAATATTGTTAACTCCAGGAATAATACACGTAGTGATTCATTAGAAGCTTTAAATCTAAGACTGACAAATAGGTTAATTGCGCTTAGAAAAGAGCTTAATATTCCGTATCTGACTATTCCTCGACTCTATACAGCCGGAATTGTAGAGCAGTTTAGAGAAATAATGAAGAAATATAATGTTTCTAAGGAAGATATCTTTGAAAGCCAGTATGTTGAAATGGTTAGTTCAAATTATAATATAAGTTCTTATGGCAAAGGAACTCTTAAAAATAAATTTTATAGTTATTTATAATAGATAATACCACACATAGATTGACTTAATTTGCTGTGTGTGGTAATATTTAAACATAATAAGCGAACAAGCGTTCGAACATTGGAGGGATTGCAGTGTTAGAGAGACTTTATGAATGTTTTGGAACTGAGGAGAGAATTGGATTAATTTGTCACATAAATGGCATGGAAATGGGGTGGATGAACTTTGTAATTGAAAATATATATGAAGAGGGAGATGTTGTAAGAGTAGAAACCGGAGATTCCTACATAAGACTGGAGCCGAAGCTTTATGAAGAGGTTCCAGTTGGAGAAGGGGAAAAATTTGTTCATGGTAAAGATTATGTTATATTGTATAAAATGGAGGAAGAAGAGTGCTTTTAAAAGAAATGCGTGAATTAGTGGAAGAATTAAATATATATGCTCATGCGTATTATATGGAAGATACTTCTCTAATTTCTGATTATGAATATGATAAAAAATATGATCGACTTAAAGAACTTGAGAAAGTTACAGGTATTATTTTAGCCAACAGTCCCACTATCAATGTTGGCTCAGAAACAGTTAGTGAGTTAGAAAAAGTCGAACATGATCATCCAATGTTGTCCTTAGACAAAACAAAGGATATAAATGAAGTTGAAAGTTTTATGAATGGTTTGCCAGGATTAGCCATGCTAAAAATGGATGGGCTTACTATTTCAGTAAAATATATAGATGGTAAATTGGTTGCTGCAGAAACTAGAGGGAATGGAATCATCGGAGAGAATGTTTTACATACAGCAAACAGTTTTGTAAATCTTCCAAAGGAAATTCCTTATAAAGATGAAGTAGTAGTTGATGGAGAAGCTGTCATGGAAATCCATCATTATACTTATCTTAAAGAGCTAAAAGATATTGATCTGAAAAAAGATGGAGAAAGAAAGGGACTTTTTGGTGAAGAATTAGAAAAATATATTAAAGATAATGGTATTAAGAATATCAGAAATTTAACTGCTGGCTCTGTTAGACAGCTTGATAACTCCGTTACAAAAGAAAGAAAAATCAAGTTCATTGCTTGGAAGGCCGTTCGTGGAATAGATGGAAATAGTTTCATGAAAAGATTACAGATATTAGATCTGCTAGGATTTGAAGTGGTCCCTTGGGTAAAAGTTGATAATATTGAAGAGAATATTAAAAAACTTAGAGAAACCGCAAGAGAAAAAGATGTTCCTATTGATGGAATCGTATTTTCATATGATGACATTGATTATAGTGAAAGCTTAGGAAACACATCACATCATGTTCGATCACAATTGGCATATAAATTTGCAGATGATAAGTTTGAAACAGTAATTAGAGATGTAGAATGGAGCATGGGAAAGACTGGACAGTTGACACCTGTGGCAGTTTTTGATCCGGTTGAAATAGATGATACGATTGTTGAAAGAGCTAGCTTACATAATGTGAATATTTTCAAAAGTTATGAACTGTCAGTAGGAGATACGATTACGGTATATAAGGCGAACATGATCATTCCGCAGATTGCAGAGAATTTGACCAGAAACGGTGACAAATTGTTTACTGTGCCTGACAAGTGCCCTATTTGTGGTGGTCATGTAAAAATTACAGGTGAAAATGAGACAGAAGAGCTTCAGTGCATGAACCTTGAATGTAAAGGGAAACTTCTTGGTGAATTATGTACTTTTGTAAGCAAAGAAGCACATGATATTACAGGGCTTTCTAAATCTACTCTGAGTCTATTAATAGAGAAAGAATTTATTAAAGGGCCTTTAGACTTATTTTATCTAAAAGACTGCCGGGGAATGTTAGTGACATTACAAGGGCTAGGAGCAAAAAAAGTTGATAAAATCCTGGAATCAATAGAAAAATGCCGCAAGACAACTCTGCCTAAATTTCTTTATGGGCTGTCCATACCTTTAATCGGTCGAAGTGTTAGTAAGCAGCTAAACATTGTTGAAGAGAAAAGAGCAAGAGAAAAAGGGTTAAAAACAGCTTTTGATAGCTTTATTAAAGATATGGATTCTCAGTATGATTTTACATGTTTGGAAGACTTTGGTTTTGCGAAAGCTTCTTCTTTGAAAAATTATTTTGAAGAAAATCAAAGATACATAACTGAGCTTGCTGCGGAATTCCAGTTTGAAGAAGTTTCTCAGGAGACTGTAAAAGATGGTTTGAACGGAGCGATATTTTGTATTACTGGGACACTCACCGAGTTTGCCAATAGAGCAGCTCTAGTAGAGAAGATAGAATCTCTTGGAGGCAAAGTCACAGGATCAGTAACCAAAAAAACTAACTACCTTATTAATAATGACGCAATGTCAAAAAGTAGCAAGAATGTGAAAGCTATGCAGCTTGGTGTCCCGATAATTTCAGAAAAAGAATTTTTAAACAAGTTTATAAAAAAGTGTTGACAAGGTGAAATGACTATGGTATACTTAGAGCAAGTTAAGAGAAAGGAGAACAGTTTCAAGCAATAAACAAGTTTGTAAAAAAACTTGTTGACACAGAATACGGAGTATGTTATAATACATATATCACAAAAGGAAGAGGAAAATGAGATATGTTTTAGAAAGTGAAAAATATCCTGGAAATTATTTGGTGTTTAAACATGGAAGTCCTCCTCATGTGGTGGATTTAAAATCTGCTCAGAAGTTTGACAATGTACCGAAAGCTTTAAACAGGATATCAACAATTCCTAAAAATTTAAGCATATACGCCCCTTGGAAAGTAACATCAGTTGATGAGAGAGTTGGTTTTGTACAGCAGAATAAATCTCTTGTAGAGATTGGTGATTATAAAAAGAAAATAGATGACAGCATATTGCCTATTAAAGAAATATTAGGTAATAGAAAACCTTTAGAAAAACAGCTAAAGGAACTGGAGCTTATATCTCAGGATCTTGATCACTATATAGAATTTAATAAACTGAATGTTACTTCTGGATATTGGGCCTATAAAATAAAAAAAGCAATTAGAGAGAAACGAAGAAGTATAAAAGAAGATCTATATTATATAGATTATCTTCAGACAGCTTCATTACCTCAAATTGTAAACGGGGAAGGGAGGCCTAATTTAGATAATCAAAAATATCGAATTAGATCAGATATTGGACAAGAGTTTTTTAATCAGAAGTACATATCTAAAGAAATAGCAGAGAAGATTTGCAAAGAAATAGAGGAGATTACATAATGAATGAATTAATTATGCTGGTAGGTTTACCTGCTTCCGGTAAAAGTACATGGGCTAAAGAGTATTCAGAAACTCATCCTGATTATATAGTGCACTCTTCTGATAAACTCAGAGAAGAAATGTATGGAGATAATTATGATGACGCAGACAACAGTAAAGTATTTGAAGAACTGCATCGTAGAATACTGGAAGATTTGAAAATGCATTCGGTTATTTATGATGCTACTAATTTGGTAAAGAAAAGAAGAGTGCATTTTTTAAAAGGAGTTCCTAAACATGTTTATAAAACATGTATTATGTTTTTGAAAACGTATGAAAAATGTTTAAAGGATAACTCAAAAAGGGAAAATTCAGTTCCAGACGAAGTGATTACAAGAATGAGGAAAGTATTTTCTCCACCAATGTACCATGAAGGGTTCAATGAAATTAGAGTTGTACAAGATGATCATAAAGATATAAAAGAATTAATAGATATGGCTCGTGACTTCGATCAAGAGAATCCACATCATTCTCTTACTCTTTATGAACATCTGAAAAAGGTTTCAGAAGGAGTACCTAGAGAAGAAAAAAATTTATGGGTGGCGGCCTGTCTCCATGATATTGGAAAGCTTTTCACTAAATCAAGAATTAATGGAAAAGGTGAAGAGGATGATTACTGTCACTATTATCAACATCATTGTGTTGGAGCTTATGAATGTTTAACATGTTTTGATTTTTCCGGTGCACTTACAGGAAAAGATATATATGATGCTTTTTATACAGCAAATTTGATTTATTATCATATGCATCCCTATTTATCATGGTCGCAATCAAACAAGGCAAAGAATAAAGATAAGTATTTAATTGGAAAACAGATGTTTTCAGATGTGATGTTATTACATGAAGCAGATGTTAAAGGGCATTGATTTTCGATATAAACAATGATATAAAACAGGAGAATAAAAAATGAGAATTATTAAGGTAGGAAACACATTTAGAACTTACGACGATTCATTAGAAACTTTCGACAAGCTTCCGGCTCAGAATTATGTCGTGAGGTTTCAAAAGAATTCTGGTTTCTTTTTAGAAAAATATGCAGACATAGAAATCAAAGAAAAAACCTACGGAGTACATATGAGTAAGGTTGAAAAAGTTCTTAAGGCTTTTCCAAAAGCAGAAAAGAACCTTGGCGTTATCCTGTCAGGCAATAAAGGAATCGGCAAATCATTGTTTGCAAAGACATTGGCTGTGGAAGCAACAAAAGTTGGTTTACCAGTTATCATTGTAGACACGTATATTCCTGGAATTGCAAGTTTCATAGAAGAAATTGAACAGGAAGTAATGATACTGTTTGATGAATTTGATAAAACATTTGGCAGTATTAAAGCTGCTGATGGCATGGCAGATCCTCAAACAGAAATGCTTACATTGTTTGATGGATTGTCTCAAGGGAAGAAAATGTTTGTGATTACTTGTAATGACCTCAACTCGTTAAATAGTTATTTAGTAAACAGACCTGGAAGATTCCACTATCACTTTAGATTTGAGTATCCGTCAGATGCTGAAATTACAGAGTACTTAGAAGATAAGTTAGATAAACAGTATTACAGTGAAATTGAAAAAGTAATTTCTTTCGCTCACAAAGTAGATTTAAACTATGACTGCCTGAGAGCAATTGCATTCGAGTTGAATTTTGGAGAGCCTTTTGAGATAGCAATCAAAGATTTGAACATTATTAATCTGAATAGTGTTATATATGAAGTCATTTTACATCTTGAAGATGGTTCTGAAGCAACTACAAAATTGACTATTGATTTCTTTGATAAGAGCGCAACGATTGAACCAGAATTCTGCTTTAAAGGAACCTATGTAGATGCTTCTTGTAAAGTTCTTGATTGTGAGTTTGATCATAAAAAAGGCATCATTTATGTATCTGGAAATGATATTAAATTAGAAAGTGATAATTACTACAATGATGAAGAAGATAAAAAGATCATCAAAACAATGAAGCCAGCATATATGACTTTTGTAAGAGCAAAAAGTAGAGAATTGCATTATGCAGTATAAATAATCTGTATATAGATACCTTCATAGGTATCTATAGAGGGTAGTGGCCAAGCGGTAAGGCACAGCACTTTGACTGCTGCATTCATGGGTTCGAATCCCATCTACCCCGTAGTTCTAAGTTAGCTCTGAAGGCCAAAGAGGTAACCGATAGAACTAAGGTATACCTACTTATGTTCATGGCGAACATAGATAAAACTTAAGTGAAAATTTGGATGGTTTAATAACTGGAACCTGTTCAAAAAAGGGAACACAGTACATTGGTAGCAATGGTTTGGATGTACAAAACATTTATATAGATGTGCTTTGTGCTAATGAGGCGAGGGAAGTGAGGATGATCTGGTCAAGCAGAAGTGTAATTAGTTACGAAGCAAAAAAGTAATTGAGTCAGCGAGGTAGAGGTGAGTGATGGGGCAACGGAATGGTGACGACTGTTCGTGTAGCTGACATGATTACAAATCAATCATTATAGTTGTTACGTTTTTATATGTGGGTGTTTTCAAAGTTCACCCACTATGGAAACTTAGCTCAGTTGGTTAGAGCAACCGGCTCATAACCGGTCGGTCCTGGGTTCGAGTCCCAGAGTTTCCATTTCTCCTGACGAAGGAGTGACTTTTGAGAGCTCTAATTTTCAATAGTAAAGAGCCGTTGCTGATTTGGTAGTGAGAATCAGATGGCGCTGGAAAGACAGATAGTTTTTGAGATGTTTTGTAATGAGACAAACATTCAGCTTTAAAGAAAATGTAGGGAATTGAGCTGATCAAAGAACACATAATCCTGTTGTGACTGCAGTATGACAGGTCATGCATGAAAAGTGATAAGTAGCTCAGTTGTGAAAAAGAGCGCACTGCAAAAGTGAGGTCGGTGGTTCGAGTCCACTCTTATCACAGTCAATTAAATTAAAGTTTAAAATTCAGGAGGTATTTATTATGACAACAGAAAAAATGAATGTACATAAAGCATTAGCGGAACTGAAGATCTTAGATGATCGCATCATAAAAGCAATCAACAGTGTAGAAGCTTGTATTTCAAATAAGCATTCTAACACAAAGGTCAAAGGAGTGGATATCAAAGTTTACACAGGAGTTATGAAATCTTCTTATGATAAAGCAACTGATTTAATCAAGAGAAGAGAAGCTATTAAAAGAGCTGTAGTTCTTTCAAATGCAGTAACTAAAGTCACTGTTGCCGATAAAGAGTATACAGTAGCTGAAGCTATTGAAATGAAAAATCATGGAATGGACTTCAAGAAACTTTTAAAACAGAAAATCAAAAAACAGTATGATGCTGCTATGGCTCAGATCATAACTGAGAATGGTAAATTGGAAGATAAAGCTGAAAATTATGTTGTAGGGCTCTATGGCAGTAAAGAAGGTAAAACCTCTACTGAAGAGTTTACAAAAACTAGAGAAGCTTATATAGAAGCTCAGACAATGGAACTTGTTGATCCAATTGGTGTTCTTAAAGAAATGGAGGATTTAGAAACAGAAATTGCAGAGTTCACTGCTGAAGTAGATGCGGCACTTTCAGTAAGTAATTCTCTGACAGAAATAGAAATTACATACTAAGATATATTCACTGCTTATCGAAAACTTTAAACTATAATCTATATGTCTTTTTAGCTGGGTTAGACATATATAAAACAATAAAGAAACCACAGCATTACTTATACAGTAGATAATAGTATAAAATACAAAATGGATTAGGATTACGTGGTCGTATAGGACCTGTAAGCTTAATATATTATATTATTGGATGAGGCAGATAGCCATAGTACTGTAAAGTTCAAAGATTAAAACTCAAATCTTAAAATTCAAAATTCAAAGTTTATCCCAGTTTAAAGATTAAAGAATAAAGCATAAAGAATAAAGATTTATCAAATCCTTGGTAAAAGTTTATGAGCATGATTATACTTGGCTCTTAGTTTGTACAAGGCTGGTAAGTAGTGAATAAGTAAATATAATAGTCGCTTTCATTATTAACAATTGGCAGTTGAACTGCCAGTTGTACCCACCCATGGTGGAATTGGCAGACACGTTAGATTTAGGTTCTAATGCTTAATAGCGTGAGAGTTCGAGTCTCTCTGGGTGGATTAATAAATAGAAAGGAGTAAAAAATGTTTCAAGTAGGAGATATAGTACAAGTAATAATAGTGCCTAAAAAATATAAACAATATGATATTGCAGGTGCTACAGGCGTTGTAAAAACAGTTTATTCTAACAATATAAGAATACATATCTCTAGTTATTACAATGAAGAATCAGAAGAAGGAGATTTTTATTTTAAAGAAAATGAGCTAAATAATTTTACAAGAAAGGAAAATGATATGTCAATTATAGAACTTTGGGAGAAAAGAAGTATTGAAAAGATTGATAAGGAAGCTGAAATTAAATTAATGGAATTGCTTGCAGAAGATGAATATACTCATGATTTAATTTTACACATGAATGATCTAAAAGATGCCGGGTTTAAAGTTGAAATACCAAATAATATTTATGATATGACTTCTGATTATACTAGAGGAATGAGAACTATTACTTTAAGTTCAGCAGAAGAGAAAAAAGTTGAAATTAAAAAAGTAGCAGAAGAAGTTGGTGTCTTATTAGAGATGTGTAAAGGAGACGTTGTTAAAGAAATGGAGATTCTTTGTAGCTATAGAGTTGTAGAGTACCCATTCGGGAGAATGACTGTTGGAGGTAATGCTTGTGGGAAATAAAAAGAAAGTTCTGATTGTAGTTGATGTGCAGAATGATTTTGTAACTGGCTCACTAGGTACGCCGGAAGCTCAAGCTATTGTACCTAAAATTAAAGAAAAGTTTGAAGAATATAAAAATAATGGGGATTATGTAGTGTATACAATGGATACACATAATTCAGATTATTTGAATACTTCTGAGGGTAAAAAACTTCCTGTTGAACATTGTATATATCGAACTTCAGGGTGGGAGGTTATAGATGAAATTCATCCTGTAAAAAATAATTATAACAATTTTATGGTATGTAAAAAGTCAACTTTTGGTTATGAAGGCTGGGATTGGGAAGAAATATTTGGGACAGACAGTGATATAGACAATTTAAACATTGAAATCATAGGTGTGTGTACAGACATCTGCGTTATCACAAATGCTCTTCTTATCAAAACTTATTATCCGGAGGCAGAGATCACAGTAGATGCGTCATGTTGCGCTGGAACTACACCGGAGAAGCATAAAGCAGCTTTAGAGGTGATGAAAAGTTGTCAGATTAATGTGATAGGAGAGAAATAAGATGGTAGGAGAAAATACTGTGGAAATGAAGAAATTAGAAGAAATTACATTAGAGGATATTCAGAACTACTTACGTAAATATGACTGTGATGGAGTGATCACTACAAAACTTGTTGAAAAAAACAATACAGAAACCTTACAAGTATTTGAGTTTGATGGGCTTTATGACGATACTATTTGGGTGTGCTCAATTTATAAAAATGAGGATAATGATTTTTATATAAAAACAGCTGACGCAACCTCACCGTTTAATCATGCAGATGGCGTTGAATACGATGATAAAGAAAATGAACTGTTTAAGATTAGTACAATTGTCGCAGAATTATTAAGTTATGTAAAAGTTTCACTATGTGATTCTATTGATTATCTCCAAAGACAGGTGGATTTTATCAATAATTTCTGTAATGGCAATCATTTGAATAATCCGTCTGTAATAACTACCTGTGATATTGAGCATAAGTAAAAGTTAAGTAAGGATTATTAAACAGTAAGAAATAAATTATAAGGAGATTTGGAATGATTAAATTAAACGGTGTAGAAATCAAACTTGATAAATATCCGGATGGAACATTCTTATTTAAGGATATTCCTCCTATTGGAGGATGGTGCAGAGATAATATTGAATGGTTCTTTGAATCAATGGAAGAATTAACAGCAGTTGAATATATTACTAGATATTGTTGGGATCATAGAGTAGTGCCTAATTTATATATGCCTTATATCCCAGATGCTCGTATGGATCGAGTTAAGTATGAGAACGAATTATTTACTTTAAAATATTTTGCTCAGACTATCAATTCATTACATTTTGGAAGAGTAGAAGTTTTAGATCCTCACTCTGATGTATCTGCCGCATTATTTAATAAAGTACATGTAGAGTCACCGAATCGAATGATTGAAGATACTGTCAAGAAGATTGCTAGTGATAATCTTATGATGTTTTATCCGGATGCAGGATCTATGAAAAGATATTCTTCAGCAGTACATCTTCCATATGCTTTCGGTATTAAGAATAGAGATTGGGAGACCGGAGAAATTAAAGGTTTAGATTTATCAGGTGAAATTAATCAACTGCCAGGTAAAGATATCCTTATTGTAGACGATATTTGTAGTAAAGGCGGAACTTTTTATCACAGTGCTAAAAAGCTGAAAGAGGCCGGTGTAGGTAAGATTTATCTTTATGTTACTCATTGTGAAAACACTGTTTATGATGGAGAGCTTCTGAAAAGCAATGGACTGATAGAGAAGATTTATACGACAGATACGATTTTGACAAATCTGGAAAGTCCTAAGATTGAATTGGTTGAGAGATTTAGATGAATCAGTCCTGTACACACGCAGCATTCTTGCAGAAAAGAGGTAAGAGAAGAAAATGAGTAAATCAGTATTAGTGATTGATACGCCAGAGAAATGTATACGTTGTCCGCTATTAAACGATGCAGATGAATGCACAGTACAAGATGCTAATGCAAATTTCAATGCTGGTGATTCGTGGGATGAGTTAATGAAAGGATGTCCTTTGAATCCATTGCCGGATAAAATGAAATTAACAGGAGTGTACGGAAGAGAGTATTTTCAAAGCAATGGAAAAATGCCTAGCTACAAGATTGGTTGGAATGATTGTTTGAGAGAAATTACAGGAGAAGATAATAATGAGTAAAGTTATGTTATCTATAGAAGAACCTAATTCATGTGACGAATGCCCATTTTCAGAATTAGAAACGTATGGATATTATTGCCAATTATTAAATAAATACATTAATTCCTTAAAAAGGAAAGAACATTCAACGATTCCTAAATTATGTCCATTAAGAGAATTACCAGATTACCGTACAGAAACATACAAATGGGAAGATAGACTTCTAAGCTTACAAGACGTGATTGAATCAATGGCTTATGAAATTGCTACATATAGACACTCTAATAGATATTCTCATATAGAAGATGTGGATGATATTTTAAGAGAATATGAAGTTGATAAAATTATAAAGGAGATGAGAAAGTATGGAACCAATTATTAGTCCTTGGTTGATTTATTTTGCAAGTAGAGCAGATGCAGTGGGGACTTTATTTCTGATTGTTGCAGTAGCTGCATTTGCAATATGTTTGATAGGATTTGATGATTTAACAAAGAATGGATTCAAGTTATTTATTTCAATTGGGATTATTTCTGTAATTTTAACAGTTCTTACACCAACTACCGAAACCGTTTATACAATGATGGTTGCAAATGAACTAACATCGGACAATGTTCAAGCAATTGGGAAAACCGGCAAGGATGTTATTGATTACATTACTGATCAGATTGATAAAGTTGTAAACGACAAAGAGGAGGATAAAAAATAATGGATACCTTAGCAATTCTGTTAAGCGATACTTACAAACAAGTACACCACAATATGTTTCCGAGAGGATTGACGAAGTTAGTCTCTTATTGGACTCCGAGAAGATCAATGTTAAAGGAGCAGGATCATATGGTTTTCTTCGGACTGCAGGCTTTTATTAAAGAATATCTTATTACATATTTTAAAAGAGATTTCTTTAAATTAAGCACTGATGAAGTTCAAGAACTTTATACAATTAGTATGGACATTCAGTTAGGAGAAGGAAATTACGATATTTCTCCAATCCTTAAACTTCACGAATTAGGGTATCTTCCGATTCAGATCCGTGCATTACCGGAAGGTACATTAGTGCCTATGGGAGTGCCATGCATTGAAATCACGAATACACATCCAGATTTTGCATGGGTTGTGCAGTGGATTGAGTGTATTCTGCAGGTTGAGCTTTGGAAGCCGTGTGCTCATGCAACAATTGGACATATGTACAGAGAACTGGCAAATTTCTACTATAAAAAGACCTGCGACGACATTTTAAGACCTGAAATGGCCTGCTCAGACTTTGGAATGCGTGGAATGTCCTGTATGGAAGAAGCAGAGAGATGCTCCGTTGCTTGGCTATTATCCTTTGATAAGACAAGTACGATCCCGGCAATTGATTATTTGGACAAATATTATTTCAATGACTGTAGCGTGAGTCATATTGGAATTGGTGCGATTTCTACCGAACATGCGGTCATGGCTTCAAATTATGCTGTGGACGGAGACGAAATTACATTTGTGAAAAGACTACTTACAGAATTATATCCGAATGCATCTTTCAGCATGGTATCTGATACATATGATTACTGGAACATGATTGACAATATTCTTCCAGCTTGCAAAAAAGAAATTATGCAGCACAATGGTAAGCTCTTGGTTCGTCCGGATTCTGGTGATATGGTAGAGATTTCAGTTAAGACTATCGAAAAACTCTGGAATACATTTGAAGGATCAGTAAATAGCAAAGGTTACAAAGTACTGGACCCTCATATTGGAATTATCTATGGTGATGGCTGTACTCTTAACAATGTAAAAAAGGTATGGGAAGAACTTGAGAAGAAAGGATTCGCTGCAAACAACATTGTATTTGGAGTTGGGGCTTTTTGTTTCTCGGCAGTTGTAGAACCTGATGGACGTATGGTCGTTGTAACCAGAGATATGTTCGGCATTGCTATGAAAGCTACATTTGGAGAAGTTAACGGACAACCGATTATGATTTACAAAGATCCAAAGACAGATGTAAGCCATTTAAAGAAATCTCATAAAGGATGTTGTCATGTATATTACGATGAAAATGGAGAATTAAGGTGCAGAGATGGATATGACAGCTTTGTTTATGATGGGGCATTAAAAACTGTATTTAAAGACGGTGAAATATATCATACAGAAATATTTAAAGAAATCAGAGACAGATTAAACGGAAGAAACAAAGATGAGTAAAATTACAGATTATTTATTAAAAGATGATGTGATTGTAGTAATGGATGTAGATGGAGTACTTGCTCCGTATGAGTTTTCTGAATTAAGTCATAGTATGACTGACGATGAATGGGACAGACTTGTAGCTTCCGGTGAGAATCCGTATAAAGATGTGCGTCCGATCAAATTAATACAGGAGTTTATTCAGAAGAAAGGCGTGAATAAAGTATATACCTGTTCAAAGAGTCCTTTAAATGAAATTCCTGGTAAAAGAGCTTTTATAAAAGACAATTATGATCTGCCAGATGATAATATCTATTTCACTTTAGAAAAGACAGAAAAACTTACTGTGCTTCAAACGCTGCAACAAAAGCTCGGACTTAAGCCATCTCAGATTGCAATTGTAGAAGATACAGTTAAAACTTTGGATTATATTCGTGCACATAGCGATTTTGTAACTGTACATGTTTCATCATTTATGGAGTAGATATAGGGAGGTATTAAAAATGAGTTATTTTACTGATTCAGTTTCAGATCTTTGTCAGGGGATTATTGATAAAGTAGATACTTATGAAAAACGAATTAAATACTTAGGAGAAGAAAACAAGAAGCTCAAAGATGAGCATTATAAAGATTCTGAAATGCAGAGAATGAAAACAGAGTTGGAAAAAGCAAAAGATGATTTACATAGAGGATTTCCAATTTCTAAAGAAGAAGAGGAGAAAATCAAAGAGTGGCAGTTAAAACATGACGCTGAGAAACATGGTTTGAAAACTATGGAACAGAGATTGAGAGCTGGCGGATGTTGTGGCGGGAGATATACATATCAATTTGTTCCCACAAGCATTGGAACTATTGGAGAAGTGATTTGCTCCTGTGGCGAGAAGTTTACATTTCAGGATTTATAGGAAAAGATTTATGATTAAAATTATTGAAGGTAACATTGTAGATGCACAGACCGATTATATAATTCATCAAGTTAATTGCCAAGGAGAAATGAATACTGGAGTCGCTAAAGCATTAAGAGATTATGACGAAGGTATTTATATACATTATAGAAACGTCTGTAAATTACGTGAGTTTAATCCAGAATTACTTCTTGGAACATATGACGAGTACTTTATCAGAAGGAAAAATCAAGAGATATTGTCCTTATTTGCACAAGACAAGTATGGATATGATGGAAAACAGTATACTGATGTTAAAGCTTTTCGAGAAGGATTAAATTTTATTCGACAACAAATACCTGTTTATTGGTTTGATGCTGATAACAGACCTCACAAGACAACCATTGCACTCCCATATAAAATAGGCTGCGGAAGAGGAGGAGCAGACTGGGAAGTGGTTTATAAGATTATAGAAGAAGAATTAAGTAGTTTTGAAGTAGAACTGTGGAAATTGGAGGAGCAGAATGTTTAATGTAGAAAAAGCAACAAATGATTGTATTCAGTGGATTAGAGATTGGAGAGAAGAGAATGGTCCTGGATGTAATCTCATAGTAGGTATTTCCGGTGGCGTTGACTCTTTAGTAGCTGCTGAGCTATGTGTGGAAGCCGTTGGAGCTGACAAAGTTCTCGGAGTAATCATGCCGAACTATAAACAGGATGATATTGATGTGGCATATGACATTTGCCAGCATGTATTAAACATTGATTATCTTACTATTAATATTGGATCAGCTTATGATGATATTATTGATCAAATTGATGCTGCATTTAATGTAACAGATCAGACATTAATTAATCTCGCTCCTAGACTAAGAATGACCACCCTATACGGGGTGTCACAGTCACACAATGGAAGAGTGGTTAATACATGTAATCTTTCTGAGGATTACATCGGATACTCCACTAGATATGGTGACGCAGCTGGAGATTTTGCTCCATTGGCACAGTTTACAAAGGGAGAGGTAAAAAGAATCGGGCATTATTTAGGATTGCCTAAAAATTATGTAGAGAAGACCCCGTCGGATGGTTTATGTGGTAAATCAGACGAAGATAACTTTGGATTCACCTATGCAGTATTAGATAAATACATCCGTACAGGAGTGTGTGACGATCCAGAAGTAAAAAGACGGATTGATCGTTTACATGAGAAGAATGAGTTTAAACTGAAACCAATGCAGTATTTTAATTATAAAGAGGAGAAAACAGATATGAATATGTCACCAGATGAGATTTTAAAAGCACTTGAAAAAGCAGTAGCGAAAAAAGAAAAAGAGCATACTATTGGAGAAGAGCTTAGAAGCTGTGAGCGTCAGATTAAAGATGCTTTAGGCATTGATGTATATATTGTACCTAAAAATAAAACTGATAAACAGGTTTGTAAAACACTTTCGAAAGATGATATCACATTTGTAGGAAGAACAAAAGATATTGCTACAGGAAAAATTAGAACTACTGTAGGGTTCAAAGATGGAACACAGACTTCTGTAGTCTTAAATGATTGGGAAGACGAAGATGATACTGAAAAAGCCATTATGTGGTGTTTGCTTAAGAAGTGTTTCAAATCAAAAAGAAGCTTAGAAAAAGTAATTTATTCAATGGAGGACATGTAATATGAGATCAAAGAATTCCTGGAACAAAGAGTATGAGACAAAAGTAGATAAAAACGGAAAGAAACATACTAGAATGGTTAAACATGGGATGAAGCAGTCTAAGAAGTCACTTGCTTTTTCTAAACATGTAAATAAAATGAAAACTGATAAACCTAAGTGGAATAAGAAATCTAGTGGCGAGAGCCACTAGAAAGGAGGGCTCATGAAAATACGGAAAGGATTTGTTACTAATTCAAGCTCTAGCAGTTTCATTATTTGCTTTGCAAGGATTGCTGACAAAGAAAAAGCTCAGAAGATAATTGATCAGTTCAATCTTGATGTATTAGATGTTACTGGTGTAAATGATGAAAAAAACTGGTCTGGTGAGCTTGGTGCTAGTTGGTGCGGAGCGGTCATTTATGGGGTTGATGACATTTTAGAAAAGCACCCTGATGGAGAATATATCGTAATTGAGGACAGGAACGATGCTTATTATGATGAATGGGGTGATGCTGTATATGATTATGATTTCTCTATGAATGAAGCAATAGATGCTATTACGGAAGTAAATGGATTTGCTGATATAGAAGTTGCTGAAGGAGAAGGGAGAGATGGTTAATGAAAATAAGAAGAGGATTTGTTACTAATAGTTCGTCTTCAAGTTATATCATTGCAAAAAAGAAAGATGCAACATTAGCAGACATTAAAAATTCACTGTTGAAAGTAAGAGACAACGCTAAATCTTTTTTGATTGAACAGCATAAATGGATTGATCTTGAGCCGGATGTAGAAGAGTCAATAAGAAAAGAAGATTATGATAAGGCTGTGGATGCGTTTTTAGAACACACAGCAGATTATTTATACGGTAACTTTAATGATGGAACATTAGGTGATTGGGAAGTTGGATCAGATGAATTCTGGAGTGAAAACGGGGATCCATATGAAAATTTTATTTTAGATTCTGCATGGCTTATTGGTGATGAAAACTTACAGATTATCTGAGGAGTAAACATGAAAATAAAAGCAAAGCAAATAATTGTAGATAGGAGCACATCTTATAAATATTATAAACCTAAATTCTGTTGCAAAGCATTGGAAGAGAATCCTAGGATAGTTATTTCTAATGAATATCCTGATAACTACTTATGTAGAACTTGTGAAACTATAGAATGCCATGGTTGTGACTATAAAACTGATGAAACTTTTGGAATTTTCTTTTACATAAGCGAAGAAGTCCAAGACTGGGAAGATACATGGCCTGAAGACTATTATTACCCTCTTAAATTCTGTCCATTTTGCGGAGAACCAATTGAAGTTGATGTCATAGAAACCATTGATAAAACAGAAGAAGCAGAAAAGGTATCTGAGGTTGCAACGAAGCTACGAAAACAGTTATGGACATGTGATAGCAAGAAAAAGTGTGCAGAGTTAGAAAAAGAGATAAGGAACTTAGACGATATAGTAAATTATTATTATTCAACAGGAGAAATTGATGAAAATAGAGAAAATCAAAAAATTGTTGAAAAGTGAACACTATGATTTCTTAAGAGCGAACGAGCACCTGGGGAGTAACATAATTCTATTAGGCTTAGGTGGGTCTCATGCTTATGGTACAGATACAGAAAACTCCGATCTGGATATTAGGGGTTGTGCTTTAAATAAAAGAGAAGAAATCCTGATTCCTACACATAATTTTGATCAGGTAACGGAAGAAACAACAGATACAACAATCTATTCTTTTAATAAATTGATAACTCTATTGTCAAACTGCAACCCAAACACAATTGAGCTGATAGGATTGAAGCCAGAACATTATCTTTATATTCATCCAATTGGTCAAGAACTTCTTGATAATGCTGAAATGTTTTTATCTAAGAAAGCGATCTATTCTTTTGGAGGCTATGCTACAAGCCAGCTAAGAAGGCTCGATAATAAATCTGCCAGGAAATTGGGACAAGAAGAAAGAATGCAGCATGTTCTTAATAGTATTATGAATGCTTTTTATACTTTCCCTGAAAAGTATTTCAATTTTCCAGAAGATGCAATAAAGCTTTATGTAGATAAAGGTATTCAGGAAGATTATGAAACAGAAGTATTTATGGATATCCAGTTGAAGCATTACCCTTTGAATGATTATCAGGGGATGTGGGCCGAAATGAAAAACATTGTTAGGGATTATTCCAAAATTGGGAAGAGAAATAAGCATGCCATAGAACATAATAAGTTAGGAAAGCATATGTGCCATTTAGTGAGATTGTATCTTATGTGTTTTGATATTCTTGAAAAAGGCAAAATTATTACATATAGAGAAGATGATCATGAGCTTCTTATGGCTCTACGTAATGGAGAATATTTGGATGCAAACAGTCAGCCTATCCCAGATTTTTTTGAAATGGTAAACGAGTTAGAGAAAAGACTTGAGTATGATTCAAAGAATACCTCATTGCCTGATAAACCAAATTATAAAGCTATAGAAGAATTTGTAATGTCTGTCAATGAAAGAATTGTATTAGGAGAGATTTAAGAATGAATTTTAATGGATTAAAAAGTAGCGAAGTAGAGGTTAGTAGGACTACATATGGAAGTAATAAGCTTCCGGAACCTGAATTGAAAAAATGGTATCATTTTGCTAAGGAAGCATTAACTGAACCAATTACTATGATTCTAATAATAATTGCTTTGTTTCAGTTGGTTTTAGGCGCTATGGGAGTAATGTCTCTTTCTGAACCTGTAATGATTATAGTGGTTTTAGCTATTGTTACTGGAATTGCTATTAAGACAGGTCTAGGCGTACAGAAATCTGCAGCAGAGCTAAGAGCAAAAACGGCAGTTAGATATTGTGATGTTGTCCGAGATGGAAACGTACAGACAATTAATAAAGATGATCTGGTAGTAGGTGATTTAGTTCTATTGAGAACTGGACAAGAGATTTTTGCAGATGGATTTATTGTTGATGGAGAAATTTCTGTTAATAACGCCGCTATCAATGGAGAGACAAAAGAATGTAGAAAAATTCCTAGTGCTAATTATAAGCATGTTAAAACAACATCAACTACTGCATATACGGATCAGTGTTCTCTCTTTGCAGGAACAGTTATCATGTCTGGTGAAGGAAAAATGATTGTTACAGATGTCGGTGTTAATACAGTTAATGGTGATACTCTTGTCAAAATGCAGACTTTAGAGCCTCCTAAGACAGCTCTTGATATTGCTCTGGATCATTTGTGTGATTTTATTTCAAAATGGGGAACAATTGCGGCAGCATTAGCATTTGTAATTATGACAATTACAGGTATCTTAAATGCTGGAAGCTTAAGTCAGTATTTCTCAGGAAGTATTCTTGAAAGTATTCAGAAGGTAGCACAGAATGTCTCAAATGCATTGACAATTATTGTTGCGGCTGTACCGGAAGGTCTGCCACTCATTGTAAAACTTGTAACTAAACAGAATGTATCGACAATGGAAAAATTCAATATTCTTGCGAAGAATACTGGTAAAATTCCTGAATTGGCGTATGTTAATTTAATTTGTACGGATAAGACAGGAACTCTCACAACAGGTGAAATGACTTCTACAGTTATGATTAACGGTAACTGTCAGGATATTTTTAATAAGGAAAGTTCGCTCAACGAGCTAATTGATTTAAACATTTGTATGAATAATAGTGCAGTGTTTGATTCTAATGGGAATATCACTGGTGGCAATTCAATTGATCGAGCAGTGCTTGATATGCTTTCTCCTGAAGACGCACAAAAAATACAGAATAAAGCTATCATGAAGAAACGTGTTCCATTTAGTAGTGAAAATAAATTCTCTGCAGTTACTTTAAATAATGGAGCAAATGATTTTACTGTTTATAAAGGCGCACCAGAGAAATTAATTGAGAAGTGTAAATTCTATCTTGACAATGATGGCATTGTAACTGAGCTGACAGAAGAAAAAAGAAAAGCTTTAAAGAGCCATATTAAGGGATTAACAGAGAAGGCAATGAGATGTATTGCGTTGACTATCTCAGATAAAACTGATGATGGTCTCCCCGATGAAATGAATCTCCTTGGAGTCATTGGAGTTGTTGACCCGGTTAGGAATGAAGTTCCAGAAGCAGTAAAAATTGCTCACAAAGCTGGAATTCAGGTAATTGAAATTACTGGTGATTGCATGGAGACTGCTAAGGCTGTTGCTATGGAAGCTGGCATTTATAAGCCTGGAGATTTAGCAGTTACCAATGATGAGTTTGAGGCAATGTCAGATGTAAAAGTAAAAGAAATTATTCCACAGTTAAGAGTAATTTCCAGATGCTCACCGAATACGAAGCTTCGTCTTGTAACATTAGCGCAAGAAATTGGAATGTCTGTGGCAATGACCGGTGACGGTGTGAACGATGCTCCTGCGCTAAAGAAAGCAGATGTAGGCTTTGGAATGCAGGATGGGTCTGATGTGGCAAAAGAAGCAGCAGATATTGTTTTGACAGACAATAATTTTGCAAGTGTGGTAAAGGCAGTCGAACTTGGTAGAACATTTATGCATAACATTATGATGTTCCTTGAATTCCAGCTACCTATCAATATTTCGTTGTTGATCTTAAGTATGGTATTTCCAATTATTTCTGGTGGCTCTGCTCTATTAGCAGCAGTTCAGATCCTTATTGTAAATATCATCATGGATTCACTTAACTCATTAAGCTTTGGTGGAGAACCGCCAAAAGAGGAATATATGAATGAAGAGCCTATCATGAAAGGATCCGGATTATTTATCCGTGGAGCGAAAGGGAGAATTGCATTAAGTTCAATTGTATTTATTGCTTTATTTGGTGTAATTACATTTGGTCCAGTTGGAAATATGTTTACAACAAAACTTTCGGCTATGACAGCGAGATTCGCTTTATTGTGTTTAATGGCAGTATTTAATGGATTCACTATTAGAACAGATAGCATGAATCTTTTCAAAGGAATTAAAAATAACAAATTATTTGTGTATATCGCATTGGGTATTTTTGCAATGGCTGTAGTTTTGTGTAACTTTGTAGGAAATCTAGTACAGACAACTCCAATGGACGTTAAACAGTGGATTATAGTTCTTGTGACAGCATTTATGGTTGTGCCTGTAGATTGGATTAGAAAAGCAATTTGTAAGAAAGGAAGTAACTAAAATGGGATTTTTGGGAAAATTATTCGGAAAAAAAGATGAGGAAGCAGCAGTAGAGTTATCTTCTGCTGTAACTCAGCAACCTGTATATGAAGAAAAGTTACAGACAATTGATATGTCTAAGCACAATGAAAATCTTGGCAAAGTACTTATTGATATGTCTAAGGGAAGCAAGATTGATATGACAAAACATACGGCTAGAGTAGCTCTTGCAATGGATTATTCAGGAAGTATGGATTGGCTGTATGATAATGGATCTGTACAGGAAACCATTTCTCGTTTGTTGCCTATTGCTCTAAGATTTGACGATAATGGAGAACTTGAGAGTTGGTTGTTCTCAAATGGAGCGGAGCGCTTAAAAGCTGCTAACGCTGATAATTATAGTAGTTATGTTAAAAATGTTATGAAAAAAGCTCATATGTATATGGGTGGTACTAATTATGCTCCTGTATTGAAAGAAATGGTTACATATTATAAAGATATCGAGCCAAGTGAGATTCCAGCATTTATCATCTTTATTACAGATGGTGAGAACAGTGACACTTCTGCCACCAATGCAGTTATTAAAGAGCTTTCAGAGTACAACATCTTTGTACAGTTCATAGGAATTGGGGATGAAGATTTTGGTTATTTAAAATCCCTTGACAATATGAAAGGTAGAAAACATGACAACACCGGTTTTACAGCAGTAAAAGACATGAATAAAATGTCTGATGAACAGTTATATACAGAGATTCTTCGTCAGTATAAAGACTGGCTGAATAATAAATAAAAAGGAGATAAAGAGATATGGCAGTAATCAACATGAGTAAAAACCAGAAAATTAGTATGGTAAAAGAGGATGGTACAGGTATTAAGAACTTCTTCATTGGAGTCAATTGGGATCAGAACCGTTATGCTGGTGAAGCAGACATTGACTTTGATATCAATGGATTTTTAACAGATTCAAGTCGCAAAGTAGTATACCCAGAAGATTTAGTAAACTATAAAACCTATGAAGATGGTTCTGCATATCCCTGGGTAGACTATTCAGGAGACAATAAAACTGGTGACGATTCTCAGGGAATGATTTTCAATGGAAAGCATTATGACGAATATTTCATTGTGCATGCTGATACTTTCCCGAAAGATAAAACAGAATTTACTATCTGCTTAACAATTTTTAGGGCCTTACAGCGTATGCAGAATTTTGGAATGGTCTCCAATGCAGTTATGACAATTTGTGATTACGACAATCCAGATGGTGATAAGTATGAATATGATCTGTCTGAGAATGAAAACTTTGAAAAATTGAATGCAGTAGAAATGGGTAAATTATACCGTTACGGAGATGGATTCAAATTCCAGGCATTAGGTTCTGGTTATGTGGGAGGTATGACAGAACTGTTTAAAAACTTTGGGCTTGATATTGATGAAGGGAGAGACTAATGAATATTACAGCTGGAGCAATTGTTGTAATTGTTATTTTAATACTCGTAGGATTTTGCTTCTTTTTTAATAGCAAAATTGGAAAGAGGGTAAGGATAAGAGCATCAGGCACGGCGAATGAAGCAATTCAGAAAGATGCAGCCACCCCTGAGGGAGCTAAAGCATATTATAATGCTGCTATTGAAAAGAAAGAAGATGAACTTCAGCAGGAAAATGTAAGATATCAGCAGATGCTTGGTAAGATTTCCAATTATGAAGATGACCTGTTCCATTTGAAGAAAGATGCCATGAAAGCAGATGTAAATGTAAATGCTTGTGTGGATCGAGGAGATGACGAAGCGGCAAAAGTCTACTTAAAAGAACAACAGGAACTGAATGATAAAATTGATTTTATCAAAAATACATTAAAAGAATGGAAAGAGAATGCTGACGTACAGAAAGAAAAAGTAGAAGTATTACAGCAACAACTTAATGATTTAAAAGCAGAAAAAGAAAGTGCAGTTTTAACTCTGGAAACAGCTCAGGCATCAAAAGCTTTTAATGTAACACCGGGAGTATCTTCTAGTGAAGAGGAAAAGATGTTAGAGAAAGTACGTGACGGAGTTAAAAAGCAAAAAGAAGCTGCTGATGGAGCTAGGATCGTTTATGAAAGTTCTGCTATTGTGCAGAAACAGCGTCTGGATAAGAAAATGAAAGATGATGAAATTGATAAAAAGTTGCAGGAACTGAAAGCAAAGAAAGGCAAATAAAATGATAGTGTTAAATATAGGCGTGTTTGTGGTATGTCTATTAGTCTGTTTCTTAATTGGATTCTTTGTAGGGAAGAGAAAATAAGTGTAGTAACAAAAGGTTAAGGTGAGGTTCAATTCCTCACCTACACTTAAGGAGGTTAAACAATGAAATAAAATATGGAGGTGGTATTACGCAAAGAGGAAAAAGAATATTAAATAAACCAATTGATGATGCATGTGAGAAAGAAATTTTGATACCAACAAAAAGAGTGATCACTGTAGAAGCTGAATACAACTTGACTGATCCTGAATTAATTGGAACAAAAATAACTGACAGAGATATAGTAGAAGAATTGGTAAAAGATGAGCTTATGGCATCTTTTGAACAAAATGATGGATTCGTAAGTTTAACAGTAACTTGTAGTGATTATTAGGGAAGGAGAAAGAATGATTAATAGTTTTACTGGAGATTATTACTTTTTAAGTAACTTTTATATGGCACCGGTAAGTTATAACGGATGGGACTATACAAATAATGAAGCAGCTTTTCAAGCACAGAAAACAAAAAATCGTAGACTAAAATTCCAGTTATTTTCTCAAGCTAGCCCATCAGAGGCAAAGGCAGCAGGTAGAAAGATTGATTTAAGATCAGATTGGGAAGAAGTGAAAGATAAAGTAATGTATGAAATCGTACTGGCTAAATTCACTCAGAATCCAGACCTTAAGGAAAAATTACTTGCCACAGGAGATGAACATTTGGAAGAGGGTAATACTTGGGGAGATGCTATTTGGGGAACTGTAGATGGAGTTGGAGAAAATAGGCTTGGGAAGATACTTATGAGAGTGAGAGATGAATTAAATGAAACTTAACATATTTTTTATCATTCTTGATGCTATTTTTATAGCAGTATCATTGGTAGACCTTATTACTTATAAAAATTTACTTAGTTTAATGCTGGTAGTCTTTTTCACTTGGACATTTATAAATGATATTAAAGAATATAAAGGAGACAAATAACATGGTAAAAACATTAAAAGAAACAACAGAAATGATGGTTAACCCAGATTATAAAGAGAGATTCAAAGCTGAATATTACCAGTTAATGCTTAGATTCAGAGGTTTACAGTCTATGCTTTTTAAATGGGACAATGGAACTCTTAGTTTCGAACCAACATGCCCAAGAAGTACTTATAATATTCAGATTGATGCTATGGCAAGCTATTTAGCTATCTTAGAAGCTAGGGCTGTTATGGAAGGTATTGAATTATAAAGGAGAGAGTATGAATCCAGTATTTGTATTTTTAGTATTGGTTGGAGCAGTAATTTTATGGTTTCTATTATCTGCACTGTTTTATCCATTTGGGAGATTCTTACATAGGATCTGGAAAGATGCAGCAGATGGAATAAATAGAGAAGATCAAAACAAGGAGAAGAAAGATTAATGAAAAAAGGATTTTTAGGTAGTATTGGATTAGCAGTAATTATTGTAGCAGGATTAATTTGCGTAGCAAAGTGTAGCGTAAGAGTACCAGCAGGTTATGTAGCCGTAGAATACAAGATGAATGGTGGAATTTCAAACGACACTCTTTCACAGGGATGGCATTTAATTTCACCCACAGTAAAAACATCTTTGTATTCAATTGGTATTGAGCAGTCATATCTTACATCAGAAGATAAAGGTGATTCACCAAAGGATGAGAGTTTTAAAACGCCTACCGCTGATGGAAAGCAACTTCTTGTAGATCTTGAATTCTCATATAAATTCGACCAGGATCAAGTTGCTGATGTATTTACAAGATTTAAAGGTCAGTCTGGCGAAAGTGTAAAGAATACTTTTATTAAGCCAAAAATGAAAGCATGGACACAGGAAGTAACTGCTAAGTATCCAGTTACAGATGTATTTGGTGATAAGCGTCAGGAACTGAACGAAGCTCTTGATACATATCTGAAAAAGAAATTTGAGCCATATGGAATCATCATTGATACTGTAAACTTTACTTCAATTTCTACAGATGATGAAACTCAGGCTGCTATTCAGAAGAAAGTAAATGCACAGCAGGAACTGGAACTTGCAAATATTGAAGCTAAGACTGCAAAGGTACAGGCAGATAAAGATAAGGAAGTTGCTCTCATCGCAGCGGAGCAGGATAAAGAGAAAGCCGCTATTGAAGCTGAACAGGCGAAAATCACTGCGGAAGGTAAAGCTGAAGCTACAAGAATTAAAGCGGATGCTGAAGCAGAAGCAAATAAAAAGATCGCTGAGTCACTTACTCCAGAACTTATTGAGAAACAGAAGATTGATAAGTGGAATGGTGATGTGCCGAAGGTACAAGGTGGAAATGCTGCAACAATTGTTGACGCAGGAGAATTAACATCAGGCAATGTAGCAACTGTTGAAAATAAATAATTAATAATGAGGGTAACGTATAGTGAGAACTGTGGACATATACCACACTGACGGTAGCGTAGGGATTTTGCGTCAGTAATAAAGAGGTGGCTGCGTAAGGTGAAGATAACGTTAACAACTACGAATTGTAATGTCGGCCCAAAGCAAGTAAGTATAGTTATGATATCTGCTGCCATAGGCAACACCTCCTTCAAAAACAATGTGTGATACAATCCCATATCACATTACCCATTCAGAAGATCCTCACCCGGTACAGACCTGGGATCAATAGTATTGTACTTTAGGTGAGGTGGTTTGTCAATATAAAGGAGGAGACAATGGTAAAAACTACGATTACGGAAACTACTAAGAAATATGATAAAGAAGGCCATCTTATTGAGGAGACGACCAGAACTGAAACTACTGAGGATAATACTATAACATATGGTTCTTATCCTTATGGAACTTCTTATCCTTATGGAACTCAGAAAGATTGGACCTTAACTACAAATGTAGGAGAGAGTTTATGAAAAAGAAAGTATTAAGTATTTTAGGAGTTTTATTGATAAGTATTTCAACATTAACTGGTTGCGCTAAATGCATTGATAAAAAAGAGGAAAGCGTGAAGGTCACAGTTGTAAATGAATATTATAAACCTAAAGAAACCCGTTTTACAGGTATGGTTAATCATGTTCCGCAATTTCGAACTGATTATGCTGAATATGAAATTACGGTAAATTATAACGGAACTGAATATTCACTTAATGATGAAAGTACATATCGTAAATATCATGGAAGAATAGGGCAAACAGTGTCTGCCGTATTGATTACAAAAACATACGATAATGGCAAGGTAAAACAATGGATTGATAGTTTAGGAGGAATTAAGTGATTAAGCAAACCATGGGATGGATTTCTGCTATATGTGGAGTAATTGGAGCTATATGTAGTGGTTGGAAGTTAATGCTTTTGCCAGTAGTAAGAATATTAAACATGATTGCAGATAAAAAATTAGATTTGTGTATTTTATTGATTTCAATTATGAAAATGTTTTTTGCGATACCTGTAGCATATTTCATGATTCTTATAGGATTTTCAATCGCTACATATTGTTGGAGGTGGTGGAAGTAATTTGGATCACAGGTGATACACATGGGGATTGGATCCATAGATTAAATATGGACTCGTTCCCGGAGCAAAGAGAGATGACTAAAGATGACTATGTAATTGTTCTTGGAGATTTTGGGATATGGAGAGATTCACCTCAGCAAAGGTGGTATCTGAATTGGCTTGAGGAGAGGCGTTTTACAACACTTTTTATTGATGGTAATCATGAATGTTACGATATATTAGATTCTTATCCGGTAGAAGAATGGCATGGTGGCAAGGTGCATTTTATTAAGCCATCTATAATTCATCTTATGAGAGGACAAGTATTTGATATAGACGATTTAAAATTTTTTACTTTTGGCGGAGCTGCCAGTCATGATATTTCAGATGGAGTATTAGAGATTGACGATCCAAGAGTAAAAGAATGGAGGGATGATCCGGATAAAATGTACCGCATCAATCACATTTCATGGTGGGAGCGAGAAATGCCAAATCAAGAAGAGATGGATGAGGGAATAAAGAACCTGGCAGAACATAATAATAAGGTAGATTTTATCCTGACACATTGTACAGCTTCTTCTACAGCAGCATTATTATCACATGGATTATATAAACCGGATAAGCTAACTGATTATTTGGAAGAAATAAGGTGTAATGTTGATTATAGAAAAAATATTTTTGGACATTATCATCAAAATCTTGCAGTTTCTGATAAGGATATTTGTTTGTATGAACAGATTATAAGGGTGAATTAACTATGCAAAAAATAGACCGAACCGGAGAAGAAAATATTAATAAACAAGGATTAAAGATGCAAATTATTAGATATAAAAATGTCCACGATATTGATATCCAATTCGAAGATGGAATTATTGTGAGACACACTTATTATCAATATTTCAAAAAAGGAAATATTATAAACTATAATATTCCCACTTATTTAGGTGTTGGTTATAGAGGTTATGGCCCTTTTAAAACTAAAGTTGGTGTTTCTCATACAGAAGAATATACAAAATGGGGATCTATGTTAACAAGATGTTATAGCGATAAATATATTAAAAATCAAAATTATATTGATTGCTATGTATGCGACGAATGGAAAAATTATCAAAATTTTGCAAAATGGTACAGCGAACATAAATATATCTTATCAAAGGACGACTCACTTGAATTGGACAAAGATATAAAAGTTATTGGAAATAAAATATATAGTCCCGACACCTGTTTGTTATTACCCCATAGATTAAATACAATTGTGCTAGATAGAAAAAATGATAGAGGTAATTATGCTTTAGGAGTACAAAAAATAAAGTCCGGAGCATATATAGCAAGTTGCAATGGAGTTAATGGAGAAAAAATTTATTTGGGACGTTTCGAGTCAGAAGAGGAAGCAAGTAATTCATATAACATTGCTAAAAAGAAAATTATAGAAATTGTCGTCAAACAATATAAAAATATAATTCCAGATGAAGTGTATGATGCAGTTATGAAATATAAAGAAATTTATTATTCAGCACGAAAATTACAGGAGTAGAACGATGACGGATACATTAAAACTTACGAAAAGTGCCAAAACTTATATTGAAGCTTTGAAAGATACATTAAAAACAAAATATCAGTTGTCAGACAGTAAAGTATCAAGTTTAGTTATGGATTCTTATGTAATAGAATCTCTTATTGATTACCCAGAAGAAACATTGCATGAGGACATCGAAACACACGCAGATAATATTTATGAAGATTGGATAGGTGAGCTATGAAAACATTTTTATCAATTTTGAATATTCTATGTTGGGGTATTCTAGGAGCCTATTGCTCATCAATAGGGATACATGGAACAAGATTTTATATAATATTACTAATTGTTGGCATTATTGATATACTTAGTGTTGTGGTGAGTAGCTTATGAATTATTATATTTCAGACTTACATATTGGTCACACAAATGCATTGGCATTCGATGCTAGACCATTTAAGACAATAGAAGAGAACGATGAAACTATTAAAAATAATTGGAATTCAGTAGTTGGCTTAGATGATGATGTTTATCTTTTAGGAGATATTAGTTGGTATGGTTCAACTAAAACATTGGAGTATTACAGCCAGTTAAATGGTAGGATTCATTTAATAAAAGGAAATCATGATAATAAGATTCTGAAAAACAAAGATTTACAGAATTTATTTGTAGAAATAGTTGATTATAAAGAACTATACCTTAATCCAAAAGAGAGTATTATTCTTTGTCATTATCCGATTCCTTGTTTTAAGAATCATTACTATGGTTGGTACCATTTATATGGACATGTACATACAGGTTTTGAAAATAATATGATGCAAAGAACAAAGTATGAAATGGAAAATCTATATAATACACCATGTAAAATGTATAATGTCGGAGCAATGCTGCTGAATTATACTCCTAGAACTTTAGAAGAAATAACAGGAGGAGCTACGTGTTTATAACTAGAAAAAAGATGAAAAAGAAAATTACTGATACATATAACAAAGGATTTCATATAGGAAAACTTTATGGTGTTACTAAAATATATAATGAAATAAAAGGAGGCAACACAGATGTAATTGATCTGTGCAAGAGAATTATGAGTGAGAAAGAGGTATTCAATACTTAATGTATTGTGCTTACATTACTGAGCTTAAGCAACTTCGTAAACACAGCAATGCTGATAGGCTCCAGCTTGGTACCGTTTTTGGAAATACGGTTATTGTTGATTTAAGTTATTACGAAGGGCAGAAAGTTGTATTTTTCCCGGTTGATGGTCAGCTAGGAGAAGAATTTGCAAAAGAAAACAATTTACTGCGTATTAAAAATGAAGATGGAACAACTACAGGTGGATATCTTGATCCTGTAAAACGAAACATTAAAGCTATGAGACTGCGAGGTGAAAAATCAGAAGGATTGGTTTTACCAGTAGAATCTCTTAGTAAATGGACTGATATAAATAAATTATCTTTAGGAGATCAAATTACTGTACTTGATGGGACAGTTATCTGTAAAAAATATATTCCAAGATCAAATCATAAAAAATCTAACAATGGTCCGAAAGTAAAAACTCCAAATTTAAAAAACAAATTTCCTTATTTTAAAGAACATGCTGATACAGAACAGTTAGCATATAACTTAAATGCCTTTAAACCAGGAGATACTTGTTACATTACTTTGAAAATGCATGGCACATCTGGTCGAACAGCAAATGCAATAGAAGTAACTACTAAGAAAAAGACTCTACTACAGAAACTTTTTTGTAGACCGGCTCCTGTTATCAAAGAATGGAAAATAGTTACTGGAACAAGAAGAGTTGTACTCAATACATTTGAAGGCGGTTACTATGGGAATGATAAATTTAGACAGAAATATCATGACTACTTTATTGACAAACTGCCAAAAGGAATGGAAGTGTTTTATGAAATCGTAGGGTGGGTTGATGGTACAGAGCAGACCATTATGGGAACCTGTTCCAACACTAAAATTAAAGATAAAGAAGTTAAGAAGCTTTACGGTGATGAAACAGTGTTCTCTTATGGGTGTACTCCTGGTACTTCTGATATTTATGTTTATAGAATGACTATGACCAATGAAGATGGGATTCTTACAGAGATTCCATGGGAAGAAGTAAAGAATTGGTGTGATCGTTTAGGAGTTAAACATGTACCTGAATTTGATAAATTCCTGTTTACTACTAAAGAAGATCTTATGGAGCGTGTAGAAAAATACTATGATGGGCCTGATCCAATAGGGGCGACACATGTTAGAGAAGGTGTAGTTGTAAGAATTGATAATAGAAGTAGCTTTAAGGCTTATAAACACAAGAATTTCACTTTCAAGGTCCTTGAAGGATTGATAAAAGATTCCTCTGATACACCGGATATGGAAGAGGCACAAGAAATTATTGAGGAGGAAACTGTATGACATTAGCAGAGAGATTTTTTAAGGAAGAATTAGAAGTATTTGAAAATGATGATATTCAGGAATTTTGTATTGAATTACTAGATACTGCGCCTACATATTTCTGGCAAGTGTCTGCTTCAAGTACTAACAAGTATCACCCTGATTATACAGTTGGTTTTATGGGACTTGCTAAACATGTAAAAGGAGCAACTAGATTCTTAAATCATATGCTGTCAATTGATTGTATCAAGAGTCAGTTTACATCAAGAGAAAGAGATATGCTACGAACAGCTATTATGAACCATGATGATGAAAAACTTGGGCGTAATGGCAGTCAATATACTCTTTTTAAACACCCGTTACTTATAGCTGAGAGAATAAAATCCTATAAAGGATTTGAATGGTTGCCGGATGAAGAATTGGATTATATTGCAGACTGTTGCGCCTCACATATGGGTGAATGGAACACAGATAAAAGAAGTAAAGATGAGCTGCCATTACCAGAAACAAAAGGTCAGATGATAGTTCACTTAGCAGATTATTTAGCATCAAGAAAAGATTTAACAGTATCTTTTGATGAAACTGAAGTAGATGAACTGATGAAAGAATTCAAACCTACACCAGAAACATATCTTATGCCATTCGGCAAACATAAGGGAGAACCACTCTCTGAAATTCCAGATAGTTATTTAGGATGGTTGAATGATCAGAATCCATCAGAACCTCTGAAAACACTACTTGCTGAAGCTTTAGGCATTAGCGGAAGCATCTTTGAAGAGGAGGAATGAGATGGAAACACGAACAACATTATGCCAGTGCACTCGTTGTGCTTCAGTGTTTGAATGGAATGAAAGAAAAAATAATAGATGTCCAGAATGCAAAGGCATATATACAGTTATTAGATTCGCTAACCCGTCAGATGAAGAATATTTAGATAGAGTTAGCATGAGATTTAGTGAATAAGTCGTTCAATCATGAACGCTTATCAATATACCAAACAATATTATTTATAAGAGGAGACAATATTCATGAGTGAAAAAACAAATTTAAGACAGGCAGACACAAAAGTAGAAGTAGTTGGTATTGTAAGCGAAAACACACTGGAAGAGTCAGTAAGAGATGGTAAAAAAGTTATTAGCGGTGACATTACAGTACAGACAGGAGACATTAACTTTGTAACATTTAGAGTGTATATCAATGAGAAAAAGAATGACGGCACAGATAATGGCTATTATGCAGGCATTGAAACTGTAATGAGAGAATATCAGTCTATTGCTAAAGTTGGTAAAGACGCAGCTACAAGAGTAACTGTTACAGATGGTCAAATCAGACCTCGTTCTTACGTTGGAAAAGATAAACAGGTACATGTAGGTATTTCTTATCAGACAATGATTTTTAAGCGTTATGATGGAGCCCCAGAGAAATTCGAGCCTCGTGCTTGGTTTGAAGTAGAAATGGCAATTGCTTCTATTACTCCAGAACTTTATACATCTGGTGAGAATAAAGGTGAAGAAACAGGCCGAGCTATCGTAAAAGGATGGATGCCTACATACGCAGGAATTGAGCCAATGACCTTATATGCTCCAGCAGAAGATGGAATTGCAGAAGCAATTTTAGATGATTATGCACCAAATCAGACTGTTAAGTTCTATGGTGATATTGTAAATAGTCGTGCAGAAATCACAAAAGAAATTCCTGTAAAAATTGGTAAACCAAGATTTGAGAAGAAAACTATCTATAAAAATGAGATGATTATTACAAATGCTTCTGATGCTTACGGCGAGGATAGTGAAACACCAACTCCAGAACCATATGACATTGGTGCAATTTCTCAGGCAATTACTGATAGAGAAGTTCGCTTAGAGGAAGAGAAAGCAAAAGCTAAACAGCCAGAGACAGCAACTTCTGCCGCAACAACTAAAGCTAGACCAAAACTTCCTAACTTTTAATCTGTAAACAAGTTTGTAAAAATATAAATAGTAAAATTAAAGGAGATTACATATGACAGATAGTATTTTTGAACCAGAAGTAAGCGTTGTAGCACATGGTCTTGAAGGAAAAGTAATTATGCTTTATGGCACAAACAATACGGGAAAAACTTATAATTGCGCAAAGATGAAGAATGCTTTGTTCTTCATGTGTGAGAATGGTTTAGGCGCTCAGGCAGGAGTTAAACATAAAATGATTAACAACTGGAGAATGTTCACTAAATACATCAAAGAACTTACTGATCCTAAAACAGTAGAAAGAGCTAAAGAGATTTATTCCACTATTGTTATTGATGAAGTATATGCTTCCTCTCTGTTTTGCCAGAAATTCATATGTGACACATATGGTGGAGGATGCATTTCTCTTGGAGCCAATGAAAACAGCAAAGTAAATCTTTATCAGATTTATGAACGTATTTATTGGGAACAGATTCAGAAATTAGTAACTTCCGGGTATACAGTGGTATTCGTTGCGCATGCAGACGAAAAAGATGGCTTTATTCAGCCTAAGGGAGACAAGCGCTGTATTAAACCAATTGTAGATAATTGTGACGTAGTGGCTTACCTTGAACCAAATGGCGTAGATGAAGATGGACATGTAATTAAATCTTCTGCTTATTTTGCGCAGACAGATAAGTTCTTCGCTCGTTCAAGATATGATTTCATGGTAACTAAAATTGAAGAGTTTACAGCAGATAATTTAGAGAAAGCAATTTCTGATGCAATCACTAAACAGGAAGAAGCTGACGGTATTAAATCAGTATCCTATGATGAACAGCAGTCTATGTATGAAGAAAAAGAAACAATGTCCTTTGAACAGCTTCAGGAAGAGATTGCCCTTTGGGGAGGTAAACTGGCTGCCTCAGATCATATGGAAACATTGACAGATATTGTAGAGCAGACTCTTGGTGTTGGGAAGAAAGTATCTCAGTGTACTAAAAAGCAGACTGAGGCAATGAGCATTATTCTCGAAGACATTAAGGATGCTTGTGCTGAATTAGGAGTGGCGTAATGCCAAGGGCAATGTACATTTGCCCGGTATGTCATAAAAATGTACTTGCTTCGAAAGCTATTCATATAAAAACCAGATACTATCATAAATCTTGTCTTGATAAAAAAATCAAGAAAGAAAAAGAAAAGATTGACAATGATAAGCTGACGAAAAAGCAAAGGGAACAGTATGAGAGAGCACTGAAACAAAGTGCTCTCCCTAAAATCCCTGAAGCAGTTCCAGAAAGTGAAGCCCAGGCAGCAGAAAAATTCTTTAGTAAAGTGGAGCAAATACAGGGTAAATGCACAGCGAAAAGTTCAGCAATGGCTTATAAATACAAAAAAATGTATGAAGGATTTACTTGGGAAGGAATGGAACAGACTTTAGAATATTGTTTTTCTATAGTTGGATTAGAAGCCAGGAAAGATGAAGATAGTGACATTGTTGGATTAATTCCTTGGTATTATGACCAAGCTCAGGCATTTTATGCACAGCTAGACAGTATAGAACCTTCAAAAGTAGATTTGGATAAGATTTATAAAAAGAAGCATATAAAAGTATCGCCTAAAAAGAAAAATGTAGATTTGATTGATATAAGCAAAATAGGGGAGTGAATATGTTAATTGACAAACACGCCACTCTTCAATGTTTAGGATGTATTATGAAGAAACCTTCCCTTTTGGAAGAATACACACTTACACAGTATGACTTTGAAGAAGAACAATTTTACGCAATATTATTTTCATGTGTGTATAACCTCTACAACCAAGGGGTAGAGATTATAGATACATTTGCTATAGATAGTTTTCTTTCAAGATATGAGAAACAATATAAAATTTTCAACGATAATCAAGGAATTGATTATTGTGACGATGCCATTCGTTTGGCTGAATTGGAAAATTTTAGTTACTACCTGGAACGCTTGAAAAAATTTAGTCTTTTAAGATATTGGGATTCATGTGGAGTAGACATAAGGAACATCTATGATCAAACAATCATTGAGCCTAGCAGACAAGAACAGCAAGCAGCTAAATTAGATGCAACTTCAATAAATGATATGATTCTGGAAGAAGAGGATCTGCTCATTACGAAAGCAAAAATGCTCTATGGAATGGATTCTTCGAGAAGGGGTCAGCTTGCCGGTAAGGGAATGAAAGAACTGAAAGAAAGATTGAAAGAAGAACCAGAGTTTGGAATACCTTTACAGAGCCCTATGATGACTACTATTGCTAGAGGGGCGAGACTTAAAAAGGTCTATCTTCGTTCTGCTGATTCTGGTGGAGGAAAGACAAGGACTGCATTGGCAGATATCTGTAATATTTCAATCCCTTATTTCTATGATACAGATAAAAAAGAATGGATTTACACTGGGTGTGAGGAACCATCTCTATTCATCTCTACTGAGTTAGAGGAAGACGAAGTACAGACTATCATTATGGCATACGTTTCCGGAGTACCAGAGAACAAGATTCTTGATGGAGACTATGAAGGAGATGAGGAAGAACGAGTAGATAAAGCTATTGAATATATTGCTACTTATCCTTTATATATAGAAATTATTAATGATTTTGGTATAGAAGATATATCAAATATCATTAAAACTTATAAGAGAGAAAAAGGATGTCATTATTTCGTATTCGATTATATACATATGTCAGCTAAATTAATTGCTGAAGTTGCTTCTATGAGTAAAGGAATGAAATTGAGAGAAGATCAGACTTTGTTCTTATTCATGGACACTCTTAAGAATTTGGCTATGAAATTGGATATCTTTATTCTAACAATGACTCAGTTAAATGGTACATACAAAGATAGTCAGATTAAAGACGAAACAATGTTAAGAGGTGCAAAATCTCTAGCAGATAGAATTGACTTAGGTGAAATTTCACTGAGGCCAACAAGTGCAGAGTTAGAGTGTGTAAAGAAACTTATGCACAATATGTATGGAGTACCGATACCGAACCTTGTAAGACACATATATAAAGTACGAAGAGGAAAGCTGACAAAAATCCGCTTATGGCAATATGCTGACCTCTCTACTGGAAGAACCAAAGATTTATTTATCACAGATAACTATTATAACTTGATTGAAACTGAAGTGGCTGTAGCTCAAATTGAGAAAGTAATTGAGGAACATTCTGAGAGCCTTGATGATATCCAGATTACTGATGATGAGCAACAAGAAGCTACGAGTACTTTATTAGGATCAATGCCATTTGATTTTTAGGTGTACTGATGCCTTACTATGATAAAAATGCAATATTAAAGGCTCTTACAAAGGAACAGGTAATCAAGATAGTTACCGATTTAGGATCAAAAGGATATAGAACAGACTCATCTGGGAATCTTATCTTTCAAACAATCTGTCATGGTGGCGATAGTTATAAGCTTTATTACTATCATGAACCTACAGATCAGTATTCTGGAAGAACATTTCATTGCTACACCTCATGTAGCGAATCATTCTCTATTTTTGAATTAGTAATCAGAGCTAAAAGAGTACAAGGGATTACTTATACTTGGTATCAGGCGGTATCTTATATTGCTAATCAAATAGATATGAAAGCTGTTGAACATATTGAGAGACCAAAACATATATGTGATATGTCGTGGCTCAAGAAGTTTGGAAAAAACAAATCTACAGACATTATAGACTGTGAACCTATAGATGAGCATGTGTTAGAAATGTTTGAATATACTCCTCATGAAGTGTTTTTAAACGACCATATTTCCAGAGAGACGTTATCTACATTTGAAATATCTTATTGGGGTAATACAAATCAAATAGTTATTCCTCATAGAGATAGACATCAAAATCTTATTGGTATAAGAGGAAGATATCTCGATGAAGAAGACGTAGAGAACATTGGAAAATATGTACCTCTTAATATAGAAGGAAAATTTCTAAGCCACAAGTTATCACATAATCTTTATGGTATTCATATTAACCAGAATAAGATTAAGACTTGTAGGAAATGTTTACTACTTGAGTCTGAGAAAGGAGTTATGCAAAATCATTCGTATTTTGGTGATGATGACTTTTCTTTAGCTGTATGTGGCAGTGAAATTTCAGATGAACAAATCAAATTGCTACTCGATTATTTGAAGATAGAAGAATTAATTCTTGGTTTTGACAAGGAATATAAGGATCCATATGGATGGGACGGTGAGCTGTACAAAAATAAATTATTTAAGAAAATACGTCCGATTATTCCATATTGTAAAGTATCAATCTTATGGGATAAAGATGGGGTATTAGATTATAAGGATGCGCCTACAGATAAAGGCAAAGAAACATTATTAAAACTGCTTGACAACAAAGTAGAAATAACTATGGAAGATATCACGTTGGAGGGAACGTATTATGTATAGAAAGGCATTAATTGACTGAAATCAGTCAGAAAATCCGACAAGTAACTGAGGAGGATAAGGGGCTGCCTTATCTCTCCTACAGTAAAGAGAGTAACTTTGATCATTGTCCACTGAGTCACAAATTAAAATATGTAGACAAAAACTTTTCAAAGAAATCGTCTCTTCCTATGGAAATTGGTTCTATTTTACATAAGGCATTAGAGCTTAAAGGAAGAATGATAATGGAAGGTAAGACAGTAGATTATGACTATCTTAAAAGCATTACAGAAGAGGGCTATTTAGAGACTGATGAGAAGTCGGATAATCACATTCTCGGTATAAAAGACCTCAAAAAGAAATATTTTGATGAGTTTTTTACTGCTGATAGTAAGTCAGGTATGAACTATTCAGAAAAGATGGATATCTTTTATAACAAAGTATTGCCATCTAGGATTGATAGTAAAGAGTGGACTCCCGTAGCAGTAGAACAGAGATTTGAATTTGTATATGACGACAGAGTTATTATACATGGTTTTATTGATAGAGTGGATAAGAATGCAAAAGAACAGCTAAGGATTACTGACTATAAATCCTCAAAGGCCGTGTTTAGAGATGCAGATATAAAAACACCTATGCAACACGTAATTTATGATCTGGCATGTATTCATTTATACGGACAGCCTGCAACAGACCATGTGTATGATTTTATTCTTATAGATGCTATTCAAGGAGCTGATGAAGGTGTATGTACCAAAGGCTATCTTAACAGAGGAATTAAGAAACTGGACAAGGTGTTAAATGAAATGGATGAAATGGAAATTAAAGGCGAGTATCCTCCCAAACCAACTCCATTATGCTACTGGTGTCCATTCCACAGCACTTCCCCAAATGCTGATCCTAAGTTTTCTGGTCTATGCCAGTATCATAGCTTATGGACACCTGAGAAAAAATCATTTGCAGTGCTTAATCCTTATAGACAAGGAATAAAGAAAGAAACTAAGAGAAAGTTGGTGTTCTAGTGAGAATAGAGACACATGCGCATACAGAATTTAGTCAGCTTCGTATGTTGGACTGCATCGTAAAAGTACCTCAATTAATAAAACAAGCTACATCTCTTGGACTTTCAGGAGTTGCTATCACTGATCATGAGTCTGTATCTGGTCATGTGAGATTTATTCAAACAATTAAATCCATGAAGTCTTCCGGTGAACTGCCGGAAGATTTCAAAGGAATACTTGGTAATGAAATATATTTAGTTGACAAATTAAATATATCAGAAGATGGAAAGAAGTCTTGTGATTCTCCATTTTATCATTATATTCTTCTGGCTAAAGATGAAATAGGGCATAAGCAGTTAAGAGAACTTAGTTCATTAGCATGGGATAACAGTTTTTATACAGGAAGGATGGAACGTGTTCCTACATTGAAAAGTGATCTGGAACATGTGGTTAAATCTAATCCTGGACATCTGATTTCAACGACAGCATGTTTAGGAGGAGAATTAGGCAAGTCTCTATTAGCAGGAGAAAATTATATGGATTTTCTTCTCTGGAACCAGCAGTTATTTGGTAAAGATTTTTACTTGGAAATGCAACCGGGACTGTCAGAAGAACAGATAAAGTTGAATCGAGAGATTGTAAAATTAAAGCATCAATTAGGAATAAAAGCTACTATTGCCTGTGATGTTCACTATTTGAAACAAGAGGATAGAGAAATTCATGCTGCTTATCTTAATAGTCGCGATGATGAAGAAAGAGAGTTAGGTGATTTCTATGAATCAACTTGGATGATGACCAATGAGCAAATTCATCAGAGGATGGATTATCTTGGGTATGAAGAAGTGGAAGATGCATTGAAGTGTTCTCTGGAGATTGGTGAGAAGGTTGAAGAGTATGATTTGTATTGTCCAACTATTGTTCCTGGAGCTGACATCCCTGATTTTGAGTTAAGTGATTTCTTTGGCAATTATTATGATCGCTATGAATACATATCTAAATTCGCTCATAGTGATAATGTTTATGATAGATATTTATTAAAACTGATAGAAGATGGATATTATGAAAAGATTCCTTATACTACTTTCGGTAAAGTAAAATTTTTTGAGACTTTAGATAGAATTGAAGTTGAATTAAAAGAAATGTGGCTTGTTACTGAAAAGCTTGGTACAAGTATTTCTTCCTATTATATATCAACACTTGAGTTGGTTAATATTATGTGGGAAGAAGGAGATTCTTTAGTGGGTGTAGCCAGAGGTTCAGTAACAGGAATGTTTACAATGTATCTCATTGGCATTACTCAAATGAATCCTTTACAGTGGGGACTGCCTCATTGGAGACATATTTCCCATGAAAAAGTTGAACTCAGTGACGTAGATATCGACACACAGCAAGATAGAAGACTAAAAATCATTGAAGCTGTGAAACGTCGCAGAGGTGAAAGAAAAGTACTTAATTGTAGTACTTTTAAAACAGAAGGTAGTAAATCAGCTATTATTACTGCTGGTAGAGGATTAGGCTTAGATTCAGATATCACTCAGTATTTATCTAATCTTATCCCTGTTACCAGAGGTCAAACTTGGAGTTTACATGATTGTCTTTATGGGAACGAAGAGAAAGAACGTCAGAGACAAACTGAATTTGCAAATGAAGTCAAAAAATACGACAAACTTTTAGAAACAGCTATGACTATTGAAGGGCTTATATGTGGAAGAAGTATACATGCTTCAGCAGTATATTTGTTTAATGAAGATTTTTTGGCTCACAATGCTAGGATGAAAGCTCCAAACGGTATTTATATCACTCAATTTAATATGAAAGATTCTGATTATTGTTCTGGTCTTAAAATGGATTTCTTAACCATTCAGGCATTAGATAAGATTAGAACTTGTATGAATTTGCTAATTGATGCGGGATATATGAAATGGCAAGGATCACTGAGAGCTACATATAATAAATATTTACATCCAGATGTACTTGATTATGATACTAAAGAAATGTGGGATATGGTTGCAAAGAATGATGTGACAGATCTCTTTCAGTTTGATACTGCAGTTGGGCTTCAGGCAGCTAAACGAATCAAACCCCATTCCTTAGTAGAGCTTGCAACTGCGAACTCAATTATGAGACTTATGGTATCAGGAGAAGGCGCTGAACAGCCCATTGACACTTATATTAGGTATAAGAATGATATTAATGAATGGTACAAATGCATGAGAGATGAGTACCGTTTGACAGAAAGTGAAATAAAAATATTAGAGAAATATCTATTACCTGTATATGGAGTAGGAGATACACAGGAAATTGTAATGGAAATTTCTATGGATGATCATATTTCAGGATTCAATGTTACACAGAGTAATAAGTTAAGAAAAGGTATTGCTAAAAAAGATGAAAAACTGCAGGAAGCTATGAAAAAGATGTTCTTTGAACATGGCAAAGAGATTGGAACTTCAGAGAATCTGCTGAACTATATCTGGAAAGAAGTTATAGGAAAGCAGCTTGGGTTGAATACGGCTCAAGTAAAACCTTGTGAACGTATGCAAAAACGGTGTCCGTACTTTTTACGGGCTAACGGTGGACGCTGATAATGCCAATACCGTGCCAAGTTAAATCGGGTGTAACGACTATTAGTACTGATGAGATTAGCACATTGGGAAGCGCAAGGATAGGGTGACTGTGCTCTGGAGGTTACGATGGAAGAATGGAAGGATATTGAAGGATGGGAAGGAAAATATCAAGTATCCAATTATGGAGACATTAAAAGATTAGAACGAGATATTACAGATAGTTTAGGAAGAACCAAGCATTATACTGAAAAAATATTTCATCCTCATAAAGCAAATAACGGATATACGAGAGTAAGTTTTGGAACAGAAAGAGATTTGACTCATAGGGTTGTAGCAAAAGCTTTTTTGCCGAATCCTCGAAATTTACCGGAAGTAAATCATAAAGATGGACATAGGAAAGATTTCAATTTTGCAGGGACCAAAGAAAATAATTATGAAGACGGAAATTTGGAATGGGTTGACAGAAAAGAAAATATGCTTCATGCCTCTCGTACAGGTTTGATTAATAAAGATAGTAAAAAACGGAAAATATCAACAGCATTAAATCAGAAAAAGTCAGTTGAAAAAGCACTAAGACCTGTAGCATTGCTTGATGATGAAAATAATATTTTGAGTATTTTTCGAAGTATAAAAATTGCTGGTGAGATTACAAACATTCCTCAATAAAATATAGGAGAAGTATGTAGAGGGAATAGAGACTCAGCTGGCGGGTTTAAATGGGAATATGTGGACAAAGATTTATTTAATACAGTCACTCAAGAGATAGTCTAGTCCGAACAAATACTACGAAAGTAGCGGTACACCGATTCATTTTCTAAAAACCACACTTTCCCTTATTCCTGTATTGGTTTGCAAGAGTTGAATTTAGGATATCACTATCCAATTATCTATTGGAATACAGCATGTTTAATTATCAATGCCGGAGCCAACGAAGAGCTTGATGATAATAAGTCCACTCAATATGGGAAAATTGCGAAAGCAATAGCCAATTTTAAGCAGCGTTCAATCATAGTAGACAGACCTCTTATCAATGAAGCAAAGTTTTCCTTTGTCCCAGATGAAAAGAACAATCGTATTATTTTCTCTTTTAAAGGACTTTGTGGAATAGGTGATGATATAGCTCGTGCCATTGTAGAGCATCAGCCTTATAGTTCATTTGAAGATTTCTGTAAACGTATGGTAGACACTAAGATTATTGGTACTGCTAAAATGATTATTCTAATTAAAGCTGGTTGTTTCAATGAACTTGATTCTCCAGATCGCATGGAAACAATGAAAAAGTTTCTTTCTCGTAATGTATTTACACCTATAGATAAGCTGACTATGCAGCAGTTTAACTCAGCATTAGAATATGACATCTTCCCAAAAGAGATGGAAACAATGATTAGAATCAAGAATTTCAAAGCGTATGCTTTACATGAGAGTTTCTTTTTAAAAAATATAATAGATGAAGGAAAAAAGGTACCTAAAAAAGGATATCATGACAGATATTTTGCTCTTGATGAAAGAGGTACAGAATTTTTGATGGAGCACTTTAATACATGTATTGTGGGTACAAAGGAGGATGGAGTAATTATTTCAGAGAAGCTCTTTAATAAAGAATGGGATGCTCTTATCCAACCATTGAAAGATTATATGGCTTTACCTGAGACACTTCAATTATATAACCAGAAAAAACTTGACTCAACAATGGAATCTTATGCATCTGGATCATTAGAACAATGGGATATGGAATCATTAAGCTATTACCCGGATCGGCATGAGTTGTGGAATTTGAATGAGCCAAAGTATGGAGTGGTTGATTATAATTCACTCCCAGAGATTCCTGAAGTGTATGAGCATACCACAAGAAGAGTTAGAGGAGAAATTAAACATTTTCCTAAATATAAAATATTTCGATTAGCTGGAACTGTTTTAGACTCTGATAATAATAAACATTTGGTGTCGTTGCTGACTAACCATGGTGTCGTAACCTGTAAATATAACAAAGGTCAGTATAGTTATTATAATAAAAGAATTTCTGAGCAGACACCTGCAGGCAAGAAAAAAGTTCTGGAAGAGTCTTGGTTTAAAAGAGGTTCTAAAATCATTGTTTGTGGTTATAGGCGTGAAGATCAATTTGTTATTATGAAATATCCAGACACTGTTTATACTCATACAACTAATAGAATTGAGGAAATTTACAATGATGGAACAATATTGGCTCAAACAGATAGAAAGAAAGTTGGTGAAGGATAATAGAAACTGTAGTTGAACAGGTACAGTTCAAAGGTCTTTTAGAAGAGCAAAAATACTATAATGATTCTACTCACTGGGGCATATTTTATGCAACAGTGAGAGAAATAACTGTAGGAAATCTTACAAAAGGCATGAGATATTGTATTAAAGGAAATATTCATACGCCTATTATAGGAAAAGTTTACGACATAAAAGGTGAAATGGACTACAGCCCCACCTGGGGAGAGCAAATTAGTATTCTTGAAAGCTCTATGAATAATGATTTAGCTGAAACTGATATTAGAGGTCAAAAATATATTCTCTGCAAACTATTCCCCAAACATGTACAAAGAATGTATGAGACTTTAGATAATCCTTACTTAGCTTTAAAAGAAGGGAACGTAAAAGAACTTACAAAAATTAAAGGATGTGGCCCTAACGTAGCTACTAAGTGGATTGAGAAATTTAATGATACTTATGACAAACACAAAGCTTATATTGATTTAGCCAGATATTCTATTACTGATAAATTGATAGAAAAGATTATTAAATACTATCATGAAGATGTAGATAAAGCCGTTGATGTAGTAAAAAATCATCCATATGATTTGACAATCATAAGAGGGATAGGTTGGAAAACAGCCGATGATATAGCACTGCAGAATGGAGCTGATCCTTATGGTATAGATCGGATTGAAACTTGTATTAAAATGTTTCTAAGGAATCAAGGAGAGAATGGAAAATCATTTAGTTATTCAGAAGAAATCATGCAAGAGTTAATAGATAAAATAGGAGAAGAAGTACCTGATTTGAATATCGCTGAAGCGATACATGATTTACAAGATTCCCAAATGATTGTATGGAATAAAGAAAAAACTAAGATAGGATTGAAATGGTATTATGACTTAGAATATTCGATAGCTGAACATTTAGTAAGATTAAAAAATGCCCCTAATAAATTTAAGTATAGTAACTGGCTAGAGATAATTAAAAAGAAAGAAAAAGCTCAAGGATGGGATTATACAGAGCAACAGCTTGAGGGTATTAAAATGGTTCTCGATAATCAGTTATGCTGTATCTCCGGTTACGGCGGAACAGGTAAGACGAGTATTATTGATGGTATTCTTACTATCCTGCAAGATTATAAAAGTGTAACAGTAGCTTTAGCCGGAAGAGCTGCGGCGAGAATTAGTGAAGCTTCTGGTAAAGAAAGTCAAACAATTCATAAGTTACTCAAACTCAAATATGGAGATCCAAGAACACCATTTGACTATGAGTATGATCCTTTAGATTATGACATTATTGTAGTGGACGAAATGTCTATGATTGATGGTTATCTTTTTAAGCAATTACTGAAAGCGTGTGCTACTGGAACAAAAGTAATCTTTATTGGAGATGTGGGGCAGCTAGAATCTATAGGTTCCTGTGCAGTAGCTGCTGATATGCTTGAATCTAAATATATATCTTCAATTTTCCTTGATAAAATTCATAGACAAGCTCAGAAATCAGCGATTATTACTGAAAGTATTCGAGTGAGACAAGGAAAACAATTAACTTCTGATGGGTGGACTGGAGAAGAAACAAGAGGTGAACTTCAGGACATGATTCTTAATTGCTATACTGATAAATCTAATACATATCATAATATAGTGCAGTATTTTAAAGAAGAAATCAAACATGCTAAATCTATTCTGGATGTGCAAATCATTGTTCCTTGTAAACAAGGAGTGTCTTCAGTAGCTTCTTTAAATCATATAGCTCAACAGATATACAACCCCAAATCAAAAAAGCAATACAAAATTATGAAAAGTGGAGTAGTTCAATGGGTATTAAAAGTAGGAGATAAAGTTATAAACAAACAGAATAAGTACCAGATAATTAATTCTGATGGTTCAGTTGTAGATATCTTTAATGGAAACTTAGGCATCATAAAAGATATAAAAGATGATTATATCCTGATAGATTTTCAAGGAATTGGCTATGTAGAAGTACCTAAATCACATGCTCCTTATATAGAGCTTGGATATGCAATAACTTGTCATTCAGCTCAAGGAAGTCAGTTTGATACAGTTATTGGAGGAATAGACTTTTCAATGTTTATTATGCTTAATAAAGAACTCTTATACACCATGATTACTAGAGCCAGTAAAAAATTTATACTATGTGCTCAGACTAAGGCTCTGCAATACGCAATTACTAAAGAACAGATTATCCATAGACAAACTTATCTTATGGATGATTTAGATGAATTATGTAACAAGAAATTTGATTTTTAGGAGGTATAAATATGGATGAATACAAAGAGCCATCATATAAGAATATGACAATTACACAGGTGATTGATAGATTATCAGATATTGCTGATAGCGCTCAATATTGTGAAATAGAAGGCATCTTATGTAGAGCAATTGCTATGCTTAAAGACTATAGATCAATAGATGAATTTATTAATGAACCGATGGGAGGCGGGTATTATGGCGTTTAGTCACGATATTACTTTCTGTGCAGGAGAGTTAGTGGATTGTCCTAAAAAAGAATCCTGTTATAGATACAAAGAAGTAGATAGATTCCAGCCAGGAGAAGTATTTTCTATGGCTACTCTATATAAAGCAGCTTGTTGTGAAGCTAATGATTTTCAATTATTCATAGGAGATAACAATGAAATGTGTGAGGAAAGAACAATATGAGTGTATATATTTAACAAAACAAAATCGAGAAGAAGTTTTGAAAATATTTGAGCCTAATATTGATGGTGAACATATATTTATCAAAGAAGATAATGACAGGCATTGTATTGTTGAACATCTCGGTTGGTATAGAACATATTACTTCTATAATCGGTGGTATGTTTTAGGATTAGAAGATTATACATGGAATTGCTATACAGACGAAGAATTTAAAGAAGAATTTGAATTAGTAGAAGGGAGGTAACTAAAATAATAGTTTTAGATGACAAAAACTTTTGTGTAAAAGAAGTTGCTAGTATGGAACCGCCACATATCAACATCATTGTCGTGTATCCAGTGGAATTTATTGGTGATCCAGTGCTAGAAGAAAATATCCCTAAAATGCTTTCGGTAGTTAGAGAATATATTAAAGAGTATGAATCATATTTAACATTTAAAACAAAGATAGGGAATACTGTATGGGATTCAGAGAAACTTAAATATGGCAATATAGCATATGAGCACCAGGAAAGAGCAGATAAATTAGCAGAAAAAATGAACGAAGGTATTAGTCCTTATTTTTGGTATGTTGGCAAAGTATCTGAGAATGTAGTATTCAATGAAATTTCACGAAAAGTTGATTACGCAGTATGTTTAGAAAAGATGATTTGAGAGATAAGGAGGACAAGAGTGAAAATTAATAGAATTAAAGATTTTGAATCATTTTTTAAAGTAGTAGATAAATGTAAAGGAAGAGTAGATATTGTCTCACCGGAAGGTGACAATATTGTCCTTAACAGTCAGTTATGCAGATTTGTTTTAACTGCTTTGGTACAGTCAGGGGACACTTTATTAGATACTCTTGAATTGCATTGTGAGGACCCTGATGATGCAGCTTTGTTTATTAAATATATGATGGAGGAATAAAATGAAAAGATTAAATATTTATTTAGCTGGTGCTTGCAAAGGATTAGTTGATGAAGGGACATCTTGGAGGAATGAAGCTTTTGAGAGATTTATTTTAGCACAAAAGTATTTAGATCTTATTGCATATCACTTATATGATCCAACAGAGTATTTTCCTAGAGATGGCTCTAAATCTATTACAGCCAAGCAGACAAAAAATTTCTATATAAAGTATCTCATCGCCAATAGTGATTTGATTTTAGTAAACCTTAATAATACTGAAAATTCTGTGGGAACTGGACAGGAATTACAATATGCAGTTGATAAAGGGATACCTGTTATTGGATTTGGGAAACAGAATGTATATGAATGGCTTCCTGAAGATTGTGATGTAGTGTTTGATACTCTTGAAGAAGCTGTTGATTATATTATTAATTATTACGATTAAGGAGAATGTGTATGACAGTACAGGAATGGTTAGGAACAGAGAATCAATTAGGACAAGACATTTGGGAAAGAAAATACAGATATGAAAATGAAACTTTTGATGAGTGGATTAATCGTGTATCTGGTGGAAATTCAGAAATTGCTAATTTAATTAAAGAGAAAAAGTTCTTATTTGGAGGTCGCATTCTTGCTAATAGAGGTCTTGAGAATAAAGGACGTAAAATTAGTCTCAGTAATTGCTATGTAATTGAACCACCAGAAGACAATATTGAAAGTATCTTTGACTGCGCTAAAAAACTTGCTCGTACATATAGCTATGGTGGTGGATGTGGAGTTGATATTAGTAAATTATCTCCAAGAGGTGCAAAGGTCAATAATGCCGCTAAAGAAACAACTGGTTCTGTATCATTTATGGACTTATATTCTATGGTTACTGGATTAATCGGGCAAGCGGGACGTAGAGGAGCTTTAATGCTTAGTCTTTCATGTGAGCATCCAGACTTAGAAGAGTTTATTGGTATTAAATCAGACCTTGATAGAGTCACAAAAGCTAATATTTCTATTAGAATTACAGACAAGTTTATGGCTGCGGTAAAGAATAAAACTCCATTTACTTTATCATTTACTAGGTTAGAAACAGGAGAAACCATCACTAAAGAAATTGATGCATATGAAATGTTTCATAAAATGTGTGAAATGAACTGGGATTATGCTGAACCTGGAATGCTTTTCTGGGATAGAATCAATAATTGGAATCTACTTAGTTGTGATGATGAGTTTGAATATGCAGGAACAAATCCATGCGCAGAAGAACCTTTGCCAGCGGGAGGTTCATGCCTTCTTGGTAGCATTAACCTAGCTGAATTTGCATGTGATACAGGATTTGATTTTGAGAATTTTAAGCATTGTGTTAAATCGTCTGTTATTGCATTAAATGAAGTATTAGATGAAGGACTTCCACTCCATCCATTAAAAGAACAAAGAGAATCTGTATATGATTGGAGACAGATTGGACTTGGAATCTTTGGTCTTGCCGATTTGCTTATTAAACTGGGAATTAAATATGGTAGTCCAGAAGCCATTGATTTATGTGACATGATTGGACATACTATGGCAGATATGGCAATTAAAACATCTGCTGTGTTAGCAAAAGAATATGGTGTATATCCTAAATATAAACCAGAAGCGGTAGAACAATCAGCGTTTTATAGTAAAAATGCATTAGGAGAAACAAAAGAATTAGTAGAATCATTTGGACTTAGAAACTCTCAGTTACTTACAATTGCACCAACTGGATCTCTTTCAACTATGCTTGGTGTGTCTGGTGGTATTGAACCTATTTTTGCAAACTACTATACAAGAAAAACAGAGTCTCTTAAAGGTCATGATGAATATTATAAAGTCTACACTCCAATTGTAAAAGAATATATGGATAAACATGGATTAAAAGATGATTCTGAATTACCAGATTACTTTGTAACAGCTCAGACACTGGATTATAAGAACAGAATCTATATGCAAAGTATTTGGCAGTCACACATTGATGCATCTATCAGTTCTACTGTTAATGTTCCAAATGATTTTACAGTTGAACAGGTGGAAGGATTATACATGACTGCATGGGATGCAGGATTAAAAGGTGTAACTATCTTTAGAGATGGATGTAAACGTGCAGGTATTCTTACTATTAAAGAGAATGTAGAAGATATTGTAGAAAAACCTCACAGATTAGAAAGAGGAATGATCATCAAAGCAGATGATAATTGCATTGGCAAAAAGAGAACTCTTAGGACAGGTTGTGGAACACTCCATTGTGAAGCTTTCTTTGATCCAGACAATGGCCAGTTGCTTGAAACTTATTTCAGTAAAGGGTCTTCCGGTGGGTGTAATAATTTTATGATTGGACTTTCGAGAATGATTTCTTTGGCAGCTAGAGGCGGAATTGATGTTTATTCCATAGTAGATCAGTTAAAATCTTCTGGTACCTGTCCATCATATGCGGTTAGAACAGCTACTAAGCACGATACATCTAAAGGCAGCAGTTGCCCTGTAGCTATTGGAAATGCTCTTCTTGAAATGTATGAAGAGATGATGGATGAAGTAGGTTTTTCAGATATTGAAGAAAAAGAATTAGAAGTTATTACACCTAAAATTGTACCAGTTTCTAAGGCGAAATGTCCTCAGTGTGGTGGAGAATTAGTCTTTGAAGGTGGCTGTAACACTTGCAAGAATTGTGGATGGAGTAAATGTGATTAATGAAAGTAATAGAAAAAGGTGACAAGCTCTATTATACAAGAATTTTCCCTACAGTAGGTATCTATGATGTCTGTGATTTGACTGTTCGTACAGTCACAGACACCTACTTTGTAGGTATGGATAAAAGAGATAAACATGAGTATCTCTTAGGATTTAATACTGTAGGAGAAGTAGTATTTGATAGTAAAAAAGTCGCATTGAATAAAGTACATGAAGCTGAGAAACATAAATTAAATATCAGTGATGAGACTGACTATGAGGAATATTAACAATGATTGATAAAGAAGTTATTGATAAAGAAAGAATGTATGCTGAAAATCAGCTTAAAGAAAAATCTGGTAGTAACATTGTTGTTGAATGGATGTCTGAAATAAAAGAGCTTGCGAAAAATGGATATGAGATATCTAGCGCAAATGCTCGTATGAAGGATGAAAAATTTCAAAGAATTATTGGTATCTGTGATGCAGTAATTATGGTATTGAAGGAGAATTAGGATATGGAATTTGCAAAAGCAATAGCATGGATTTCAACTGCTGTAGCAGTAATAATAGGTATGAAAATTACAGAATCGCCATGGTGCTTGTGGGCGTTTTTATTACCATTGTCAATGAGTTAAAGGGAGTAAAAAACTAAAATGAATTGTTTCAATTGTGATTATTACAGAGAAAGTTATTTATTTAACTGTTGTGAGTTAACGCAAGAGGAATGCTTCTTTATAAAGACAAAAGAGCATCCATGTTACTATATTAATGATGATTATATTTTTAAAGAAGATGTTCCGTTCTTTGGATTTAAGAAAGGAACTGATTCTAAAGAGGTTTTTAAATGGCAAAATATCTAATGAAATATAAAGGTACTTACAGACTAAAAGCTGCAATAGATCAAAGTACCAATGATTATCCCAGAGATGATTCTGGAGGAATAGATTCAAGTTTTGATGATATTTATATTAAGTGTTATGGTGGCGCTCAAATATATCATTATGGTTTTTCTACTCTTGTAGCTTATATCCCATCTATAGGAAGAGGACACAATATTTTAAAAGCTATAGCTAATGATATTGGGTTGCCGGAATATAAGACTTATGAAGAATTATACAAAGCACTTGAAGATGAAGGAACTGTACGAAGTATCATGGAAAATGATAAAGAAATAGAATTTAAGTTCCATGCTCGTAAGTTAGAATACATAGCATCTTTTCTTAAACCTGCAACTGCAGGATCAGATATTAGTCCTTTCTCGACTAAGAACTTACCCAAATGTGATTACCCTATTCCTGAGGAAGATTTAGCAGAATACAATGCTATTTTGGATTCTATGGACAACAAGGATTACTTGTTAGTCTCTAGGGTGACCGATGCTTTTTTGACCAATAAACTTCAAAAAAGTAAGCAGTATAGGACAATTGATTTGAAAAAAGATATGAAGAAAAAATGTTTAAAAACTAAAGAATATATCCATTCATTAGGTGAATGGGACAAATATATTAAGTATTTAAAAGAAAATATAAAATGAAAGGTCAGATTAGTTTATGACATTGCAAGGAGTAATAAAAGACTTCAATTTATCTGATGATATATATTATATTCTTAAAAAGAAAGATATTAGAATACCAATAAAAAGATATAAAAATATAGAAGTATGTGAGTATTGGTATGATGATGAGAGTCGTCCAGATATATGTTGCTGGATAGATGTTGAAGGTATTGGTTATGGATGGATATGGTGTGCTAATAATCTACGTAGTAAATCAAGAATTTTACAGAAAAGAGCAATAAGAAAATTTGCTATGGACTTGTTAAAACCAGAAGATGAAAATACTAATATTTTATGTTTTGATGATCCAAATGAAAAAGTTCATGTATATGGATTTATTCCTAAAGACAATAAAAATGTTTATATTCAAATCAGACTAAGTGATGAAGAATTACATTTTTAGCATGAACTTATCAATAAAAGAATCACAATATTACATACACAAAGGAGATTATTAATATGGCAAAAAGAGTTGCAAAATTTGAAAAAGTATCTTATGAACAGTTTGAAACAGCATGGAAAGATTCATTCAGTAAGCCGTCAATGATTACTGATAAAACAATTAAAGATGCATATTACCCTATTGAACTTCCTCAGAGAGCAACTAAAGGTAGTGCTGGCTATGACTTCTATTCACCGTTGTCATTTGTGTTAGAGCCGGGAGAAACAATTAAGATTCCAACTGGTATTCGTTGCGGAATGAACAATGATTGGGTACTAATGTTGTTTCCAAGAAGTGGTTTAGGTTTTAAATATAGAATAAGACTTGAGAACACAGTTGGCATCATTGACAGTGATTATTTCTATTCAGATAACGAAGGGCATATTATGGTTAAAATTACCAATGAAGGGGTTAAAACTATGAAAGTAGCTAAAGGTGATGGCTTCTGTCAGGGGATTTTCTTACCTTATGGAATTACAGAAGATGATAAAACTGAGGGTACTCGTAATGGTGGATTTGGAAGTACAGATAAATAAAAAATAGAGGCGCTGAATAGAGTGCCTCTAAAAAAAATGTGTGTTGGTTGTGTACAAGTGAAGTGTATAGAACAACCATCTACACTATATCATACTATTTAACAAAAAGAAAGGATAAAGATGAAAATTCGACTAAATGATTCGACAGATGCTACAGAAATTGTCAGTATTGCCAATAGATTTAAAAATTGTGATATTGATGCACAGTTCGGAAGATATGTTATTGATTTAAAGTCTATTCTGGGAGTCTTATCTTTTGGATTACCAAAAGATATTGACATAAATATTATGGGTCCAGAAATAGATATAGAAATTTTTAATAAAGCTATTAAAAAGTGGAGGGTTTAACTATGAAATTTGAAAGAACACATGTATATAACTTTGAAGAAGCACTTTATGGAATGAGACTGCCGTTAATGTCTCATAGTAAGAGTGATAGTACTAATTGTATTGATAAAGAATGCGATCATTGTCCTTTTGTATACGAAGATTATAACTGTGATATGATGGATTATATTATTGGCCCAAACGATATGGATTTATGTCAGAGACTTATCAGTGCCGGACCAGAGCATAGAAAATTTTTAAGACAGATTTCTGTAGCTGTTACTATTACCGCACCGCTTTATTGGTGGAAAGAGTACGATACATATAAAGTAGGAACAGTAGCTAATAGTTCCAGTACAATGCACAAACTTGCTAGTACACCTATTACTTTAGAATGTTTTGAAACAGACGATTTCGATTCAGAGATTGAAGACCCAACAGCTATTATTAATCAGTGTGAGCATTATAGACAGAAATATCTTGAGACTAAAGACAAACGCTATTGGAAAGCTTTAGTACGTTGGTTGCCTAATGGATGGCTTCAGACAAGAACTCTCAGTTTGAATTATGAGAATCTTCGTTCTATGTATTTTCAGAGGAAGTCTCATAAATTAACTGAATGGCATCAGTTTTGTGACTGGATTTTAACTCTTCCTTATGCTAAGGAGTTAATTACTTATACAAAGGAGAATGCCGCATGATAGTACTTGTAGGAGAATCAGCATCAGGTAAAAGTTCTATTGAAAGAGAGCTTATTGCTTTAGGTTTTAATAAAATAGTTACATATACTACTAGACCTATGAGAAAAGAAGATGTAGATGGAGAAACATATCATTTTATTACAGAAGAGCAATTTAATGATATGATAGAAAAAGATCTTTTTGCTGAACATGCTTCTTACAATGGTTGGCAATATGGAACAGCCAAAGAAGACTGTACAGATGATAAAGTAGTTGTCTTGACTCCTCATGGGCTCAGACAATTAAAGAAGAACAAAGATTTGCATATTATATCTTTCTATATTGATGTTCCTCGAAGGGATAGATTAATTAAAATTCTGGAACGTGGTGACGACATAGAAGAAGCCTATAGGAGAAATCTATCTGATGTGGGTCAATTTGATGGTATTAAGGATGAAGTAGATTATGTAATTTCAAATAAAGGCTATTCATGGAGTCCTTTAAATATGGCTCATATAATCAAAAGGAGTATGGAATGGATGAAATGTTAACTCCAACAGATATACAAAAACATCTAAAAATAGGACGTAACAAAACATATCAGCTTATTCAACTAAGTTCTTTCCCTAAAATAAAAATAGGAAATACATACAGGATTCCTAAAGAAAAGTATCTTAAATGGATATCTGATAATATACGTAAAACAATATTTTTATAGTAAAAAATGGGAGCTATATCGAAATGATATAACTCCCTTATTTTTAATCAAGTAAATTTATGACTTCTGATTTATGTTTATTCATGATATGCATATATATGTTATAAGTTGTGGAAACATCTTCATGTCCAAGTATCTCTGATATTACCTTGATATCTACAGGCTGGTTCTGTTCCCATCCTTTCTGCAGCAGCATAGATCCGAACGAATGCCTAAGATCATGTAGGCCGAAACCATTAGATTCGATGCCGGCTCTCTTGAGGATCGCTTTAAGCGTCCTGGTAAGAGTTGACTGTGATGGTGGAATATTATTTTCAGTTACGAATATATGGTCATCTCCGGATGCTTCCAGTCCAGGAGACACAGTTTTAAGCCAGAGCAGCTGTTCCTTTGCACGATTTGCCAGAGGAATAACTCTGATTGACTTAGGACGCTTTGGTGTATCTATGAGCCACTGATATTTGCTATCTACTTTGATACGCTCCATTGTCTTATCTATGTTAATGGTATTATTCTTAAAATCTATATCTTTCCATGTGAGAGCATAAGCTTCTCCTATACGCATACCAGTATAAAGAACTAACAGACAGAACCTAGCATTACGTCCATAGATGTAATCACCTGTCTTTACGCCTGGCAAAGCAGAATCTGCTTTCATAAGAGCCGTCTTATAAAACTTCTCAGCTTCTTCTAAAGATAAGAAAGAGTGCTCTTTCTTCTGTACTGCATATTTTGACTTATGCGGCATCTTAATCCCTTTTGCAGGATTCTCTGTGATGATGTTACAGGATACAAGATAATCGAAAACAATATTGAAAAGAGTGCGTGTCTTTTTAACAGTGCTCTCAGAATATTTCTTCGACATATTTGTATAGTATGTTTGAATGACAATCTTGTCTATGGCAGCCATCTGGACATCAGCAATCGGATTAGTTTTAATATAGCAGCGATTTGTAGACTGAAGAGTAGCATAGTTATTTGTCTTGAAAGTCGGCTCCAACGTCTGCAGGATATTATCTATACATTCCCCAAGAGTCATCTTACGATAATCTTTTTGGTTAACCCTCATACTCTTAGCTTCAAATTCTTGTATCTTGCGTTTTACGTCAGCTTTTGTCCTTCCTACAAATTCTTTTCGGCTTGTCATACCAACATATTTCTTACGGTACCTATAGTATGTAATGTCATTCTTTGTTACAGTATCCCATGATCCTGAACCTTTTTCCCTTCTTGCCATATACATCCCTCCGTTGTACAAAATTACACTAATTTTACTTACAAAATAAAAAACTTTACTTTTTTCCAAAATTATGATAATATGAATTATGTGTTAAGTAAATTATAGCATACGGATAAGGATGAAGCAATAATTATTTCCCCCTTATCAATGCGGAAAATGAAATATTCCCCCTTATTTCCCCCTTATGAATTAAATTTAATAGGGTGAAAAGGGTATAAACTAACACGACTAGGTATCAAGTTTGACAACTAAATATCTCTTATAAAGTGGCTTTAAAGCCAGTAAAATCAATACTTTTCAGTATTTACAAAGGTTTCAAAAGATTGATTTTCAAGATACGCGCCTGTAGCTCAGTGGATAGAGCAGTGGTTTCCGGTACCATGTGCGGGGGTTCGATTCCCTTCAGGCGTGCTGCCTGGGACGTATGTACAGTTCCGGTGCGTTGTATCACAGGAGTTATCAGAATCGGGAACTGTCAGAAATCGTATGGCGGCAGTGAACGGAGCAAACGGTAACTCATAAGGAGGACAAGAACTTGGATGATTTTAGAGAATGGTTATCAGATAATCTCCGGTATTTTATGCTGGGTGGAGCTATTCTGATAATTGTGGTTGTCCTGTTTTGCGGCATTCGAGCCTGTTCCGGAAGTAATAAGGGGAATTCCGGAGATGAACAGAAAACCACATCCGAAGACCAGGGAAATGTTCCTTCTTCTCCGATAAGTGAAGGGGAGTCTGACGAGAAGAAAGAAGACGCCAATCCCATGGAAACAGCAGATGCAGACGTTACTGCATTGATCACGAGCTATTATCAGGCTCTGGGGGAAAAAGATATTGCAACGCTGAAGACTCTGGAAGATGATTTCACACCGTCTGATGAGTCAAAAGTCACAAATTTGAAAGATTATATCGAAGGGTATGAAGTAGGCGATGTGTACACGAAGAAAGGTATGACAGATGATTCTTACGTGGTTTACGCCTGTTTCTCGTATATCTGTCAGGGCGTTGAGACCAAGGCCCCTGCACTGACTCAGTTCTATGTATATAAGAACAGCGAAGGAAACTGGGTGATCAATAACGGAGCTTTACAGGATTCTGAGATTTCCGCATATATGGAAAAACAGTTATCAGACAGTGATGTTTCAGCTCTTATAAAGAAGGTGCAGAATGAACTGGATCAGGCACAGCAATCTGATCCGTCTCTTGAAGAATTCCTGAATGGTCTTGGGGAGGAAGCAGGTGTGTCAACAGAGGCAGAAGATGGCACGATGCTTACTGCTTCGGAGGAATGTAATGTACGCGCAGAAGCCAGCACAGATGCTGATATCCTTGGCGTGATCTCAGCAGGTGATCAGGTTCAGAAGACAGGTACTGATGGTGAATGGGTTCAGATCGACTACGACGGTCAGACCGGATACATCAGAGGGGATTTACTCGAATAAAATTGAATATGGAACGTAAAAAATACAGGCGGTTATCTTTGTGGTAACTGCCTGTATTTTTACGTTCTGTTTTTCTGACATTGTTTTTGTCAGCTTCTGCCGGAGATTTTGCTGTTCTTATTACTTTTCGCAACTTCCGCAAGGGACTTACTTGATTCGATTAAATTCACCGTATGTAACTCCTGTCGATAATTCTGTCTGATGCAGGGAAGCCAGTTCGTGCACTGTTACAAGCTGATAGCCTTCTTCGATAAGCTGCGGGATTAGGATCTCGGCTGCATCTACAGAGGTGCTGAAGATATCGTGCATCAGAATAATGGAACCATCTTTTACGTTATTCATGACTTCCTCAACCGTAGATTCCACATCCTGCGTTTTCCAGTCCAGAGTGTCAATGGACCACAGAATCATCGGGGTTCCCACAGTTGATTTTACCGTATCATTAACAGATCCATATGGCGGGCGGACCACCGAAGCTCCCTCACCTGTAAGATTTACAAGCTGTTCATCCACTCTTGCAATTTCTGAACTGATCTCATCCGAAGAAAGAGTCGCCAGATCCTTATGGTCATAAGTGTGGTTTCCAAGTTCACAGCCCAGTTTTTTCATGCGTTTTACTTCGTCCGGAAAACTGGCAATCTCAGTACCCACCATAAAGAAAGTTGCCTTTGCATTATTTTCTTCCAGACAGTCCAGAAGACGGTCTGTAAAAGAACTGGGACCATCATCAAAAGTAAGGGCGACCGACTTCTTTGCCGTAGAGGTACCGGACTTGTCAGAGGTGTCTGACTTACCTGAAGATTTCTTCTTCGAGGATTTTTTCTTTGGTGTATAATCTTTCAGAGAACCATCTGTATCCAGTTCATAAGTTTTCTTATCTATTATCACAGTCCCTGTCTGCAGAATGCCATCCATATCAAAATAATACCGCTTCTTTCCGATATCTGTCCAGCCTGTCTGCATAATACCAGTCTCATCCATATAGTACTGTTTCCCATCTGTATCTGTGAACCATCCTGTGTATGGCTTATCATCTACCAGAAACATCCAGTTACTTCCACTGGAAGCCCAGCTGCCCTCTGATGCCTCAGGCGAGATATCAGTTCTTAATGCAGGACCGCCCGGAGAAGCTTCAGATGAATCTGAAGAAGTGCGTCCAAACAGTTTCCCGGAAGAAGAATCCGTAAAATTATCATTGCTATCAGTCAATGTTTCCTCAGAAGTAAACTCCGCAGAATCCTGATCTTCTGACACGAAAGCTCCGGTATCGCTGATGGCATCTGCCTGTGAAGTCACAGCGGAAGAACGGGTGAAAATTCCTCCAAGTATCAGACACAGAATAACAGAAAGTGCGATCAGCCACCGGTTTGTACGTGGTAAATGATCTGACATGAAAGCCTCCTTTTTGATAAAATCAGTGACAAAAAAGATATCCTGTCATTCGATATCATACAATAAAATCTGACAAAATACAAGGCGATTCCCCATTCCTGCCCTTTTGAAAAAAATTCCAGAAAAATTCCATCAAAATTTCACCGTTGATAAGATGTACAAAAAATTATATAATAGAACAATGGACGAAAAAATCAGAATAAACAAATATTTAAGCGAGGCAGGCATATGCTCCAGACGGGAAGCCGACCGGATGATCGAAGAGGGAAGGATTACGGTAAACGGAAAAAAAGCAGAAAGCGGTCAGAAAGTCAGCCTGGAAGATGAGGTCTATGCAGACAATATACCTGTCCATAAAAATGAAAAAAAAGTACTGCTTCTTTTTAACAAACCCAGAGGGATCGTGTGCAGTACAAAACAGCAGTTTGATGAGACGACGGTAACAGATTATCTGGATTATCCTCTGCGTGTTTATCCTGTGGGCAGACTGGATAAAGAATCACAGGGCCTTCTCCTTCTGACAAATGAAGGAGATCTGGTCAATAAGATCATGCGCGCCGGAAACTATCATGAGAAAGAATATTTTGTGACAGTGAATAAGCCGGTGGACAGTGAATTTGTCCGAAGGATGAGCAAGGGAGTCCCTGTTCTTGATACGGTGACCAGACCATGCAGAGTGGTGCAGACAGGAGAATGCAGTTTTCGGATCATTCTGACACAGGGATTGAACCGGCAGATCCGCAGAATGTGCCGGTATCTGGGATATGAGGTACAGAAGCTGAAAAGGATCAGGATCATGAATCTGACTCTGGACGGGATCAGAGAAGGCGAATACAGAGAGATCACAGCACAGGAATGGGAAGAACTGAACCATTTACTGGAATCTTCCACAAGTGAAACAGTGATCAGAACAGGAGAACAGAATGGAAACAGCAGCGATCATGCGAATGAAAGAGCTGGTGCAAAAGCTGGACAGGGCAGCAAAGGCGTATTACCAGCAGGATACAGAGATCATAAGCAACAGAGAGTACGATCAGATGTACGACGAGCTTCAGGCTCTGGAGAAAGAGACAGGCACTGTTCTGGCAAACAGCCCAACCGTAAGCGTAGGGTACGAGGCAGTTGACCAGCTTCCAAAAGAAGAACACGAATCCCCCATGCTGTCTCTGGACAAGACTAAGGACAGAGAAGTTCTGAGGGAATTTATCGGGGAACACAAAACGCTTCTGTCATGGAAGCTGGACGGACTGACGATCGTTCTTACCTACGAGAATGGAGGACTTGCCAAAGCAGTTACACGTGGAAACGGTGTGACAGGAGAGGTTGTCACCAATAATGCCAGAGTATTTAAGAACGTTCCTCTTAAAATCCCGTATCAGGGAAGACTGGTGTTGCGTGGGGAAGCGATCATTACCTATTCGGACTTTGAACGGATCAATGAATCCATAGAAGACGTTGATGCGAAATACAAGAATCCGAGAAACTTATGCAGCGGTTCTGTCCGCCAGTTAAACAATGAGATCACAGCCCGCAGGAATGTGCGTTTCTACGCATTTACGCTGGTAAGCGCCGACGGGGTTGATTTCCATAATTCAAGAGCCCGGCAGTTTGAATGGCTGAAAGAACAGGGATTTGATGTAGTGGAATACAGGACAGTCACAGCTTCAACGCTGGATGAAGCCATGGAATATTTTTCAACTGCGATCACTGAGAATGATTTTCCGTCGGACGGACTGGTTGCTCTTTATGATGATATTGCATACGGAGATTCCCTTGGAAGAACAGCGAAATTTCCCAGAAATGCTTTTGCATTCAAATGGGCAGATGAGATCAGAGAAACCCATCTTCTGGAGATCGAATGGAGCCCGTCAAGAACAGGGCTGATCAATCCGGTGGCTGTTTTTGAACCGGTTGAGCTGGAGGGAACCACTGTGAGCCGTGCCAGCGTACACAATGTGAGCATTCTAAAAGAATTGCAGCTTGGTATCGGGGATACGATCACTGTATATAAAGCAAATATGATCATTCCGCAGATTGCAGAAAACCTCACACGCAGCAGTAAACTGGAAATTCCGGATACTTGCCCTGCATGTGGCCATGGAACGCAGATACAGAAGGTAAATGATGTGGAGGCACTTTACTGTACAAATCCTGACTGTGCCGCAAAGAAGATCAAATCCTTTGCACTTTTTGCAAGCAGGGATGCCATGAACATTGACGGACTGTCAGAAGCAACACTGGAGAAATTCATTGCAAGAGGCTTTATTCATGATTTCGGAGATATTTTTGAGATTGGAAAGCATCGTGATGAGATCGTGGAGATGGACGGATTCGGGGAGAAATCCTTTGAGAACCTGATGACCAGCCTTGATAAAGCTAAGGAGACTACTCTTGCGAAGGTGATCTACAGCCTTGGAATCGCCAATATCGGCCTTGCCAATGCAAAAGTGATCTGCAGGCATTTTGATGATGATCTGGAGAAGATCCGTCATGCAGATAAAGAGGAGATCAGCTCTATTGATACCATCGGACCGGTAATTGCCGGAAGTCTGACTGATTATTTTTCAAACGAGGATAATAACAGAAAACTGGATCATCTGATGAGCCATCTGACTGTTAAGAAAGAAGAAAAGACAGGTGAGCAGATTTTCCGGAACATGAATTTCGTTATCACAGGAAGTGTGGAGCACTTTGCAAACAGAGCACAGGCAAAGGAATTTATTGAGTCTCTGGGAGGCAAGGTGACCGGATCAGTAACATCGAAGACGAACTACTTGATCAATAATGACACAACTTCCAATTCTTCAAAGAATAAAAAAGCCAAAGAACTGGGAATTCCAATCCTTTCGGAAGAAGATTTCCTGAAGATGGCACAACAATAAAATAATAAGAACAGGAGATAAGATAATGCCAATTAAAATACAGAGCGATCTGCCCGTAAAAGAGATTCTGGAAAAAGAAAATATTTTCGTGATGGATGAGTCACGTGCATCCCATCAGGATATCCGCCCCATTCAGATCCTTATTCTGAACCTGATGCCTCTGAAAGAGGAGACAGAGCTTCAGCTTCTGCGTTCCCTTTCCAACACACCGCTGCAGGTAGATGTCACTTTTATGGCAGTACAGAGCCATGAAGCGAAGAATACATCTGTGAGTCATCTGAATAAATTTTATCAGACATTTCCGGAACTGAAAAATAACAAATACGATGGAATGATCATCACAGGGGCTCCTGTAGAGCAGATGGAATTCGAAGAGGTAGACTACTGGAAGGAACTGGTAGAGATCATGGACTGGACAAACACCCATGTTACCTCCACCATTTATCTGTGCTGGGCTGCACAGGCAGGACTCTACCACCACTATGGACTGAAAAAACGCAAACTTGATAAGAAGATGTTCGGTCTTTTCTGGCATAAAGTGATGAACCGTAAGATTCCGCTGGTACGCGGATTCGACGATATGTTCCTTGCACCTCATTCCAGACATACGGAAGTTCCCATCGAGGATATCCATAACTGTAAAGAACTGACAGTGCTTGCTGAATCCGATGAAGCAGGGCTTTTCCTTGCAATGGCAGACGGCGGCCGCAAGATCTTTGTAATGGGACATCCGGAATATGATCGTGTGACTCTTGACGGTGAGTACAAACGTGATGTCAGCAAAAACCTGCCCATCGAAATCCCGGAGAATTATTACAAAGACAACAACCCGGAAAACAGACCGCTCCTTATGTGGAGAGCACATGCGAACAACCTGTATACAAACTGGCTGAATTACTATGTCTACCAGTCAACTCCGTTCGACCTGTATGGAACACCGGATTTCAGCGAGATCTAAAGGGTTTGCGAGAAGTTCAATTTCACTATCTTACCGTATTTTTACGTAATTTCATGCGAAAATGGAGTAAAAATGGGGTATGGATTCAGTAAAAATGGGGTATGACATATATCTAACAATGTATAATAGGGAATTTCACACAGTAAATGCCTGATATTGCCAATTGAATATTTTAAACATCTGAATAAGTCCATGTACTTGTATAACTACAGGTATGTGGGCTTATTTTAGTGCTTAAAAATAATAGGTAAAGTTTGCAGATGAGTATGAGAAACGGTTTATCAGATTAGAAATAAGCAACAGAAAAAACATACCCGAAGAAATGGTGATTTAATAGAACAAAAACAAGGAGGAAATGACAATGAACAAAACAATATATGAAGCAGAGTTTACCAAAATGGTACATGATAAAATGAGAGAAGCTAATAGATTCAAAGAATATGAGAGAATACCCAAAAATAGGATAGGTGGGGATTACTGGAATACTTACTGGACAATCCGTTATATGCTTCGCACTATGACAGATATTTTAGAAAATGGAGATAAACTGGTATTATTAGGATACTTCACTGTAAAGCCTAAATTTTATAAGGAAAGAACAGCATGTCCTGGAATGGAAAGAACAGGAAAAAATGTGTATGAGATTCCAGAAAGATATAAGGCAAAGTTTAAATCTGGTACTGTGTTAAATCGTGCTTGCGAAGCGTATGGAGATTATCACAAAGAAGAAGCAAATAATAAAGATGATGAATACGAAGAAGGAGAAGAAGAGTAATGAGATGTAAAGATTGTGAATATGTAAAATGCTATGCTGTCAATAAGAAGATGTATTATTGTGACAATAGAAATAGAACAAATCTGATGGGTAAACTGGGTGATGATGTTTTACCTGAGACAAGTCCTGAGTGGTGTCCAATGGCTGATAGGACAATTGATGAAAATAATATGGCTGAGAAAGGATTAGAGAAGTAATGGAATTAAACAATACAGAAATGAAGATGCAGTATATTCTTGATGAAAATAAAAATCTGGCAGAGATACCATTAACAGACATGTTGCCTGTAGAATATCCAATTAAATATAAATTAATCAGTGCATTTGAAGTGTTTGTAAGAGTGCCAGGTACAGAAAACTATTGGATTTCTAATTACGGAAGAGGTATAAATAATTATAGAAATTCAGATAAGAATAAATTCTATGAGCATAAACAAGGGCAATGCCATTATACAGTTTATGCAATATCACGAACACCAGAAAAAATTAGAGGAAAACTGACAGGTGAAATTATAGTTGAAACAACTAAAAGAGAAACCTGCCCAGAAGAACTGGTGGCAAAAAGTTTTCTGAAACAATATAAAGGTAGATTTAAAGTCTGGCATAAGAATGGTGATTTTGCGGATAACTGGTATAAGAATTTGATATATGTTACTGGTGAAGATTTTAGAAAACTGAAAGCAGGTAAGATTACATGGCAGGAATTAGGCTATGAGCAGAAATATATTGAGTATGTCAACAATGCCAAGAATCAACCAATGACTGCGTATGGTTCTATTTCTAGTCGTTGTAAAGGTGAAAATAACAGTGAGAGTGCGCACAAGTGTTATGATGATGTTGAAATGTGTCAAGAATGGAAAGATGATCCGCAGTTATTTGTCAAGAGATACTTGGAGTTATATTATGAAGTACCAGGCGAATCAATGGCTGTAGACAAGGATTTATTTGGTAATGGAAGCAAGGTGTATTCTCCTGAGACAATCTGTATTCTGCCACAAGGCTTAAATACATTACTTGCCAACAGTAAAAAGCATTATAAAGATGGGGAAACACCAGACAATGTGCTTCCTCTTGGAGTAAGATATAATGGTAAAGTCAATAAATATTACGGACAGATTACTTATTTTGGTACAGAAGATGAATTGATTTACCATATAGAGATACAATAGCAGAAGCATTTGCAGATTATAAGAAATTCAAAGAATGCGACATTGCAATCATGGTGTCAAAATACAGAGATAAGATACCAGAATACATATATGAGAAACTACGTACGGTGAGAGTAGAGCCGTATTGATGTGTATATCCTAGAGAATACGGGCATAATATTGACTAAATAATTGATTCAAGACTGGGTTTATGATACAATATAATCAAGAAATAAAGGTATATTTGTATGAACCCAGTTGTTGACATAACATGACTGGGGTGTTATATTCTTATGAATAATAATGCGAATTTTGAAGAACAGAAGGAGGTTGATTGTATGGCATTAGCACAGAAACGAAATCCAGGGTGTATTATTACCTGTGGCAAGGAAAAAACATTCTTTAAAAAAGTAAATGAAAATCGACCGACTGAGGCATTTTGGAATGAATGCAAACAGTTACGCAAAAATTTGAATACAGAATCAATTAATGCGTTAAATGCGTTGATGGACAAGGAAGATTAATGGGTAATCAAGAATTAAGTTTTGTTGAATTGAATCAATCGAAAGTCACAGATGATGTGATACAGCAGTTTGATTGTGGAAATGAGGATATGACAGAATATCTACACAAATATGCAAAAAATGATTCAATAGAGGGTAAGGGTGTTACATATGTTTTAGTAGCAGAAGACAGAAAACATATTTATGCTTATGCAACTATTAAGGCATATAGCTTATACTATTATGACGAGGCAGAGAAATATCATACAAAGGTAATGAATGATGATGGAAAGATTTTATTATCTATTCCAGCAGTTGAGATAAAGATGTTTGCAATCAGTAGAAAACTAAAAGGTCAGGTAGCATATTTGCTTGATCCAGTAAAAAAGCAACATTATTCAAGTATCTTCTTTAAATGGTTTCTTGAGTATTTATATTACATGTCAATGAATACTATTGGATTTCAGATGGTATTTCTTAGAGCAAATAATGAGGGAGAAAGGCTTTATAGAAATAATAGTTTTATCGAATGTGATGAATATTTAAGTACATATGATGCTAAAGCAGATGGATGTACTTCTTTAGCAATTACCTTGTCAGAAATTGAGGAAGTTATTTTTTGATAGGCATATCAGGGAAAACAAAATCCTTGATGTGCCTATTTTTTTACGTTTTATATGTCTGCTGCCGAGCGGTACTCTTTAATGTAAAACCACCGCCCCTATAAACACGTATATTAAATTTTAAGGACGAATAATATACACATAAGAAATATCTTCATATAATATAATATATAAAAGTCTGTTATAAAGCGAAATACAAGGCTTGAGAAGCATTCTGAGAGCATGATTTATTATCATAGAGGTTGATCTTCATCAGAAGGAACATAGACACAAATATCCTGTATCTGACAGTGCAGAATACGGCACAAGTCATTAACTGTCTTCATAGAAATATTTTGATTATGTTTAAGACGATGCAAAGTGCTATGAGACATATGATGCTTGCTTGTCAAAGTATACCAGTTTTCATTTGTTTTCTTTAATGTTTCCCAGAATGGACTGTAATCTATCATGGCTGTTCCTTCAAAGATATTTGATATTATTACCATAAAATAGATTCTTATACTTGAATATCTTCGTTATAACGAATATAATAAGGGTATTACAGCAATGTGATAGTGAATACGAAATGTCGAACAAATTTGACAAAAAGAATTGTATATTACATATAGCAGTAGTATAATCAAATTGTGAATTTTATGTGAAATGTTTATTCAATTGAATACGGCATAGCCAGAGAAATCTGGTGACGCAAAACTACAGGGTCTAAGCGAATGTATGACAGCCAGTTGCAACTATGATAATTAAGGCATTGCTTTTTTTCTTATGGAGAAGTGATGTCTTTTTTAAATAATTTTACGGAGGAAGAAGCGTATGATGAAAAAGTTTTTTAAGAAAATCTCTATTTATACGATGACAGCAATGCTTGCTTTTTCAACAGTACCAGGAACAGTACAGGCACATTCTGGAAGAACAGATTCAAGTGGAGGACATCATGATAATAAAAATGTGAGTGGTTTAGGTTCTTATCATTATCATTGCGGTGGACATCCTGCACATTTACATGATGGTGGTGTATGTCCTTATAGTAGTTCTGCTGCTACGTCAGATACATCAACTACTTCTGAGGTGAGTACAACGACATCTGGTGGAGCAGGTTGGGGAACTTTTGGCGGTGGTTTAGCATCTTCTAACACTTCACAGACGACAACTGCAACACCATCAGCATCTAATGCAATACAATTAAATGCAGGAAGTAGTATTACAATTTCCAAAGACATTATCAAGATTGTACAGGATGTACTCAATCAAAAAGGATATGATTGTGGATCTGTTGATGGTATTGCAGGAAATAAGACTAAAGAAGCTATTAAGAAATTTATAGACGAGAATCAATCAGACAGTACAGATAATGCAATTGTGAATATGGTTGCTAAAGGACTGGGGATTAAATAAAGCAATTACAAGATAAAAGGAAGTATTAACAGACATGAATACCAAAAAATTTTTACCGTTACTCATTAAATCGACTCTTATATTAACATCAATAGGAATGTTGACTGCCTGTGGAGAATCATCGGATAATACTTATGATTCTTCTGTAACATCTTCAAATAGTTATAATTCATCAGATTACAGTAGTGATTCGTATTCCAGTGATTATGGTTCATCGGATTATGATGACGATTCAAATAGTTACAGTTCTTCTTATGATTCAAATGATTACAGTTCATCAGATTATGATAATGATTATTCAGAAGGACATTCTTATGATAAAAGTGATCCGTTTTACTCTGCCAACGATGTTGATGGTAATGGTAAGTTGACAGACGAAGAATGGCAAAATGCAATGGATGACGCAATAACCTATTACTATTATAAAATGCAAGAGGGAAATTGATTTAGATAATATTGACATGGAGTTTCCAAGGCATGAAAAGAAAATTTACAATAGGGATTTTAATTGGTATAACAGATACTATCTGGATGTGGATCGTCAAATGACCAAATAAATATATCTAAATGGATGTTTAAAGACGATCTGAATATTTATAGTTGTGAAAAAATTCTTGGTAAAGCAAAAGTAGAAGAATTAAATAATTGCACACAATATTTTTGGGACGACTATAAAATTTGCAATAAATATGAAGGAACGCTATCGCTATTATATTCTAATAAACAGGATGATTGGTCTTCAAATCCTGATAGAAATTCATATTCTTTCCAGTGGACTGTTCAATGTGATGACGAAGAATATAAACATATTTTTAAAGATTTAGAAAATTATAACCACTTACAAAAATATGTCACGAGTGCATCAGATGGAACAAATGGTGAATGTTATAATTTTATTACTGATTTTAAAGATGAAAATTACGATGAAAAATGGTTTTTTGGTGATAATGGTACTGCATATTTTGTTATCTATTCAATATACAAAGATGGAGTCCTTGAGCTACAGTGGGGACTTGGGCGTGTTCCAATAAAAGAGTAGGAGTTTATCATAATGGTTCAAGTTATAGTCTGTTTACTCATACTGATGCAAAACTGGGAACTTGCAAAAGATATGAAGCCATTAAATAGAATTAATCCGCTTATCTAAAGGGGGAAATCATATGAACGAATATTTTCCGACAGTAGTACAGGTGATACCATTGGATAACTTTCATGTGCAGGTATTCTTTGATGACGGTAAGATTGTAGACTATGATGCTACAGAAGATTTGAAAGCAGAAATATTTAAGCCATTAAGAGATATTGATGCATTTAAAGAAGCTTGTACCGTTATGAATGGTACTCTTGCATGGGATCTTTCTGGCAACAGAGATGAATCCAGTTGTATTGATATTGATCCGTTTACTGTATATGAGTTAGAATCCATTAATAATCTGATTGCTTGAATAATGTGATCACAATTTAATATGAGCAGCATGAAAGCCCTCGGGAGTTAATCCTGGGGGGCTTTTGGTATAGCCAAATCCGTTGAAGTATGTTATTATATGCATCAGTTCTCAGAATCGGGAATATTCAGTTGAGATAAGAAAGGACACAACAATCATATGAACATAGGAAACAATATAGGAAATATCATGAAGATCACAGGCGCATGGAACACCTTTAAGAGCAATCATCCCAAGTTCCCGGCATTCTGTCAGGCAGTTTCACGCAAAGGGCTTAAAGAAGGAAGCATTATTGAAATTGCGATCACCACTCCTGAGGGAGAGAAGATAGAGACAAACCTGAAAGTAAAGGACAGTGACCTGGAATTACTGAAACAGCTGTCTGACCTGAAAATGTGAAAAAGTTTACAAAAATTTTATTTGAATAACAGGTATAAATCTGCTATAGTATTCTATGTTGGTTAAGTTGATTATTATTCGTTCCCATATATAAGAATGATAGGTTCTCAAAAGAAAGAAGAGGAAGAAAATTGCGTAAAAAATCACATATTTTATTAGCAAGATACCTTGCGGATCAGATGCAGACCACAGCAAGCCTGCAGTCTCACAGAAAGGCTTTCTGTCTGGGCAGCATTCTGCCGGATATCAAACCGTCCTTTATCACCAGGAGACACGAGTTCTACGGAACATTTGAAGATGTCAAGAACCGGATGAAAGAACTGGCAGATATCAGACCGGATGAGAGTAACCAGAGAGTTTACTGGCGGCGGTTCGGCGAAGTGATCCACTATATGGCGGATTATTTTACCTTTCCTCATAACAAAACATATACAGGAAGCTTCAGCCAGCATAATCATTATGAGAAAGTACTTAAGAACAGACTGAAAGAATGTATACAGCAGGGAGAAGCACATGCATATCTGGAACCGGCCATCCGCTTCGCAGATTTCGCCACCCTGATCGATTATATCGAAGCTACTCATGAGAAATACCTCAACAAGCTCCGCAGCGTGGAAGAGGATATCCGCTTTATCCTGAATATGTGTTTTCAGGTAGTGCAGGGACTGATACAGATCTGCATTGGTAATAAGAACTTTGCAGGAGCCATTCAGGCAGCCTGACAGAGATACGCTAAGAATACAGGAAGGCTGTGTGGAAATCATATCCGCACAGCCTTCCTGCATTCTGAAATATATCTTTCTCACTGCTTGAGTCGGTTAAAATGTGACAAAAAAATGAATTTTGGTCAAATCTGGAATTTACCTGCCCTGAGCTGTTGATTTCAAAAAATGATTATGCTAGAATAAAACAGGTTAATATTTCGGGATAATTCACTTATGAAATAACATAATAATGTGAAAAGTAATTTAGACAGTATGCCCTTATAAACAGGGGGTAAGGACATGCTCACAGTAAGAAGGGAGCAATTTAGATATATGAAAAACAAGTATCTTACCAGATTCTTATGTCTGACATTGATGTCAGGAATGGTATTATCCGGTCCTGCGTCCGTACTTGCAGCAGAGGATACTGCTGCGTATACAGCAGACGGTTCTGATTTCAGCGATTCCGGTGATTTTGATTCAGGATCAGAGAATCCGGCGCCGGCAGATCCGACTCCTGCAGAGCCAACACCTGCGCCGGTAGACCCGACACCTGCACCGGTAGATCCGACACCAACAGATCCGACACCAACACCTGCAGAGCCAACACCTGCACCGGCAGATCCGACTCCGACACCAACAGATCCGACTCCGACACCTGCGAATCCTACACCAACACCGTCTTCGCAGATTACGAAGGCAGCCCAGGATGTGATCGACAGAATCAAAGAGTTGAACGCACAGACCATCACGCTGGAGAAGAAAGCCACTGTTCAGAGCATCCGCACTGCATATAATGCCCTGTCTGATACAGAGAAGGCACAGGTTTCTAATTATAATCTGCTGGTTCAGGCAGAAGCGACTATTGCTCAGTTGGAAGCGCAGAAGAACAATGCGGATACGAATAATCCATTTACGAGTAATACCAGTGCTGCACAGACCGGAACTCCGGTATATTATGCGTCCAATATCCACGCAGGTAAGGATTTCTATCTGGACAGCCTGAAGAATAACTACAATCTGACCTTCTCAGATGATTTCGCTTCTGTTATGGATGAGATCGAGAAGGAATATAAAGAGAAGAACAAAGTAGCAGATGCCAGCGATGTAAACGGCAGCAAGACCACCACATCTGCAGACAGTCTTCTGGTAAGAAACTGGCAGGATATCCTTGCAGTCTATGTATATCAGCAGAGCCAGGACGGAAAAACAGAATTTACCCTGGATTCTTCCTGCAAGAAAGACCTTGCGAAAATCTTTGCAGAGATGAACCCGATCGTAAGGGACAAGCAGGATATCACTCACGTTACATACGCTAATCGTAAAATCAACTACTATATTAAGAAAAATAAAATCGCAAAAAAGGATCGTACGATCCTTAAGAAATATGTGGAGACAGACTGCAAACTCCTCTGCGCGGTAGTAACAGCTGCCAACGGTTTTGTCCGCGAGAGCGTAGGAGATGATGTTTCCGAGGAAAGAGTAAATGTTATCTCCGCAGCCTATTCACTGGTTGGTAAAGTCGGTTACTTCTGGGGTGGCAAATCCACAGTGATCGGTGAAGATCCAGGCTGGGGAACTAGCGAGAAGGTATCAGCCGAGGGAAGCAAGAGCACTGGAACCATCCGCGCATACGGACTGGACTGCAGTGGTTTTGTCACCTGGGCAGTGATCAACGGATATCAGGATAAAGCAATGCAGGAAGCTGTAGGTGACGGAACTTCCGATCAGTGGGAGAAAGCAAACGTGGTAACTGAGGCAGATGCACAGCCCGGAGATCTGGTGTTCCAGAAAGGACCGGAAGCAGGAAGCGATAATCATGTAGGTATTCTCTGCGGTAAAACAGACGCAGGTGACTGGATCGCAGTACACTGCTCCTCCGGCAAGAATGGAGTAACAGTAGGCGAAGCATACAGTGCAAGCTTCCGTTACATCCGCCAGCCATCCTTCTACCCGACACAGGAACAGGTTCAGGAAATGCAGAGCAGCAGTACGGTAAGCACAACAACAAGTGATGCAGCAGCTTCCACAGGAACAGATATCTTTTCTGCAAATGTGACAGTAAGCAATACTCTGCAGAATGCGATGAAGTCAAATACTTCCGACTCAACAGGATTCACAACATCAGAATCCACTGAGAAGACTTCCATCCTTCCAGATAAGATTGATCTGTCAAAAGAGAAAGTCGCTGTATTTAAGGCAAAATAAAATGGATAAAAGAAGGGAGAAAGTCATACAAAAAAGTCTGGCTTTCCCTTCTTTTTTCGTGTGTAAACTTTTTTATCTGTTAACTTAAACGATCAAGTAAAAACTGACGAATTTGCTTATTGGTCTGCGGAATATGCTTCAAAAGCGAAAAAAATATTCGAAAATATGGAAACAAAAATTGACAAAGTGTACGAAATATGCTTGAATGAAAAAGTAAATTCTACATTCTAACACACCTTGATTTTATGCGGGATTAAATTCTATTTTCGGAGATAC
>NZ_CAXSTD010000009.1:0-189933 GCF_964240315.1 Blautia sp. Marseille-P2398
ATGTATCGTGAAGGCGCGGAAGGGAAAGACGAAGCATACCTGAAACTCTATGACGGTCATGACTGGAAATGGTCCTGTGTACGTCTGGATCATACGGATATGGAATATCTGAGAAAATGCTGGTCAGGGAAAAAGGCATCTGCCCCGACTCTGGAAAAGAGACACCGGAAGTATTTTTTGCGTTTTTCCTATAAAGAGGAAGTAACACTTACCAAAACACCTGTGAAAGAACAGATTATCTGCAGCGTGGACTTAGGGATCAATACCGATGCAGTCTGTACGATCATGCGGGCAGACGGAACTGTCCTGGGAAGAAGATTCATAGATCATCCCAGTGAAAAAGACCGGATATACCGCACACTGGGACGGATCCGCAGATTCCAGAGGGAACATGGCTCTGCGCAGACACAGGGAAGATGGGCATATACGAAACGTCTGAATACAGAACTGGGCAAAAAGATTGCAGGTGCGATTGTAAGATATGCGGAAGAAAACCATGCAGATGTGATCGTGTTTGAGTATCTGGAGATGCAGGGGAAGATATCGGGAAAGAAAAAACAGAAACTGCACCTGTGGAGAAAGCGGGATATCCAGAGGCGCTGTGGACATCAGGCACACAGGAAAGGGATGCGGGTATCCAGGATCTGCGCATGGAATACCAGCAGGCTGGCTTATGATGGTTCCGGGGCGGTAATACGCGACTGGGAAAATCACAGCCTCTGTACTTTCCAGACAGGAAAACGATATAATTGTGACCTGTCAGCATCCTATAATATAGGAGCGAGATATTTTGTCAGAGAACTTTTAAAACCCCTTCCGGCAACGGAAAGGTCTTTACTGGAGGCAAAAGTCCCTCCTGTAAAGCGTAGAACCTCATGTGTCTATGCGGATCTGAGAAAACTCCATTCAGAAATGGAACTCTTAAAAGCAGCATAGATACAGGCAGATATACAACGGACTACCTGTAATGTGGGAACCAGCCATATCCGGCATGGGAAATGCGCATAACTGCGCACCTAAATTACAGGCGTATCCGCCGATATTCAGTCTGACGCCTAAAGCGTCTGGAAGCACGTGACTTTAGTCATGTGAGGTTTACTTTACAGGAATCAGTTGTAGGCGAACAGATTTTTGTGTATAATCATAAAGATATATGCCTGTTCAGGCACAAAAAATATTTCGAGAGATGTAAACGGTAACCGGTACATATTTTGAATCTGAAAGATTGTTGCAGAAATCAACTTGTTGATCAGCATGGTTGTTTGTAAAATAATGTACCGTACAGGAAGAAGACAGGAGAAAATATGAGCGATATTTATAGTACATTAAATCCTCAGCAGCAGGAAGCGGTTTACCATACAGAAGGTCCACTGCTGATCCTTGCGGGAGCGGGTTCGGGAAAGACAAGAGTACTTACCCACCGCATTGCTTACCTGATAGATAAAAAGGGAATCAATCCCTGGAACATTCTGGCTATCACATTTACAAATAAAGCAGCCAGTGAGATGAGAGAACGTGTAGATAAAATAGTGGGATTTGGTTCTGAGAGCGTATGGGTTTCCACATTCCATTCTACCTGTGTGCGTATTCTGCGTCGTTATATTGACCGTCTTGGATATGATACCAGATTTGCTATTTATGACACAGAAGATCAGAAAACTCTGATGAAAGAAGTATGCAGAAAACTGAATATTGACACCAAGAAAACAAAGGAACGTTCTCTTCTGGCACAGATTTCCCATGCAAAAGATGAACTGATCACACCGGATGAGATGGAACTGAATGCAGGTGGGGACTTTGTTAAAAAGAAGGTTGCTGAGGTATATCGGGAATATCAGGCTGCTTTGCGCAGAAATAATGCGCTGGATTTTGATGATCTGATCGTAAAGACCGTAGAGCTTTTTCAGAACTGCGGAGATGTTCTGGAAAACTATCAGGAACGTTTCAGATATATCATGGTGGATGAGTATCAGGATACCAATACTGCACAGTTTAAATTTATAAGCCTGTTGGCCTCTAAATATGAAAACCTCTGTGTAGTCGGTGATGATGACCAGTCTATCTATAAATTCCGCGGTGCAAATATTGGAAATATTCTTGGATTTGAGCATGTTTTTCCAAATGCAAAAGTCATCCGTCTGGAACAGAATTACCGTTCCACAAAGAATATTCTGAATGCAGCCAATGCGGTGATCGCAAACAATACCTCACGTAAATCAAAAACACTCTGGACTGAGAATTCGGAGGGGGAACGAATCCATTTCCGCCAGTTCATGAACGGATATGAGGAAGCAGAGTATGTGGTAGGCGAGATTTCCAGAGCTCACAGAGAGAATGGTGCGAAGTATAAAGACTGTGCAGTTCTGTACAGGACCAATGCACAGTCACGACTCTTTGAAGAGAAGTGTCTTCTTGCGAATATCCCTTACAAGATTGTAGGCGGTGTGAATTTCTATGCGCGTAAAGAAATCAAAGACCTGTTATGTTATCTGAAGACAATTGACAATTCCAGAGATGATCTGGCAGTCCGCCGTATCATCAATGTACCGAAGCGTGGAATCGGAGCCACAACTCTTGGCAGAATACAGGATTATGCGGATAAAATGAGTGTGAGTTTCTATGATGCCTTGCGTGTGGCAGAGGAGGTCCCGTCTATTGGAAGAAGCCTTTCAAAGATTGATGGATTTGTAACCTTTATTCAGAGTTTAAAGAGTAAGGCAGAGTCTTATACAGTACGTGAACTTCTGGAAGAAGTGATTGAACTTACCGGATATGTGGCAGAGCTGCAGGCTGAAGATACAGATGAATCGAAGGCAAGAATCGAGAATATTGATGAACTTATTTCCAAGACAGAATCCTATCAGGAAGCAATGGAAGAACAGGGACAGACTGCCACACTTTCAGGTTTTCTCGAGGAGATTGCACTGATCGCAGACATTGACAGCGTGGATCCGGATCAGGATTATGTGCTTCTTATGACACTACATAGTGCCAAAGGTCTGGAGTTTCCGAGAGTATTTCTCGCAGGAATGGAAGATGGGATGTTTCCGTCTTATATGTCCATTATATCAGATGACAGATCTGATCTGGAAGAAGAGAGAAGGCTCTGTTATGTGGGTATCACAAGAGCTATGGAGGATCTGACGCTGACAAGTGCCAGACAGCGGATGCTCCGGGGAGAAGTACAGTATAATAAAGTATCCAGATTTGTACGTGAAATTCCGCGGGAGCTTGTGGATCTGGGACAGGAAGCTCAGGAAAAGAAGAAAAAGATTGAAGAGATGATTCAGGCAGATAGAAACCTTGCAAAAATGAAAATGGCTTTTGAGACGAAAACATTCAAGCCCAGAGAATTTAAGGTGACGAAGGCTGCTGCACTGGATTACGAAGTGGGAGACACTGTCCGCCACATTAAATTTGGTGTAGGAATTGTCAAAGACATTGTAGACGGCGGAAGAGATTATGAAGTCACTGTTGATTTTGACAAAGTGGGAATAAAGAAAATGTTCGCAGGATTTGCAAAGCTGAAAAAAATATAGTAATGGGGCAGGTGACTTAAGTCACCTGCGGAGGCTGCGAAAAGCAATAAGCAGTAAGGCGAACGATTTTATCCGCTTTATATATGAGACAGGAGTTCAGGAAGTTTCATAAGACTGTCAAATTCATGATCAGGGATGATTTCTGAAGTCTTCTCATGGCTGGGATTAAACCAGATCGTGCGGATTCCGGCATTGATGCCGCCCTGGATGTCAGAGGTCAGGCTGTCCCCCACGATTACGGATGTTTCCTTATGGAAATCAGGGATTCTGGAGAAGCAGCAGTTAAAGTATTCCCTGCCCGGTTTATTGTATCCCAGTTCTTCGGAGATAAAAATATCCTCAAAGTAACGGGAAATTCCGGAACTTTTAAGCCGTCCCTTCTGGACACTTAAGGTACCGTTTGTAACCAGATACATCCGGTATTGACCGTAAAGAGTTTCGAGCAATTCTTCTGCACCATCTATGAAATAGTGCCCCTGGGCCAGAAGAGTTTCATAGGTATGTGCAGCTTCTTTTGCAGGTACATCCACATTCAGCTCTGCAAAAAGAAGCCGGAATCTCCGAAGCTTTACCTGGTCTCTGGTGATCTTGCCCTGTTCAAGAAGCTTCCACTGGGCGAGGTTGAGCTCACTGTAACGCTTCAGAACTGAAGGCTCGGGAACAATGTGAAAACTTTTCAGAGTTTTTGCGATAGCTGCTCTTTCTGCCCGGTTAAAATCAAGTAATGTATTATCAAGATCAAAAAAAAGTGTTTCTACCATAAGTATTTATCCTCTCTTATCAGATCGTTGCTGTCGGCATATTTTTAAGTCAGGGGCAAAATTCATTCCAGATTGCCTGTGGCAATGGAATTTTGGCTTGTATGTCTCGGGATTGTGTGAATAGTAACCCCCTGATATCATTATAATAAAGAAACTAACAAAAGTATAGAATAAATGCAGATATCTTATGGTAAAATTACAGAGAAAGTGTTATAATAATTTCATTAAACAGCAGACGGCAGAAGTGTTAAGTGTCAGCTGATGAATTATTGAGAGGATGGTGCGATTATGAATATCAAAATTGAAGAATTATTATCAGCATTAAACAGAAAAGAAGAAGAGAAAGAAAAAAATACAGTCCTCTGGGTACTGGCAATCATTGGCGCAGTTGCAGCAGTAGCAGGTATCGCATTTGCTGTATATCATTTCTTTGCTCCGGATTATCTGGAAGATTTTGAAGAGGATTTTGACGATGACTTCGACGATTATTTCGAAGATGAAGAAGAATAATTACCTGTAATATGAAAATGAAAGAATAGCTCCGGCTTATACCGGGGCTATTTTTATGGAGGTTATATGAAAAAAGGCGAAATTTATGAAGGCGTGATTGAGAAAGTAGATTTTCCCAATAAGGGAATTGTGATAACAGACGGACAAAAAGTTACCGTAAAGAACGGAATGCCCGGACAGAAAGTTCGTTTTATGATCAATAAGAAGCGTTCCGGACGTGCAGAGGGAAGACTTCTGGAAGTGTTGGAGAAGTCTCCGCTTGAAACAAGAGAGCCGGTCTGTAGCATTTTTCCGGAATGTGGAGGATGCATGTATCAGACCATGTCCTATGAAAACCAGCTCAAAATGAAAGAATGTCAGGTTCGTGAACTGTTGGATGGTGCATTGAACGGCACTGATTACCAGTGGGAGGGAATTCATGGAAGTCCCATTGAATTCAGATATCGAAATAAAATGGAATTCTCCTTTGGTGATGCATATAAGGATGGTCCGTTGACGCTGGGTCTGCACAAAAAAGGCAGTACCTATGATGTTCTTACAGCAGATGACTGTCAACTGGTTCATGAAGATATGACGAAAATCCTGACTTGTGTGCATGAATACTTCCTGAAACGAAACGTTTCCTATTATAAAAAGATGCAGCATACAGGATATCTGCGCCATCTGCTTCTCCGCCGCGGTGTGACTACAGGAGAGATTCTGGTCCATGTGATTACCACCAGTCAGGAAGAACATGATCTGGAATCTCTGAAAGAAGAACTTCTTGCACTTCCGCTGGAGGGTAAAATTGTGGGAATCATGCATATTATCAATGATTCTCTTTCTGATGTGGTGCAGAGTGATGAGACACGTATCCTTTACGGTCAGGATTTCTTTTATGAAACGCTTCTGGGACTGCGATTTAAGATCAGTACATTTTCATTTTTCCAGCCTAATTCACTGGCTGCGGAAGTGCTTTATTCTATCGTACGTGAGTATATCGGAGATACGAAGGATAAAGTAGTGTTTGACCTTTACAGCGGAACCGGAACGATCGCCCAGCTTGCAGCCTCCGTAGCGGACGAAGTGATAGGTGTGGAAATTGTGGAAGAGGCAGTAGAAGCTGCAAAACAGAATGCAGCACTGAATAACCTGAGTAATTGCAAATTTATTGCAGGAGATGTCCTTAAAGTCCTGGATGATCTGACGGAGAAACCGGATGTGATCATTCTGGATCCGCCAAGGGATGGAATCCATCCCAAAGCATTGCCGAAGATTCTTTCTTATGGGGTAGACCATATTGTATATATTTCCTGCAAAGCGACCAGCCTGGCAAGAGATCTTCCGGCATTTCTGGCGGCAGGGTATAAGCTGGAAAAAGCCTGCTGCGTTGATCAATTTTGTCAGACTGTTCATGTTGAGACGGTCTGTCTCCTCTCTAAGAAATGCCTAGTTTAAGCGGGGTTGAGGGGTATATCTGCTAGAATATATTATGAAAATAAGCCTATAAAATATGTGCATGAAATGAAAAATAGAATACGGGTGTAGTGAAAATCAACCTTTTGGCGTAGTTCGTATAGAGTACGCTGAAAGGTTATTTTTATGGGATTTTGTACGCGGAGAAGTAATAGACTGTACGCCGAAAGTTATGTAGGTTTAGATTGATTTTCGGCGTCTTGGCGCTTATACTAGAAATTAGGATAAAATGTCGCATTTTATAACTTTATTGAGGTAAGAAAATATGGAGTTTATGACTATTAAAGAAGCAGCAGAAAAGTGGAACTTATCAGTTAGAAGAGTGCAGACAATCTGCAATGAAGGAATGATAGAAGGGGCTATGAAGTTTGGTAATACTTGGGCCATTCCAAAGAATGCTGTAAAACCAGCGGATAAAAGAATTAAGTCCGGGAAGTATATCAAGTCCTGATTTTGGGACAACAGATATGGGAGAATGGATTAGAAAGGAAGAGTATGCCTATGTTACCGGAAGAAAAAGCTCGTGTAAAAATTGATAAGCAATTAAGAAATGCCGGCTGGGATATAGTGGCTCGAAATGAATATCTGCCTAATAGCACATCTGCTGTTAAGGAAGCTTTGATGGGAGGAAACACAGAAAGTGATTATCTTCTCTTTATTGATGGAAAAGCTATTGCAGTTGTTGAGGCAAAAAGAGAAGAGAATCCTCTAGGTGATGAAGTTAAGAAACAGGCAGAGGACTATGCTGTTTCTCCACAGGACTGGTATGGTTTATGGTTTGAGAAACTTATTCCGTTAGTGTATATGGCTAATGGAAATAAGATATATTTCAAAAATATGTTGGTAGAAAACAGTGATTATGAAGAACTGTCACAGATGCATTCTCCTAAGAAGATGCTTCAGAGTATTGGAAAGAAGTCCGAGTATGGTGCTCTTCCGTTAATCGAGAAGCGTGGCCTTCGCGATTGTCAATATAGAGCAGAAGTAAAGTTTGAAGAATCATTAAAAATGGGAAACAAGAAAAATCTGGCAGTACTTGCAACCGGCTCTGGTAAAACTTATCTTGCATGTTTGGCAGCTTATAGATTGCTTAAGGCGACTTACTTATAGCTTAAAAAGTTTTTCTTGTTCAGGGCGGAAAAATATTTTTATTAAAGGAGATAAATTATGCCTAAACACACAGATGAAGATATTAGAAATATGAGTAAAATAACATGTAAGATAGCGGCAGATTACCTAGGCATATCCCCTATGGCGGTTAGTATTGGCATGAGAAATGATCTTTTACCGATTGGTTTTGCAATTCACAATGAAGAAAGAGATAGAACATATTCTGAGAGTTGGTCCTATCACATAATTGGTGAGAGATTGATTGCATATAAGTATGGGAAAACATCAGAAGTACAAGTTCAAAATATAGAAAAGAGTCTAAATACTATAATAGAACAGTTTGAAGAAATGAAAAAAGATTTGGTTTTTCTATTAAGCGAAAACGAGGAGCAGCAGAATTAGAGCTTTATGAATATGCGTTTTCGCTGGGAAAATACAAAGATGTTGACAAAAAATATGCAGGAAAGGAGCTGCCAGGATGGAGAATGAAAAAGGAATAGTTAAATTGACTCGTAAGCAGCTCTATGATGAAATATGGGCTCTTTCAGTTGCAGGGGTAGCCAGAAAATATAACTTGAATTATGGTAAACTGATAGCAACTTGTAAAGTAGAAAATATATCTTTTCCTTCTTCTGGTTATTGGACTAAGAAGAATATGGGAAAAGATGTATCGAATGAGATTGTAGAATTTTCTGGATTGGAAGATACAGAAATTTCATTGATAACGAAAGACGCGGTTGTTAAGCGTATTCGGAAAGCTAAGGCAGAAGTAGTAGAGAAAGTGCATACTGACGTAACAGAAGAATTGGACGTAGTAACCGAGGAGGATTTACCGCAGAAAAAAACGGACAACATACCTGAGTGGCCGGATGGAATTCTTGATTATTTGGATGAGACGGAAAGAAATAAAGTATTAGAATATGCATGCAATCTGCAGATAAGTCAAAGTACACGATTGCATAAAATGCTGGTCCAATACAAGAAGGATATTACAGATTATAAGTCAAAGCTGAAAGAAGTACAGAGTAGACCATACTATAATTCAAGACATAACAAACCAGAAAACGAGCCTGAATTTTTTAAGGAAATGTCTGATGAGTGTATGTCACGTGCAATTGCAATATTAGATACCGTATTCAAAACAATTGAATCTTTAGGTGGAAGTATTAATAGTGATTTGTCTGTAAAAATTAGAGGAGATATTGTTAGATTTTGTATGGTTGAGAGTCAAGACCAAGTGAAGCATGAAATGACTAAACAAGAGGCACAGGCGCTCGTAAAATATAATGATGATATCAAAAATCATAGATGGGCTTCAAAACCGCAAATTAGAAAGTATGACAAGGTATATAATGGCAAACTTCGTATTGTGTTTGGGGCGCGAAGCTACATAAGAGATAACGATTCTGAAAAATTAGAAGATAGACTGGGTGATATTTTGGTTACCCTGTATGAGAAGGCAGAAGAGAATAGAATTGTACGAGAAGCACGTGAAGAGGCAGAACGTAAGAGAGTTGAAGAAGAGAGACGCAGAGAAGAAAATAGACAAAGAAAAGAACAAGAAATTCGTCTTGTAAAAGAACTTGTAAACAAAGCTGAAGACTATAGAATTGCAAAGGAAATAAGAGAATATATTCAGGCTATGATAGATAGTGGAAATGAAGATATTACTCCAGAATGGATTGAATGGGCTCTGAAGAAAGCTGACTGGTATGATCCGTCTATAGCGACTGAGGATGAATATCTGGGAAAACGTCAGCATGAAAAAAGTGCTGAAGAAAAGGAAAAATCTTTACAAGACAGTATCAGAAAGAGCTGGTATTGGTAAAAATGAATGGAGGCAATTTGATGGATAAAGATCCCTTTAAAGAGTATATGAAACAATCAGAACCGAATAAAAGAGACAAAGGTTATGCCTGGCATACAGCTATCGGACTTCAAGCAGTGGATGGATTAAAGACTTCGAAGTATTTGATTGATACTGCAATAAAGAATATTGAAGGTGATATTTCGATTGATGAAGCGCAAGAACTTCTCAACACGTATTATGAAGAAAATCCAAAAGCAGATATAGAAGACCGTACGGAAGAGGCCGACAAAGTTGCCGTTAGAATAGCAAAAATTTTGTCGGAGAAAGCATTTAGTTTTACTCCGAATGAGTATATCTCTATTCATAAAAAGTTATTTACAGGGATTTATGGACATGCCGGAAAACTTAGAGATTATAATATCACAAAAAAAGAGTGGGTGCTGAATGGAGCAACGATTCTTTATGGAAGTGCATCAGAACTTCGTGCAACCCTGGACTATGATTTTGCAGAGGAAAAGAAGTTTAGTTATAAAAACTTGAGCATGGAAGAAATTATTCACCACCTGGCGTTTTTTGTATCAAGATTATGGCAGATACATGTATTCGGAGAAGGAAATACACGAACTACGGCAGTATTTTTTATTAAGTATCTTAGAACACTTGGATTTGATGCAACTAACGACATTTTTGCGGAGAATGCATGGTATTTTAGAAATGCACTTGTTAGGGCTAATTATAACGATTTGAAAAATGGTGTTCATGAAACAACCGAGTATTTGGAATTGTTTTTAAGAAATTTATTGTTGGATGAGAAGAATGAACTTCATAATCGTACGATGCACATTAGTGGAAGGTTTGCAGAAGTGGACATTGAAAGAGTAAAAGTGGACATTGAGAGTGGAGAAGTGGACATTGAAAGCACAAAAGTGGACATTCGAAATAAATTACTTTCTTTCTCAGATACGATTTCAGAAAAAACAATAAATCATACAGTAGAAATATTTTCAAAATGTGGAAAAGAAAATTGTTTCGGAAGAACGATAGTTGAAGAAATTACTGGATTAAAGCCATCAGGAGCTTCCAAGTTAATAAAACTGTTGGTTGATAGTGAGGTAATCGTACCTGTAACAGGACATGGAAAAGGAAAATATCGGTTTCAATAAAAGTGAACATTGAAAGGGTGTTAATGCCATTCGCAAAAATGCCCAAAACAAATCGGCGTACTGATATATTACCAAATTTGGTAGCAGTATTTAGAATAATTTTGTATTATAAAAGTGTTACAAAATATCGGCGTACCCGCCACACGTTTACAAAGTCAAACGGTCTGTACGCCATGTCTTAACCTTATGATTGCAGATATTAGCAACCTGTCAAAGGGTGTAAAAACTCAGTAACTATGCGGGTTCGCGTACTGTTAAAGCAGTGAAAAACGACACCGCATGTGGAGACGGTTGTTCTTTTGTCCCAACTGAAACAAAAGCCGGATGATTACATTAATGTCACGATTGAACTTGATGATATGGATATAACATCTGCAGAGACTAAGGCTACATATGATGAGATAAAGAAGTATGTGGCTGAACATAATGCCGGCATGAAGGTTTCCAATCTGTATATCTCACAGGTAAAGAGAAAATGCGGAATTGAGGTTGGAAAGAATTATAATTTACCTAAAAATGAAGATAGTAGGCAACCGCAGTGTCCAGAAGATAAAGAGAGTGCAATTGTGGAGGTATTGAAGCATTTTAAGATGAATAGTTAATAAAGAGAGGTGCAGATGCTATGCCAGGTATACTCGTGGTTGAAGATGATGAAAATTTAAATCGTGGAATTACATTCTCACTGAAAAAATCCGGATATGAGGTTTTTTCAGCAGAATCAGTGAAAAAAGCGAAAAGAATTGCAAGTGATAATAATGTGGATGTTACCATTTGTGATGTGAATCTTCCGGATGGGAATGGACTGGAATTTGTAAGGTGGATGAGATGCAATTATAATACATACATTATTTGTCTTACAGCACTAGATCAGGAGATGGATCAGGTCATGGGATATGAAGCAGGGGCAGATGATTATATTACAAAGCCGTTTAGTCTTTCGGTACTTCTTTTGAAAATAGAAGCACATTTCCGCCGCAGACAGGAGAAAACGGAAGCCGGAAAGATGATTTCGGGAGATATCGTATTTATCGCAGGAGAAATGAAAGTCCTGATAAAGAGTCGTGAAATCAGTCTGACAAAAACGGAGTTGAAAATGCTGACTTTTTTTCTTCAGAATCCGAAACAGATTCTTTCAAAAACACAAATATTGGAAAATGTGTTTGATCTGGAAGGGGATTTTGTGGATGAAAATACAATCGCTGTCAATATCAGAAGACTCCGTGAGAAAATCGAAGACAATCCGGCTGCACCGGTCTATATAAAGAATATCAGAGGTCTTGGGTATATATGGAATCAGGAGGTAAGGCAGTGACAAAGAGATATCGCAAGAAGATTACAGTAGTGCTCTCCTTGGTATTACCTGTCATATTATTGTTTGCAATATTAAATTGCTTTACCACGTATGTGTTTTATGAAGATTATAAATATAAAATGAATCTTATGACAGAGATTGCTGCAAAGGAAGAATTTTCCGGGCTGGATGCTGTTTCGGAATTGCTTAAGGATAAGGATATTGAAACTAACGAACAGGGAAGGCGATTATTGGAGCAATATGGATACTGGGGGAATAAAGGGAATGCATTTTATTCGCAATTCCGGTATCAGGTTATGGTGACCGGTGCTGTAAGCACTGTGATATGCGTGCTTCTTTTGACTTTTTTACTTTATTGGAAGAAAAAAGAAGATGCGTGTCATCAGAAAATTTTAGACCAGTTGGAAGAAATTCTGCTCAGATTCCGTGAAAATAAATTTGATGATTTACTGAAAACGGAAAATCATGCAGAACTGGAAAAATTGAATGACCAGCTTGAAGCAATCGGACATCATATTCAGTTGATAAAGGAAGAAGCAAGGGCAGAAAAGGAGAACACGAAAGAAATGGTTTCTGATATTTCTCACCAGTTAAAGACACCGGTTGCAGCTTTGGATACATGTTTTAGTGTGCTGATGCAGAATGACTTAAGTGCCACAGAACAGGAGGAGTTTCGTATCCGTTGTCGGAGTGCTCTGGATGGATTGGAGACATTATTGCAGTCGCTTCTTGAAATATCCAAGATGGAAACTGGACTGATTCAGATTAATAAGAAAAAACTTCCGCTTATGGATACTGTCATATCTGCTGTGAACCGCACTTATCCTAAAGCGGATGAGAAAGAAATTGAATTCGTTTTTGACTATGAAAAAGAGCTGGAAACATGCACGATTATGCAGGATAAAAGGTGGCTTGGTGAAGCTGTGATCAACGTTCTGGATAATGCGGTCAAGTACAGTCCGTGTGGTTCAAAAATATTTATCCGGTTACAAAAAAGAAACTATCTTGTAAGAATGGAAATTGAGGATCAGGGAATTGGTATTCCGCAGAATGAGTATCACAAAATTTTTCAACGATTTTACAGAGGAAGTTCCAAGGAGGTCATGGAAAAGAGTGGTACAGGAATCGGACTTTTTCTATCGAGAGAAATTATCGAAAAACACGCAGGTACGATTACGGTAACCTCCGGCAAAAAGAAAAAAGGAAGCACGTTTGTGATTCAATTACCATATGTTGGTTAAATTTTAAGTGAGCAGAAATCTTACAATTCTGTAAGATTTCTGCTCGTTTTTTGAAAGTGAAATGAAAGATTGTCCTGATACAATTTGGATGTAGATTGAAAAATGACCAAATATATAAACAGGCAAAGAAAGCGTGCTGAAAAGGTACGCTTTACAGAATTGAAAAGGGAGGCAACACATGAGTGTGATATTAGAAACCAAGCAGCTTTGTAAGTTTTATGGCGCAGGTGAGAATCAGGTCAAAGCGGTCAATCAGGTGGACATTCAGATTGAGCAGGGAGAATTTGTCGCAATTGTTGGAAAGTCAGGTTCCGGTAAAAGTACATTACTTCATATGCTTGGAGGGCTAGACACTCCGACAAAAGGCAGTGTTACTTTAGCAGGGAAAGATTTATACAGGATGAAGGAAGATGCCCTTGCTGTTTTCCGCAGAAGAAAAATCGGATTTGTTTTTCAGGCATTTAATCTGGTTTCATCTGTTAATGTCTGGGAAAATATTGTACTGCCACTGGGGCTGGATGGAAGAAAAGTGGATGAAGCGTATGTAAATGATATTATTGCAACTCTGGGGATTGAAAACCGGATTTATAATCTGCCAAATCAGTTATCCGGAGGACAGCAGCAGAGAGTAGCAATTGCAAGAGCACTGGTGAATCGTCCGGAAATTATATTTGCAGATGAGCCGACAGGAAATCTTGATTCTAAGACCAGTGATGAGGTAATCGCTCTGCTTAAGATGACAGCAAAAAAATATGGACAGACAATTGTAATGATTACCCATGATGACGAAATTGCACAGGTCGCTGACCGTATTCTGGTGATTGAGGACGGACAGGTGGTGGATTTCAGATGAAGACAATAAGCAGGATTGCATATAGCAATGACAAAAGGAACAGGACAAGAAGTATACTGATCATGATGGCAATCTGTCTGACCACGATGCTGCTTGTTATCATCAGTACTGTGGGAAATGGGGTAATTCATTTACAGAAAAGTCAGGCGGCAAGCTCATACGGAAGCAATTACGGCCTGTTTATCGCCGCAGATGGTACGCAATTAAAAGAAGTGGAACGCAGAGCTGAGATATCTGATATCGGCATCATGTGTACGGAGGGCATCCTGAAAGGAAATGAAAATGGCGGCTTTGTCAGTGCGGATGAAACGGTCAGGAAAATGCTTCCATATAATCAGGAATATGTGTTGAAGGAAGGTACCTATCCGGAAAAGGCGCAGGAAATTGCCGCAGGACGCGCTTTCTTTGATGCAGTGGGATACCATGATGTAAAGGTCGGAGACACCGTAACATTGGAGTACCGTTCCGGCATGCAGTCGGAATACGCACCGGTGGAATTTACTGTCAGCGGGATTTTATATGACCGGGATGAATATACCATCGAGGCTTCCTATGTTGTATTCGGTTCGCAGGATTTTTATAATGAGCGTGTTGCGGAGGGTGACAGGCAATATAATATCTATTTTACCTTGAGCGATTCTGCAAATGTATCTATGAATAATGTTGCGCCTGTTATAAAACAAATCGCGGATTCCTGCGGCATTGACCAGAAAAACGTGATCATCAATGACCTCTACCTGCAGTGGGTATTGCAGCCGAGCTATGAAATGATTGTGGTTTGTGGAACCCTGATCCTCGGAATCGTGCTGTTTTCCGTTGTGGTCATTTATAATATCTTCCAGGTCGGGATCGCCCAGAAGGTTCAGGAGTACGGAAAAATCAAGGCGCTGGGTGCAACCAGAAAGCAGATGAAGCAGTTGATCTTTCGTGAGGGCATTCTTCTGGCGGTTCCTTCGATACCGCTGGGGCTGCTGTTTGGTTTCCTGATTGCAAAAGTCAGCTTCAACTGGCTGGTGAAGCAGGGAAATCTGGTATCGTCCGGAATCAAGAACCATCAGGTGCCTCTGTTTTCACTGACAATTATGCTCATCTGCATTTTTGTATCGTTTCTTACGGTCGTTTTGGCTCTGCGCAAACCCATGAAAATTGTTTCCCGGATTTCACCCATCGAAGCGACACGGTATCTTGACGGCTCCAAAACGCAAAAACAGGGCAGACGAAAAGGCAGAAAAGATGTCACCGTTTTCTCCATGGCAATGGCAAATGTGACAGGCAATCCGAAAAGAACCATTGCTACGATTCTTACCATGGGGCTTTCCTGTGTATTGTTTGTAATTATCTCTAATTATGTTGGGAATATTGACACGGAGCACGAGGCGCGGATTGCAATCAACCATGGACAATTTGAGTTGCAGCTGGATTATTCCCAGAATTATGATGAAGCCTATTCGGAGAATAATCTGGACACAATCCTACAGAACAACCCACTGAATGATTCTTTGATTAAAGAAATCAAATCCATCCCCGGTGTAACGGATGTACTGACGAGAGAAATCGTCTCTGCAGATTTGAACGGAACAAAATTTCCGGTTGCAATCGTAAATCAAGAGGATTTTGAAATGATGCGCGGGGATGGCGATATCGGTTCCATGGACTATACACAGGCTGTCAAAAACGGGGATGTTTTCTTTGGCTGGTCCATGTGGATGGAAGCTGACGGGTATTCTGCGGGTGCACCGATTACATTCAACTTTGATAACGGAAGCGGAACCTATACCTATCATGGAAAAATCGCAGGCTCCTTTGTAAGCGCGGACACTTATCTGGTCATTCCGGAAGAAGTATACCGCTCTGTAAATCCGAAAGGGACATCTTATGGATACCTGTGGGTGGATTGTGCTAAAAAAGATGTGGCATCTGTAGAGCAAAGCCTGAATGACCTGCTCTCCGATACTTCTCATATCAAGCTGAACACCTATCACGCAGAATTGCAAACCGCAGAATACGCAAGCCGTATGATGAAGCTTGGCTGCTATCTGTTCATGGCAATTGTCGGTCTCATTGGGTTTATGAATCTGGCAAACACCATGATCATCAATATCACCACGAAGAAGCAGGAATACGGTGTGCTGCAAGCGGTAGGCATGACCAATAAGCAGTTGAATCTGTGCTTACAAATACAGGGCTTGATTTTTACGGTTGGCACCATCTGCGTCGCACTTGCTGCCGGTCTGCCTCTTGGCTATGCACTGTTTTCCTATGCGAAGCATAATGGGATTTTTGGAATGAACGTTTATCACGTTCCTCTTATCCCGATTCTTGTTATGATTCTTCTGGTTGGTATTCTACAAATTGTGCTTTCCTGTGTTTTAAGCAGTAATCTGAAAAAGGAAACGCTGGTAGAAAGAATAAGGTATCAGGGATAGCAAGTATTGCTGGGATATCCTCAGTATCATAACAGGAATTAAAAGCACTTGGCTTCATTGCCGATTCGGATTTTGAAAGTCATGTTTCACACTTATACGAGTGGAATGATGACAAACTCATCATCGGAAAGTTCTGTCAAATCGCCGCCGGAGTTGAGTTTGTGATGAACGGTGCAAAACATCAGATGAACGCCGTCTCTACATTCCCGTTCTATACCTTGGAGGGATGGGAAATGTCGCCGCCTGCAAAGACGGATCTGCCATTAAAAGGAGATACCGTTATCGAAAATGATGTTTGGATCGGGCAAAATTCGGTAATCCTTCCCGGCGTTCACATTGGAGATGGTGCAATCATTGGTGCAAACAGCGTTGTGGGAAGTGATGTTCCACCATATACGAAGGTCGTTGGGAATCCTGCAAGAGCAATTCAAAAACGCTTTGACGATGAACTGATTGAATTGCTGCTGAGATTCAAGTGGTGGGATAGGAGCATTGACGAAATCAACCGGCTGATTCCAATCTTGACTTGCAGTGATTTGGATAAAGTGAAAGCTGAAATCAAAAAGCAATTAGGCTGACAAATTCTAGTTGTGCGCCCAGCTAAGGGTGTGTAGTCAAGCCGGTGGGAATCCGGTTTATCCAAGGTTTAGCCAACCAGATAATAGCGAGTCTTGGGATGATGTCGGTAACGGCATTTGACAAGCGTAGACAGCAAGAAAGCAGGGTTGAATAGTGATTGAGCTTCGAAACGTTAACTTCAGTCGGTCGACGTCTTAACTGGTGCGGAAGACAATATCATGTAATACGATATGGCGAGTATTATGTGGCACTGCGGAGTCAGAGAACCAATCATGTTTTACATCGTGAATACACATCAACTGGGGAGAACCTGCCGTTTCTCGAAAAAGAGTATGAAGTCACAACTGAAAACGGAGGATTTCAAATGAATGGCAGGTAGTCGGACAATCTCATAGTACTGTAGAAATCGGGTAATGCCGATGGAGGGAAGGGGATTGCATAGTAAAGGTCTTACTGAGGACACATTATCCGTACTCAGGGACGGAGGAAATAATGGAAACGAAATTAGTAAGAATAGCTGAAATATCAGCAACAACAAAACATCCTATATTTACATCAGTGTACCATTTGATAAATGAAGATATGTTAAAGCAATGTCATAAGGAATTAGATGGGAGCAAAGCAGTCGGAATCGACAAGGTAACCAAAGATGAGTATGGGAAGAACCTTGACAGAAATATCAAGGATTTAGTACAAAGGCTGAAAAACAAATCCTTTAAGCCACTTCCATCGCTGAGGGTATACATTCCTAAAGCAAATGGAAAGAAAAGACCATTAGGGATAGCTTCTTATGAAGATAAGATTGTACAAATGGCAGTGAAGAAAATATTGGGTGCTATTTATGAGCCAAGATTCCTAAACTGTATGTATGGATTCAGACCGAACAGAGGTTGTCACGAAGCGATAAAAGAGATATATCAACGGATAAGTTATGGGAAAATCAGCTATATCGTAGATGCTGACATCAAAGGGTTCTTTGACCATATCGACCATGAGTGGATGATGAAGTTTCTCGAATGGAACATACAGGATAAGAACTTACTGTGGCTGATACGTAAATATCTTAAAGCAGGAATAATGGAACAAGGTAAATTTGAACCAACAGAGGAAGGTTCGGCACAAGGCTCAGTAATGAGTCCGATGCTTGCGAATATATACATGCATCATGTGCTGACGCTGTGGTTCAAACTTGTAGTGAAGAAGGAAATGCAGGGAGAGTGTTTTCTTGTCAACTTTGCGGATGATTTTGTTGCAGGATTTCAATATAAGTCAGAAGCTGAAAGATACTATAAAGAGTTAAAAGAACGAATGGAAAAGTTTGGTCTGGAACTTGAGAGTAGTAAAAGCAGACTGATTGAATTTGGAAGATTTGCAGAGCAGAATCGCAGGGCAAGAGGAGAACATAAACCGGAAACATTTGACTTTTTGGGATTTACTTTCTACTGTAGCAAAAACCGAAAAGGAGGTTTCGTACCAAAAGTACAGACTTCAAGAAAGAAGTTTGAGCAAAAGGTCAGAGCCTATAAGAATTGGATTTATGATAATCGGAATCGACCGATGCGAGAGATAATCAAGGAATTAAATGTGAAGCTAATCGGACACTATCGGTACTATGGTGTTACATGGAATTTCCGAAAGATAACAACATTTTTGCATAGAGTTCAGCAGTTTCTGTTTAAAGCTATGAATCGGAGAGGTTGTAGACGGGCATACACATGGAATGGATTTGTGGAAATGCTCAAGTATTATCCATTAGCAAAGCCTAAAACGTACTATTGCTTATATTAAAGTGAATGTTACTATGAGGAGCCGTATGCGGGAAAGCCGCACGTACGGATCTGTGAGGGGCTAAGATTGAGAGGTCTTAGTCTACTCGACTGTTGATGCAAAGCAGAGGCGGTAACCATTGATAAGTTCCCGCAAACCGATGAGGCGCTGGACATGTTTCCACAAACCGATGAGGTAAAAAAGAGAGCAGTTCAGACGTCTCAACGCATGTGGAGACGGTATGTTTATTGTCCAAACTCCACGAAGCGAAGCATCATGTGAATGTGAAACTTAATATGGATGAGATGGATTTGACAGCTGCGGAGAGCAAGGCGACTTATGAGGAGATAAAGAAGTATGTGGCAGAACATAATGATGGGATGAAGATATCTAATCTGTATATTGCACAGGTAAAGAGTAAGTGTGGAATTATAGAAAGAGAGAACAATAATAAGTCAAAATCTGAGAAGGGCGGACAGCCGGAATGTCCAAAAGAAAAAGAAATAGCGATTGAAGAGGCGTTGAAGTATTTTCAGATGATTCCAAGTGAATCATAGGCTAATTTGGCTTATCGGATTGAGAAAATTCAACTAATGTTATTGAGCCTTCGGACATTGGGAATAAAATCTGATGTTCGTAGGCTTTTTGTTTACAGAAAAAATTTTCGCGGATATAATAAACATGACATATAGTTGTCATGTTGAATTGGGTATGATATATATGGAGTGTAAGAAACGATGAAAATAGATAGACTTATCGGTATATTGTCAATCTTACTGCAGGAAGAAAAGACAACGGCTCCTGAACTGGCAGAAAGATTTGAGGTATCTCGAAGGACAATAAATCGGGATATTGAAGACCTTTGTAAAGCAGGTATTCCTATAAAAACTGCACAGGGTACTGGCGGTGGCATCAGTATTATGGATGGATATCGTATGGACAGGATGATTTTGAGTTCCAAAGATATGCAGATGATTCTTGCGGGTTTGCGGAGTCTTGACAGTGTGAGCGGAAGCAGGTACTACAGTCAACTGATGGAGAAAATCCAGACCGGATCATCAGAGTTCATCAGTGGAAGAGACTCTATGCTGATTGACTTATCTTCATGGTATAAGGGTTCTCTTGCTCCAAAGATCGAGGTAATACAGAGTGCAATAGAAAACAGGCACATCATACGATTTAAGTATTATGCTCCGTCCGGGGAGAGCAACCGAAGGGTAGAACCATATTATCTGGTTTTCCGGTGGTCGAGCTGGTATGTATGGGGGTGGTGTTTAGAACGTAAAGATTACAGGCTGTTCAAACTGAACCGTATGGATTGTGTTGTTGAAACAGACCGTGGATTCCTGCGTAGAGATGTACCAATGCCGGATTTGTCAAATGAGAAGATATTTCCGGGTGGGATAAAGGTAAAAGCTCTTTTCACACCGAATATGAAGTGGCGGCTGGTTGAAGAATTTGGACCGAACTGCTTTACAGAAACGGACGATGGAAGGCTGCTCTTTTCAGCAGACTACACGGATATGGAAAACCTTGTGACATGGATTATGACATTTGGAGCAAAAGTAGAGGTGCTTGAGCCCGAAGAAGTGCGGGACATTATTCGCAGGAATGCAGAGGAAATATTAAAAATCTATGGAGGATTAGGAAAATGAGATTAGACGGTTTTGGGTTGTTTGTTGATGATATGGCAAAGATGATTCGTTTTTACAAGGATGTTCTCGGATTTGAAATTAAGGAAGAAGAGAATACTTCCAATGTTTATCTTGTAAAAGACGGAACACTTTTTTTTACTGTATGGGCGGAATGATTTTGAGAAGATGACAAACCGGCGATATGAGTATATCAAGGGTCTGAATGGTCATTCTGAAATAGCTCTATATGTTGATACTTTTGAAGAGGTGGACGAGGCATACAAGAAGGCTGTGGAAAATGGTGCAACATCTGTACTTGAACCGGAACTTGAACCTTGGGGACAGAGAACCTGCTATATTGCTGATCCGGAAGGAAATCTGATAGAGATTGGTTCCTGGAATAAGCCTTATGAAGAAAAGGACTTAGAGGGGTGTAAAGGATATGGCTTTTGACTACAAGAAGGAATATAAAGAATTTTATATGCCGAAAGGCACACCGTCTATCGTAACTGTTCCGAAAATGAACTATATAGCGGTAAGGGGAAGCGGCAATCCAAATGATGCAGACGGAGAATACAAGCAGGCTATCGGACTTTTGTATGGAATTGCATTTACGATTAAAATGAGCAAAAAGGAAGATCATCGGATTGATGGATATTTCGATTATGTCGTGCCGCCATTAGAGGGATTCTGGTGGCAGGATGGAGTATCCGGAATTGATTATGCTCGTAAGGAAGATTTTAAGTGGATCTCTGTTATTCGCTTGCCGGATTTTGTTACCAGGGAAGATTTCGACTGGGCTGTCAGGAAAGCTACGGCAAAGAAAAAACAGGATTTTTCTAAGGTTGAGTTTTTTCCCTATGAGGAGGGCTTATGTGTACAGTGTATGCATATCGGAGCGTATGACGATGAGCCTGCTACGGTAGATGCAATGCACAGGTTTATGGAAGAACAGGGATACACATTGGATATAACGAATCGGAGAATGCACCACGAGATTTATCTGAGCGATGCGAGGAAGGTAGCGCCGGAGAAGTTGAAGACTGTAATCAGGCATCCGATAAAGAGAGCCTAAGGGTGTGGAGGAAAATAATATGGCATCAACAAAAGAGTATTTGGATTTTGTTATGGAACAATTATCAGGACTGGATGAACTCAGTAGCCGGGCAATGATGGGCGAATACATCCTTTATTACCGTGGAAGGATTTTTGGTGGGATATATGATGACAGACTTTTGGTGAAGCCGGTCTCGATGGCATTGAGGCTGATGCCAGATGCTGAGATGGAACTACCTTATAATGGTGCTAAAGAAATGATTTTGGTTGATAATGTAGATGATCGGCAGTTTTTGTGTGAACTGGTTGAGAGTATGTGGGAAGAATTGCCGGAAAAGAAAAAGAAGAATATACAGTAAGAACTAAGACTTGACAAAATCGAACAAATATTCTATATTTGACAACGGAGATTCTATACCCAAAACCCAAAAACAGAAAACGTGAATGCGCAAATGAAGCTCAAACCCTTGTGGTTTGGGCTTTTTCTAATTTTGATAGAAACTTGAGAACAATAATTTTCAAAAAGTCAATTATCAATTTGTAATGTTTTTTGAAGGAAAAAGTTCACAAAAGCATTTAGGCAATATTTACAAATTTTTTGAAAAAGGAATAGTTTCGCAAGAGTAACAGAGTGGCAATCGAGTAATATCGGTTGCTTTTTTGTTGCCCAATTTTAGAAATTGTCGATTGCCCCCGGAAGAATGATTTCTAAAAATTACAAATTTGAAAAGAAATGGAGGAAAAGAAAAGTGAAAGAGTATTCAAAAGGAATTTATGTAAAATTCAAACCGGAAGAGGTGGAGATACTGCATAATCGAATGAAGGAAGCTGGAGTTCAAAACATGAGTGCATATATCAGAAAGATGGCATTGAACGGATATGTGATTATTCCTGAGTGGCCGGATTTGAATCAGGTAATATCCTTCAACGATCTGAAATGCCGTGAAAAAGATCAGCAAGGACGTTGTTCAGATTACAACTGACGATTTGCGAATCTATCTGGATGAGTATCAAACTGAAAGTAAAATCAGCAAGGTCACAGTAGATAATATCCGCAGAATATTGTCCAGCTTTTTCTCCTGGCTGGAAGACGAGGACTATGTTGTCAAAAGCCCAGTAAGAAGGATACACAAGGTTAAAACCTGCAAAACGGTGAAGGAAACGTATTCCGATGAAGACTTAGAACTGATGCGCGATGAATGTGAAGGAATACGAGATCTTGCAATTATTGATCTGCTTGCATCCACAGGCATGAGAGTTCAAAAAATGAGCAACATTGGTATAGTATGCATGAATCGTGGAATCCTTGAGATTCCGTTTATTCGCAGCAGATCTAATTTGATTAAAAATTTCTTCGTACATAATAAAATCCTCCATGTAAAGTAAATCGTAAATGTATAAACACTGCTTACATGGAGGAGCATTAGCATAATAAAACTGCTTGCCAGAAAGGCAGCTCAATGGTATTCTTTTCATAGGCAGTGGGGATGTCGATCCTGTTTGATTGTTGGTTGTGGTGACTTAACAATACTACTTGTAGGACTTGGTTTCCACTGTTTTTTTATTAAAGTGTAAAGAAAAACTGCGCCATAGCTTTGGCAGGCCATCGCGCAGCGATTTTGTTCAATTGGAAGTTATGGCTTTGACTTTTTCCGAATAATCAGCTTTAGGATAATACATACGACCACCACAACAGCCACCAAGGCACCATCCAACAGCAGCTCTGTGTACCACGGTGCAGACTGTATGGCATATAAATTTGGGTAGGTTTTAAAGTGCCAGAACTTATAAATTCCGAATCCAATGAAAACTCCTATTGATGAACCAATAACGATGTTTAAAAAACAATTCAACTTTCTCAGCATGGCAGCACACCCCTTTCCAAATTTCCGATTTGTACTTATTTCTTAAACAGCTCAGAATGTGAACCAAGGCGATAAAGCATCAAAACAAGAACATCTCCACAAATCTCATAAATAAGCAGCCAGTCCGGTTCGATGTGACACTCACGCGTGCCTTTGTAGTTTCCTGTAAGGTCATGATCTCTGTATTTTGCATCCAGCGTACCGCCATTCGCCAGAATATCAATTACTTCAAACAGCTTATCAAGATTTTTATTTTGCTTTTTGGCAAGCTTCAAATCCTTTTTAAACTGATTGGTAAACTGAATGTCGTATTTCATACGTCGAGAGCTGCCTTAAGCGCATCCATACTGGAATAACGCGGAGCAGAAGGATCCTTCATCATTTTTCTGCCTTCCTCAATGGCAGCGGCTGTCGTATCATTCGGTACTTCCAGTTTTAATTCAAAAGGAATACCATGCTCACGGATAGCGGTTCTCAGGAACATATTTACAGCAGTTGTCATATTCAGACCAAGCTCATTGAAGATTTCCTCCGCCTGGTCCTTGATTGCCTTGTCTATACGAATATTTAAATTAGTTGTTGCCATACAGAACACCTCCATTCAAGTATAGTATATTCAAATATGTGCCTAATGTCAACACATTGTCATCATATAAGATATATATGAAAACTAAAATAAAGACTTTCTCCCCCAAATTATGCCTGTTTTGTTAAAAAACTTGATATCTGTTGTCCAAGAAGGAAACCAACCTGTGGATATAACTCTTGGATTTCCTGATATTTTGCCTCAATCATTTCCGGTTCATCAGCCCAGATCTTTTCATATATTTTGAAAGCTCTTTTAAAATGCGTTTTGGCTTGCGGAAGATTGGCAGTCATCAGATAAATGGTTGCAAGGTTTTCCTGAACTTTGGCATAATCCAGACAGTCATCGGAATGGTATTCCTTGATGATGCCAGATAATTTTTGCAGGACAGAGATTCCTTTTTCCATATATTCTTTTGCAAGATCTGGGTAACCGTTCGTGCGGTAAAGACCACCGAGGTTTAAATGGAGGTTTGAATGGAGATTGGAAACAAGATGAGCATTCTCTTCTGTAATTTTTTTAACCAGGGCAAGGGCATCCTTTTCCAGTTTTATTGCTTTTTCTGGTTTGGTTTCAAGGGCTGCCTGAAAATCTAGCAATAATGCCTAGTCAGAGTCAGTGCCAATGCTTTTTGTCTTTAACAGATCCTTTAATTCCTGAATGATTACATTCATACCTTTGTGGTAGTTATAGTTATCCATGTATGGAAATTTAACCACACAGACGATAGGAAAGTGTGGGGGATTTCGCCTGTGTCATGACACAGGCAGTGCTTGCTACTCTTGATTAGTTAAAGACTTTTAACTTTCCTGATTTTAAAATAATACCGATCAATAATATCCTGCAATGTAATGGATTTCATTTTTTCATCTACCATATTTTGAATTTCATGATAGAAGTCCCCAATAGCGAATTGAATGTTGATACCGATTCCACAATCCGGATTGGTATCTGTGTCCAGGTGAAGCAGCGGCTTATCGCCCTCTACGGCTCGGTAGATGTCATACATATTGATTTTATCTGCCGATTTTGCAAGAGCGGCATTCGCATGACCTTGTGTGTTGACAACAATGCCTGCATTTTTCAGGGTTGCCATAAGCTGTCTGACATAAGCCGGGTTTGTCTTGATACTTTCTGCGATTTTTGTGCTGGAGAGTTGTTCGTCATCTCCAAGAGCAATAAATATAAGAATATGAATGGTGTCACTAAGCTTTGTGGAATATTTCATTTGTCACCTCGAATTTTCTTCTTGCAATTTTTAAACTTACATGATAGTATGATTTTAATACTTGATGTAAATTTAATTTTAACAAGTAAAAAAATAAAAGTCAAGCAAAATAAAAAGTGTGGAATCTGATATAAAAAAGGAGATAAAGTGGTGTATGCAAAAGGAGGAACAAGTCAGTTTTTTGGCGGGAAAGGAAATGTGGTGAAGATGAATGTATATCAAGAGATAAGCCAAATCATCAAAGAAGCAGATGGTATTTTGATTGGAGCCAGTAATGGTTTGTCTATCGCAGAGGGATATAATATTTTTGCAGATGACGCATGGTTTCAGGAAAATATGGGAGATTTCAGAGAAAAATACGGACTGCGTTGTGTTTTACACGGATTTTCAGTGCCAATGAAGGTAGAAGAAAAGTGGGCGTTTGTAAGCAGACTTGTTAAGGCAAAAGCTATGCAGGATGAGCCGAGTGAGATTATGAAAAATATCTATGCACTAGTAAAGGATAAAGAATATTTCGTAGTAACTTCCAATGCGGAGGATCATTTTGTGCCGGCAGGTTTTGAGGCAGACCGTGTTTTTGAAATGGAAGGGAAATTAACCCAGATGCGGTGCAAGAACAGATGTCATGACGAGGTCTATCCTAATCAAAAAGCAGTTCTCGCCATGACAGAAGAGGAAGTAAACGGAAGAGTACCCAAAGAGTTACTGCCGAAATGTCCAAAATGCGGTGGAGATATGGAAGTAGATTGGGGTGAGATGTCCTCGTTTACAGAAACAAAAAATTGGAAGGAAAAGGCTGCCCACTATCAAGAATTTATTCAGAATTTACATGGAAAGAAGCTGGTAATTCTGGAATTTGGTATTGGTTGGAGAAATCAGATGATTAAAGCTCCTTTGATGCAGCTAGTAGCAGTAGAACCACAGGCAAGATATATCACATTTAACAAGGGCGAAATTTACATTCCAGAAGAAATCAAAGAAAAATCCATCGGTGTGGATGGTAATCTTACGGTAGCGTTAAAGGAAATCAGAAAGGGAAGGATAGACTAAGTAAGGTGGTTAAAGATATTACAGTTGTGAGATAGGAGAATGAAAAAAATGAGCTGTTATGAAAATTTGGTAATGAAAACACAAATGAACTATTCCAGACACTATAGTACCTATGCATCCGGCGGTACTGCTGTAGTGTTGAGCAAACAAAAACCACTTCCTTATGAGGAACAGATTCAGGAATTTGTTCGCAGAGTGCAGGAGGCAGAGTGTATCATAGTAGGCGGAGCATCCGGTTTATCAGCGGCTGGAGGTGGTGACTTTTATTATAGTGATACCCCTTCTTTTCGTGAGCATTTTGGAAAATTTGCAGATAAGTATGGATTCAAAGGTGCTTTTAGCGGCATGATGCATCGGTTTTCTACAAGAAATGAACACTGGGGATATGTGGCAACCTTTTTAAATACTACACAAAATGCCCCTATCAGAGAGCCATATCTGGATTTGGATAGAATCTTGCAGGGAAAGGACTTTCATATCTTAACGACTAATCAGGATACACAGTTTGTAAAGATTTATCCGGAAGAAAAGGTCAGTGAGATTCAGGGAGATCATCGTTTCTTCCAGTGTTCCCAGTGCTGTCAGGATGAAACATGGGATGCCGTACAACCTGTGGCAGATATGATTGCGGCTATGGGAGAGGGGACAATGGTGCCGGATGAACTGATTCCTCGCTGCCCTCATTGTGGTGCGGAAATGTTTCCGTGGGTAAGAGGATATGGGAATTTTCTGCAAGGGAAAAAATACGAAGAAGAATATGAGAAAATCTCAAAATACATTCAAAAGAACAAAGATAGAAAAATTCTCTTGATAGAACTTGGAGTAGGGCGCATGACACCGATGTTTATACAGGAACCGTTTTGGGAACTGACAAACAGTTTGAAAGATGCATATTATATTTCCGTAAATTCAGAATATCAGTTTTTGCCGGAATTCATTGAAGATAAGGGAATTGCTATTTTGGGAGATATAGGAACAGTGTTAAAAGATTTGCAGAAAGCAAATGAGGAAAGTGCATTTGTATAGGATACTTGTTCTTGATATTCCACTTGATGGAGAAACATTAGAATATTGATTGATACAAAACTGCACTCAGGGATATTGTGGGTGCAGTTTTGCATTAAAATTATTGATTACGATACAGTTTCTGATATGCAGTAGGTAATATCTGAAATATATCTCGGAAAGCCGATGTAAATTTACTTTGGCTTTTATATCCCACAGTGGCGGCAATTTCCGAAATAGATTTATCTTCCTGCAACAGCATATTTGATGCCGACTTCATACGGTATTCTTTCATGTAAGAAGCGATGGGCATTTTATTGTTATTTTGAAAAGCTGCGAGGCGTTTCAGGAAGAGCAAACTGTTGAAGTCAAAAAGTGGCTAAGAGCGTTATATTTAATTCACTTTGGCAGGGTGATATGACTGTATGGATCAAGGTTGGTTGCAACTTCTGACTTTTATAGCCGTAATCCTTTAATATCTTTAATGCGTGATAAGATCATATTGCAACTGCAGCTGATAATGCCAGGCAGTGTATCAATGACATTGTGCAGGAAGTATTCCATTTCATCACCTGATGAAGCAACGGCATGTACATGAAGCCTGTCTCTTCCTGTGACACGGTAAATCTGTGTGATTGTATTATTTTTGTACAATATATCTGTCACCTGCGCCAGGTACTCCGGTTTTGTTTCAATTTCAAAATAGCATGATACAGCCCCACTGATTTTTTGCGGATTAATAATTGTTGTATATTCTTCGATTACGCCTCTTTGCTCCAAAGCCTGGATACGGGCTTTTACTGCCACTCTGGAAATACCGGTTTCTTCACCGATATCAGAGTAAGAGATACGTGCGTTTTCTATAAGCAGCCGGATAATCTTCTGATCCAGCTCATCTAAACCGTCCAGGTACATAAGTTCCCTCCTGTAAAATAATATAAAATAATATCCATCTGATAGCAGTTTTTTTCAATATCAAATATCATATCATTTATATTACTAAAAGTAAACAGCAGCTTGACTTATTTGCTGTAATTACATATAATTGTTGCGTAACGAAATCTTAAACTTACATTTTGAAAATACAATCGTGATTTCGGATAAAAAGCAGGAATTGATGGAGGAAAATGAGAATGTCAAAAGATGAATATTTAATCACAGATGCCCCTCTTAAAGCACTGACTGTTTTTGCAATGCCTATGATTCTGGGCAGCTTCTTTCAACAAGTATATAATATGGCTGATTCCATTATCGTCGGTCAGTTTGTGGGATCCTCTGCACTTGCGGCAGTTGGAGCCTGTGCCGCTTTGACCAATGTTTTCATCTGTGTGGCTTTGGGAGCTGGTGTAGGAGCAGGCGTACTTGTGAGCCGCTATTTTGGAGCTCAGAATTATAGCAAAATGAAAACAATTGTGTCAACATCGTTGATCAGTTTTCTGATTCTGAGTATACTTCTGGGGGTTTTTGGCTTTGTTTTTTCTCATTTTATGATGAGTTTATTACAAACACCTGCTGACATACTGGATGAAGCGGTACTGTATCTGCGTGTTTATTTTGTGGGATTTCCCTTTCTGTTTATGTACAATATCCTTTCAACGATGTTCAATTCCATCGGTGAATCGAAGATTCCGTTGGGCCTTTTGATATTTTCTTCTGTTTTGAATATTGTTATGGATCTTTGGATGGTGGCAGGTTTAGGGCTGGGTGTGTTCGGTGCCGCCCTTGCAACTCTCATTGCGCAGGGGATTTCCGCAGTGTTTTCGCTTTTGATTTTCTTTAACCGGATGCGTCGATATAAAAGCCGCTTTAACTGGTTTGACAGGCAGGAGTTACATTCCATGCTTCGTATTGCAGTACCATCGGTTCTTCAGCAATCCACAGTGTCAATTGGTATGATGATCGTACAGGCGGTTGTAAATCCCTTCGGTACACAAGCGCTGGCAGGTTATGCGGCAACCATGAGAGTAGAGAATGTTTTTTCACTGATATTTGTATCCATTGGAAATGCGGTTTCGCCCTATGTTTCCCAGAATCTTGGAGCAAAGAAAATTGAACGTATCAAAAAAGGATACCATGCTGCACTGGTGTTGGACCTGTGTTTCGCAGTCCTTGCTTTCATAGTCATTGAAACACTGCACACCCCAATTTCTTCCTTATTCCTTGGAAAAGATGGAACCGCTCTGGCATATCAGGTGTCCGGGGATTATATGAAATGGCTGGGATATTTCTTTATTTTTATGGGTATTAAGATGGCAACAGATGGAGTTCTTCGTGGACTTGGAATTATGCGGCCGTTTCTCATTGCCAATATGGTAAATCTTGCCATTCGGCTGTCAGTTGCCTTGATTTTTGCACCGCGTTATGGAATTGCATTTGTCTGGCTTGCTGTACCGGCCGGATGGCTTGCGAATTTTCTGATCTCCTATGGGGCACTTAGAAAATCATGGCCGGTTGATGAAGGAGTTTCATTCCGGTAAATTTCTCTTAAGTTTTGATGGAAAGCTGGATTCGTATGTTAAGAGGTATATTTTCGTTACTGTTCACTGGCAATATCCCGCGAAGCGTGTTGCTGTGAACAGTAACATATTTTCTTATAGACATGATATAGTATGAGTGCTATAATAAAAAATAATTTTTTATGGCATTTATTGGCAAACCGGTTGAAAAGCCGGGGCGCAAAGCCAGAAGGAGCTAAAGTCAGATTGAAATCTGGCCATGCCAGCCGGTTGCATCATGCCTCAGTAATAAAAAAGGTAAATGTTAAATGGGCATTATGGAAAAAGTTCCTGTAAAATTTTTTACAAGGAACTTTTTTGTGTCTTCAAGCGGATATTCGCAACCTCCGCAGGGGACTTACCTGATTCGGTTAAATTTGAGAAAAAATAGAAAAGAATAGCAGGAATGGAGAAAAGATGAAAGGGAAAAAGGTGATTGCAGGCATTCTGCTTGTGGGAATTTTAGCAACTGCCCTGGCAGGGTGTAAAAACACAAATATCACTAAAAAAGAAAGGGAAAAGCCCGTCATCACCCTGGGCAGTGACAGTTATCCGCCATACAATTATCTGAATGAAGATGGGATTCCCACAGGAATTGATGTGGAACTGGCTACAGAAGCTTTTAAAAGAATGGGTTATCAGGTGGATGTTGTCCAGATCAACTGGGAGAAGAAAAAAGAACTGGTAGAAAGCGGAGAGATTGACTGTATTATGGGCTGTTTTTCCATGGAAGGACGCCTTGACGATTACCGCTGGGCAGGACCCTACATAGCAAGCCGCCAGGTAGTTGCTGTAAATGAGAGCAGTGATATCTATAAACTAAGTGATCTGGAGGGAAAGAACCTTGCCGTCCAGTCCACAACCAAACCGGAAGGCATCTTTCTGAACCGGACAGATGAAAGGATCCCCAAACTGGGCAATCTGATCAGTCTTGGGCACAGGGAACTGATCTATACCTTTCTGGGAAAAGGATATGTAGATGCAGTTGCTGCACATGAGGAATCCATTGTCCAGTACATGAAGGATTATGATGCAAGCTTCCGTATTCTGGAAGATCCGCTGATGGTGGTCGGGATAGGTGTTGCTTTTGCAAAAGAGGATGACAGAGGAATCTGTGAGCAGATGGATCAGACGCTGGAAGAAATGCGTCAGGATGGCACATCCCTGAAAATCATTAAAAAATATCTGGATGATCCCCAGAAGTATCTGGAGGTGGATGATCTTGGATATTAGGAGAAGAATAAAAGTAAAACGATTCTGGATATTCGGCATTCTGCTTGGAATCTGTGTGACTGCAACTTCCCTGTATTACTTTTTTCAGGCAGAGAAAAAAGAAGCAGAGAACAGGATGGTGAAAACTGTAAACTATGTCAAAGTGCAGTGTTCCACCTATACCCATTATAATGAAGCTTCGGAATCTAAAAGTCTCCTCCGCGCCATTGAAAGTGCCAGACAGATGAGTACGAATATCGACATGGAAACAGAAAACGGCGGCCGGCTAAGCCAGGAGTTTCTGAAAGAAAATCTGCAGACCCTCTGGGTGGATGGTATCCTTGTGCTGGATGCAGAGGGAAAGACAGTCTGCAAATACAGCATGGATGAGGCTCTGACCAATGAGATCACAGATTATCTGCAAAAAGACATTATCATGGATTTTACCGGATATGAAGAAAGATCTTATTCGGAACGGATTGACCGAGAAGACGGATCACGTATCGACATTGCAGCCTGTGCCAGAAAAGATGGGCCAGGTATGGTTGCAATCTATTATTATACATCTTCGGAATTTGTCAGAAATTATACCCTGACAATACAGAACCTTTTAAAGGGCTATAGCACTCAGAAAGATGGAACGATTATTGTTGCAGACAAGGGAACCATTGTTGCCAGCAACGATGAAAGCCTGCTGGGACAGGATACTGCCGGCAACCAGGTTGTCCAGGCAATGAAAGAGCATACAGACAGTCAGCATATTTTTCATTTAAAAAATGAAGGAACCGGAGGTTACGGAATCATGCTGAAGCAGAGGGATTATTATATTTATGCCTATCTTCCGGATACGGAAGTATTCCGTAACCTGCCGCTAAGTGTAACAGCTGTCGTTTTTCTTTATTTACTCATATTCGGTATATTCTGCTTCTGGGGTTACAGAGCGGATCTGGCACACCGGAAACAGGAACAGGAAAAAGATGAAAAATATAAAGCAGAACTTCTGAGAACAGCAAAAAAAGCAGAAGCAGCCAATGAGGCAAAAACCGAGTTTCTACAGCGAATGAGCCATGATATCCGGACACCGATCAATGGAATCTGCGGCATGATCAATGTGGCAGACTATTATGCAGACAATATGGAGAAACAGACGGAATGCAGGGCAAAGATCAAAGAGGCATCTCATCTGTTGCTGGAACTGATAAACGAGGTTCTGGACATGAGCAAGCTGGAGTCAGATGAAGTGGTTCTGGAAGAAATCCCATTTAATCTGAACAGTATTTTTGAGGAAATACTGGGTGTGATCGAACATATGGCTGCGGAGCAGAATATCCGGATCATTTGGGAAGAGAAAGAAGTTACACACTGGAATCTTATTGGAAGTCCGGTGCATGTGAAACGGATTCTGATGAATATTTTGTCTAATGCGGTGAAATATAACAAAGAAAACGGATATGTCTATATCAGCTGTCGGGAAATCCCATCAAAACAGACAGCAATGACCACATTGGAATTTGTCTGCAGAGACACCGGAATTGGAATGACAGAGGCATTCCAGAAACGCATTTTTGAACCATTTGCACAGGAACATGCAGGAAGCCGCACAAAATTCGCCGGAACAGGACTGGGAATGCCAATTACAAAAAAACTGGTGGAGAAAATGGGCGGAACCATTTCCTTTGAAGGTAAAGAAGGCACAGGGACTACATTTGTGATCCGGATTCCATTCCAGATTGATGCAGATATGAAGGACAGGAATGAAACGGAAGAAAAAACAGAAACTTCTATCCAGGGGCTCCATGTTCTTCTGACAGAGGATAATGAGCTGAATATGGAGATTGCAGAATTTGTGCTTCAGAATGAAGGCGCTGTGGTGACAAAAGCATGGAATGGACAGAAGGCTGTTGACATATTCAGAAAAAGCAGACCTGGAGAATTTGATGCTATTCTTATGGATATTATGATGCCTGTCATGAATGGATATGAAGCAGCAAAGATGATCCGCTCTCTGGACAGAGAGGATGCAAAAGTGATACCGATCATTGCCATGACAGCAAACGCGTTCACTGAGGACAAAATGAGAGCAAAGGAAGCAGGAATGGATGAACATATTGCCAAGCCTGTTGATGGGAAATTATTAGTAAAAGTGATCAATGAGTTAGTAAAACGCAATCAGAGGGAGAAGTTATAATGAAAAAGAAAAAATGGAACAAGTTAGTTTCTGTGCTTTTGGCGATGGTGACAGCCGTATCACTTCTGTCTGGCTGCGGCGGGAAAAGTGCGGAAAAAGAAGATGCAGAAACCATCACAGTGTATTTATGGAGCACAAAGCTGTATGAAAAATATGCGCCATACATCCAGGAACAGCTTCCGGATATCAACGTTGAATTTGTAGTAGGCAATAATGATCTGGATTTCTATCGTTTTCTGAATGAAAACGGCGGATTGCCGGATATTATAACCTGCTGCAGGTTTTCCCTCCATGATGCAAGCCCCCTGAAGGACAGTCTGATGGATCTTTCCACAACCAATGCTGCAGGTGCTGTCTATGATACCTACCTTAACAATTTCAAAAATCAGGATGGCAGTGTAAACTGGCTTCCTGTGTGTGCAGATGCCCATGGCTTTGTAGTGAACAAAGATCTTTTTGAAAAGTATGATATTCCTCTTCCAACGGATTATGAAAGCTTCGTTTCTGCCTGCCAGGCATTTGATGAGGTGGGTATCCGTGGGTTTACTGCAGACTATTACTATGATTATACCTGTATGGAAACACTGCAGGGTCTGTCTGCATCAGAGCTGTCTTCTGTGGATGGACGTAAGTGGCGTACCATCTACAGTGACCCGGACAATGCAAAGAGAGAAGGTCTGGACAGTATTGTCTGGCCGGAGGCTTTTGAACGTATGGAGCAGTTTATTCAGGATACAGGGCTGAGCCAGGATGATCTGGATATGAATTATGATGATGTGGTTGAGATGTACAAAAGTGGTAAGCTTGCCATGTATTTCGGCAGTTCTGCCGGTGTAAAAATGTTCCAGGATCAGGGCATTAACACAACATTCCTGCCATTCTTTCAGCAGAACGGCGAAAAGTGGCTGATGACTACACCATATTTCCAGATAGCTTTAAACCGTGACCTGACAAAGGATGAAACACGTCGGCAGAAAGCAATGAAGGTACTGAACACAATGCTTTCAGAGGATGCGCAGAACCGGATCATTTATGATGGGCAGGATCTGTTAAGCTATAGCCAGGATGTGGATTTCCGGCTTACGGAATATCTGAAGGATGTGAAACCTGTGATCGAAGAAAACCATATGTATATCCGTATTGCGTCAAATGACTTTTTTTCCATTTCCAGGGATGTGGTGTCTAAGATGATCTCAGGAGAATATAATGCAGAGCAGGCTTATCAGTCATTTAATTCCCAGCTTCTTGAAGAAAAATCCACTTCTGAGGATATTGTGTTGGATTCAAAGAAAACTTATTCCAATCGTTTCCATACCAGCGGAGGCAATGAAGCCTATTCTGTTATGGCAAACACTTTGCGCGGTATTTATGGGACGGATGTGCTGATTGCAACAGGAAACAGCTTTACAGGAAATGTACTGAAGGCCGGTTATACAGAAAAAATGGCAGGCAACATGATTATGCCAAACGAGCTTTCCGCTTACAGCAGTGAGATGAGCGGGGCAGAACTGAAGGAAACGGTCAGAAACTTCGTAGAAGGCTACCAGGGAGGCTTTATCCCCTTTAACCGTGGCTCTCTGCCTGTGTTCAGTGGTATTTCTGTAGAAATCAGGGAAACGGATAATGGTTATACATTGAGTAAAGTTTCAAAGAATGGAAAACAGATTCAGGACAAGGATACTTTTACTGTGACCTGCCTTGCAGCACCACAATATATGGAAGCTTATCCAGCAGAGGAAAATATTGTATTTGATGGAGGGGATACCTCTGTGGAAGATACCTGGACAACATATGTTTCAGATGGTAATGCCATTCTTGCAGAGCCTGAAGACTACATTACTCTGAGGTGAGAAGAATGGATGTTAAGAATCATAATACAAACAGAAAGAAACGGGTTGTGAGAAAACGATGGAATGCAGCAGTTCTTATTGCCCTATTTGTTGGAATCCTTTTGACTGTTTTCCAATATTTGGGGTTTGTATCGAAGACTGTTTATGAGGAAAGTGTTTCTCACCTGACAGAAATTTTTCATCAGTCTGATAATATGCTAAGTGAGCTGACAAATAAGAATCTGACTTATCTCCATATATGGGGGGAATATCTGCAGAACACTTCCGATGAAAGTGAAATTCGTGAGTATATAGAGAAAGCACAGGAAGATGCAGGCTTTTTAGATTTTTATTTCCTGTCAGCGGACGGGAACTATAAGATGGTAACAGGTGAAACCGGGTATCTGGGATTACAGGAAAATATTGAAGATGAGATCCGGCAGGGAAATGATGTGATAACCAATGCAACAGTTCCCGGAAAATCCCAGCTCCTTGTTTTTGCCACTCCCAGGCCTCATGGAAGTTATCAGGGCTTTGAATATGATGCCATTGCCATTGCCTATGAAAACTCTGATATCGTAAATGTGCTGAATATTTCTGCTTTCAATGGAAATGCCCAGAGTTATGTGGTTCATCCGGATGGCCGTGTTGTTGTGGATCATTCTTCTGAGGCATGGGGAGAGGTGTATAATTTCTTTGGGATTCTGAGAGAACATTCTACTCTGTCTGAAAAAGAGATCCTTAAGCTTTCAGAAGAGTTTAAGGAAGGACATACAGATGCAATGCTGATAAATCTGGATGGAGAGGATTACTATCTGGTCTATGAGAAATCCAAACCTCAGGACTGGATCTTTCTGGGACTTGTCCAGGCTGATATCGTCAATGCAAGTATGAATGTTCTGCAGCGTAGCACTGTGCTGCTTGTAAGTGCAGTAGCGGTGTGTATTGCCGGTCTTTTTATTGGAATTATTCTCCGGAAAAACAGGGTAAACCTGAAGAGAAAGGATACGGAGATCCTGTACAGGGACGAATTGTTTCAAAAGCTGTCAATGAATGTAGATGACGTTTTCCTGATGCTGGATGCAAAAACATATCAGGCAGATTACGTCAGTCCCAATGTGGAAAAACTGCTGGGAATTACAGTAGAACAGATTCGTAAAGATATTTGTGTCCTTGGGAAACTGCATCCCGGGGACGTTGAAGATCCGGAGAAGAAGTATCTGGAAGAAATCCAGGTTCATGAGCAGCAGGAATGGGATCTTGAATATGTTCATCAGAAAACAGGAGAACACCGCTGGTTTCATAACGTTGCAATGGGCAGCGAGGTAAACGGAAAAAAGAAATATATCCTGGTTCTGTCAGATCGTACCTCTGATAGAAAAATGAATCAGGCCCTTTCTGAGGCGGTCCGCGCTGCGGAGACTGCAAACAAGGCAAAGAGCACCTTCCTTTCCAATATGTCTCATGATATCCGTACACCAATGAATGCGATCATTGGTTTTACTACACTGGCTGTAAGCAACATTGATGATAAAGAAAGGGTTCGGGATTATCTGGGTAAGATTCTTTCCTCCAGTAATCATCTGCTCTCACTGATCAATGATATCCTGGATATGAGCCGTATTGAGAGCGGGAAAATCCATCTGGAAGAGACGGAAGTCAGTCTGTCAGAGGTTCTTCATGATCTGAAAACCATTATCAGCGGACAAATCCATGCGAAACAGTTAGAGCTTTACATGGATGTCATGGATGTTACCAATGAGGATGTTTATTGTGACAAGACCAGGCTGAATCAGGTACTGCTGAATCTTTTGTCCAATGCGATCAAGTTTACTCCTGCAGGCGGAACCGTTTCTGTCCGGCTGAGAGAGTATCCGGGTACACAGAGAGGCTGTGAACTGTACGAAATCCGGGTAAAGGATAACGGAATCGGCATGAGTCAGAAATTTGTACAGAAGATCTTTTCTCCTTTTGAGAGAGAGCGGACTTCCACTGTAAGCAGGACTCAGGGTACAGGACTGGGTATGGCTATCACCAAGAACATCGTGGATATGATGGGCGGAACCATTGAGGTTCAGACAGAACAGGGCAAAGGTACTGAATTTATTATCCGTCTGCCATTGCGGATTCAGCCTGAGAACCACCGTATAGAGAAAATCGCAGAGCTGGAAGGTCTGAAAGCATTGGTAGTAGACGATGATTTCAATACTTGTGACAGTGTGACTAAGATGCTTGTAAAGGTTGGAATGCGTTCGGAATGGACACTTTCCGGTAAGGAGGCTGTTCTCCGTGCACGACAGTCTATGGAAATGGGGGATGCATTCCACGCTTATATCATTGACTGGCGTCTGCCTGATATGAATGGCATTGAAGTTACCCGTCAGATCCGCAGTCTTGGTGATGATACGCCAATCATTATCCTGACTGCTTACGACTGGTCAGATATTGAAGTGGAAGCCAGGGCAGCAGGGGTGACTGCGTTCTGTGCCAAACCTATGTTTATGTCAGATATCAGAGAGACTCTGATGGCTGCTATCGGTCAGAAGCAGGCCGGGGCAGAGGATAATATTCTTCCGGCAGCAGATTCAGATTTCAGAGGCAGGCAAATACTGCTTGTGGAAGATAATGAACTGAACAGAGAAATTGCAGTAGCACTCCTTAGTGAATATGGTTTTCAGGTTGATACAGCGGAAGATGGAGCAGAGGCTGTGGAGAAAGTTAAGAATTCAACATCAGGTGACTATGATCTGGTGCTTATGGATGTGCAGATGCCTGTAATGAATGGATATGAGGCTACTGAGCGGATCCGTTCACTGGATAATCCTTCACTGGCGGGAATTACGATCCTTGCCATGACTGCCAATGCTTTTGACGAAGACAGAAAGAAAGCACTGGCATGTGGCATGGATGGATTTCTATCCAAACCAATTGTTATAGAGGAATTGATCAGTACATTACAAAACAGTCTGGGGTAAGTTTTCTGTTTGAACTGTGATAATGGGATATGAAAAGTGGTTTGATGAAAGCAAGGAGGAGCAACGAATGATTTGTGGAATGACGTATTTTCAGATATGTCTGTATTTTCTTATTTATTCTTTTGGCGGCTGGGTTGTTGAAGTTATTTTTCATGCAGTAGCGTTGGGAAAAGTTATAAACAGAGGTTTCCTGAATGGACCGGTCTGCCCGGTATATGGATTTGGGGTGCTTTCTGTTTTTGCTTTGCTCAATACAATTCAGGGCAGCGGGCGTCAGATGAGTGATGGAATGATTTTTGTGTTTGGAATTGTTCTGGCAACTGCGGTGGAGCTGGTTGCAGGCTGGCTGCTGGATGTGTGTTTCCACGCAAGATGGTGGGATTATTCAGATAAACCCTTTAATTTTCATGGCTACATTTGCCTGGAGTTTTCTCTGATCTGGGGACTGGCTATCGTTATGGTAGTAAAAGTTTTCCAGAAGTATGTAGAGGCACATGCGTTACATACACCTGCAACCTGGGAGTGGATTGTGATAGCAGTTTTGTATGCTGTGTATCTGACAGATTTTATTGTGACGGTAGCAGTGATCCAGGGACTGAATAAAAAGCTTACCAGACTGGATAAGGTTCGCGCAGATCTGAGAATTGTAAGTGATAAACTGAGTGATACACTGGCTACGACTACGATTGGCACAGCACAGAAAGTGGGAGAAGGAAAGGTTCAGGCAACTCTTGCAGCAGCAGAACTGCGTGATGCAACTGCCGCACAGCGAGAAAAATCTATTGAAATGCTTCGTATAAAAAGAGCGGAGCTTCAGGCTCAGTTTGAGGAACTGTCCAGTTCTATTACCAATCATACCGTTGTCGGGCAGGGGCGTATCATCAAGGCATTTCCGAAGATGCAGCACAGAGACTATTCCGAACTGATTCAGGAGCTGAAAAAGAGATTAAAATAGATTAAAATGCAGAGGGAGGATTCAGGTGAACAGACAGGCAGTACAAACCTTAAAGACTTATTTTGGATATGATACATTCAGAGAAGGGCAGGAGAGTGTTGTGGAGTCCATTCTGGAACACCGGGATGTGCTTGCAATCATGCCGACAGGAGCCGGAAAATCCATCTGTTATCAGGTACCGGCACTGATGCTGTCAGGAATTACGATTGTAATTTCTCCTCTGATCTCACTGATGCAGGATCAGGTAAAGGCTTTGAATGAAGCGGGAATACATGCTGCATTTATCAATTCTTCACTGTCGGAAAGTCAGATTAGCAAGGCGTTGTACCTGGCAGCAGAAGGAAGATACAAAATTATTTATGTTGCACCGGAACGTCTGGAAAATTATGAGTTTCTGGAATTTGCCAGACAGGTGGAGATTTCCATGGTGACAGTGGATGAGGCACATTGTATTTCACAGTGGGGCCAGGATTTCAGACCAAGCTATGTCAAAATCGTAGACTTTGTAAAAAATCTTCCCGGTCGTCCGATCGTCAGTGCTTTTACCGCAACTGCAACAGAGGAAGTAAAGAACGACATTCTCTGTACTTTAAATCTGGAAGATCCGAAAGTAGTGATCACCGGGTTTGATAGAAAGAATTTATATTACAGCGTGGAAAATATCCGGCGAAAAGACGATTTTGTGATGGATTACATAGACAGACATCCAACAGAGAGCGGGATTATTTATTGCTCTACAAGAAAAAATGTGGACAATCTTTTTGAACTGCTTTTCCAAAAAGGAGTTGCTGTTACCAGATATCATGCAGGACTGAATAATGAAACCAGAAAAAAGAATCAGGATGATTTCATTTACGACAGAACCCCCGTTATTATTGCAACAAATGCATTTGGAATGGGGATTGATAAATCCAATGTGAGATATGTGATCCATTACAATATGCCGCAGAGTATGGAGAATTATTATCAGGAGGCAGGACGTGCAGGGCGTGATGGAGAGAATTCCCAGTGCGTTCTATTGTTTTCTGCACAGGATGTTATGATCGACCGAATGCTTCTGGATAACAAAGATTTTTCCGATGTGGATGAAGAGGATGAATTTCTCATTCGTCAGCGGGATATACGAAGGCTTCAGATCATGGAAGGATATTGTAAAACAACAGGATGTCTGCGAAATTATATTCTGGAGTATTTCGGTGAAAAGACCTTCGGTCCCTGTGATAATTGTGGAAATTGTCACAGAGAATACCATGAGACAGATATGACCAGAGAGGCGAAGTGGGTAGTGAACTGTGTGGCTGAGACGAGAGGAAGGTATGGACTGACAATTGTGCTTGGTACTCTGCTGGGGGCTAAGAGAGCCCGGTTGAGGGAGCTTGGAGCAGATAAGTATAAATCTTATGGAGCATTGAATGATCACAGTGAGGCAGAACTCAGGGCACTGATCAGCCAGATGACTGAGATGGGATATCTCTATCAGACACAGGAACGTTACAGTGTGCTGAAACTGGGCGATATTTCTCCGCTAAGAGATGAAAATACTCACGTGATCATGCGTACTTACGAGGAAAAAGAACCGGATAAAAAGAAAAAGCCCCAGAAATCTGTCAGAAAACGCAGTACAGATGCGCTTACGGCAGCAGGTTACGATTTATTTGAAGCCTTGCGGAAACTTCGTCTGGAAATTGCAAAAGAGGAAGCCATGCCTCCATATATCGTGTTCAGTGATAAGACGCTGATAGATATGTGCATCAAATGTCCATCAAATGAAGAAGAAATGCTGGAGGTTTCCGGTGTGGGCAAGAATAAGTTAAAGAAATACGGTCAGAGATTTCTGGAAGAGATACAGAAGTTCTGCCTGGAACGTCCGAATGCGGTTTTGAGTATGTCGGAAGATGAAAATGGTAATCCCTGAGAACAAAGGTTGGAAAACAGATGAATATAGAAAAATATACGGAAGAATTAATCACATTGAGACATTACTTTCATCAATATCCGGAGCTGGCACTTCAGGAAGTGGAGACGTCTGCATATATCCGGAAATATCTGGAGAAACTGGGATATGAGATTGTGCCGATAGAACCTACAGGATTGATCGCGGAACTTCCATCTCTGAGAAACAGGGAGAAACTGGTTGTACTCAGGGCGGAGATGGATGCATTGCCCATACAGGAGCAGACAAATCTACCATATGCATCAGTAAATCAGGGATGTATGCATGCCTGCGGTCACGATATGATCCTGGCAGCAGCACTGATCCTTGCAAAAATTGTGGCAGAAGAGCAAAGAATGCAGGAAAATTTTCCGGTCAGGCTCCGGTTCCTTTTTGAACCTGCAGAGGAGATTGGTGAAGGTGCAAAAAGAATGCTTCAGGCCGGAGCATTAGAGAATCCGAAAGCAGATGCATTTCTGATGTTTCATTACGCAGCGGACATGACATTTGGAATGGCAGTGCATCAGGGACAGGCATCTTCCATGATCAACAGTATGCAGATTCATGTTCATGGAAAATCCAGTCACTGGTGTGAAGCGGATAAGGGGATTGATGCAATTTATGCAGCTGCTCAAGTGATAAGTGCCATTCATGATCTGAATGAAAGTTTTGGAAAACAGCATCCGGATGCAGGAAAATATATTGTGGGTACGGGTACGATCCATGGCGGTGAATATACGAATATTATTGCAGACCATGTGGTATTAAACGGAAATATACGCGCAGTTCATGAAGAAACTTACACGGCACTTGAGCACGAGCTGGAGAGAAATCTGCAGGAAATTGAAAAGCAGACTGGCACACAGATCCGTATGGAATTTCCAAAAGATCCGGTATATGCGTTTGCCAATGATGAGGAACTTACAGAGACAGCAAAGGCAGTGGGTGAAGAAGTATTCGGGGATAAGTTTGTCCTGGAAGGAGAAGATGAGCTGTTTCTTTCAGGTGATAATGCATACAGATATTTTAGAGAAACCAGAGGACTTTTCACAGTATTTCTTGCGGGAATACCAGGAGAGAATCATCCTCTGCATCATCCGAAATTTCAATTGGATGAGAGGATACTGCCGTACAGCGTGGAAGCATTGTATAAGATTATAACTACATTATGAAAAAAATTACCAAAAGGACTTGAAAATTGGATTAAAATAGTATAATATAAAAACATAAACAAATTAAGAATGCATAGCAACTATAACTTATTAACGTTGAGTGACAGCAGATTGCTGAATAGTAACGGACAGACGATATACTATAAAGAAAGAATTGAGGGCAGAAATATGAAGATTACAGATACCATTAAATATGTCGGAGTTAATGACCATCAGGTAGATTTGTTTGAGGGACAGTATGCAGTGCCAAACGGAATGGCATATAATTCCTATGTGATTCTGGATGACAAGGTTGCAGTTATGGATACTGTAGATGCCAATTTCAAACATGAATGGCTGGATAATCTTGAACAGGCACTGGGCGGACGTAAGCCGGACTATCTGATCGTTCAGCATATGGAGCCTGACCATGCAGCAAATGTAGCGAACTTTCTGGAAGTATATCCCGGCACTACAGTAGTAGCCAATGCGAAGACATTTGTAATGATCAAAAATTTCTTCGGATTGGATCTGGAAGGGCAGAAACTGGAAGTAGAGAATGGTTCTACACTGAGTCTGGGAAATCACAATCTTACTTTTGTATTTGCGCCAATGGTACATTGGCCGGAGGTTATGGTGACTTATGACAGCACAGATAAAGTTCTTTTTTCAGCAGATGGATTTGGTAAGTTCGGTGCTCTGGATGTGGCAGAAAACTGGGATGATGAAGCAAGAAGATACTTTATCGGTATTGTTGGTAAATATGGCGCACAGGTACAGAGACTTCTGAAAGTAGCAGCTACTCTGGATATTCAGATCATCTGTCCGTTACATGGTCCGGTACTTACAGAAAATCTGGGACATTATATCAGCCTCTATGATACCTGGTCCTCTTACACACCGGAGGAAGAAGGAATCGTAGTTGCATATACTTCTGTATACGGACATACCAAAGAAGCAGTCAATCAGTTTGTGGAGAAATTAAAAAGCAAGGGATGTCCGAAAGTAGTTGTTTATGATCTGGCAAGAGATGATATGTCTCAGGCACTCAGCGATGCATTCCGCTACAGTAAGCTGGTACTGGCAACAACTACTTATAATGCAGGAATCTATCCGTTTATGAATGACTTTATTACCCGTCTGGCAGAGCATAATTTTCAGAACCGTACAGTAGGTCTTATTGAAAACGGTTCCTGGGCACCTCTGGCAGCAAAAGTAATGAAAAATATGCTTTCTGAATGTAAGAAGATCAACTGGCTAGACACCACAGTGAAGATCATGTCCGCAGTAAATCAGGAAAACAGAGATCAAATGGAAGCGATGGCTTCCGAGCTTTGTAAGGAATATATTGCAAAGAATGATGAACTGGCAAATAAAAATGACATGACAGCATTATTCCGCATTGGTTATGGTCTCTATGTAGTGACATCAAATGACGGTAAAAAGGATAACGGACTGATCGTTAATACAGTTACACAGCTGACAGACTCTCCGTTCCGCGTTGCAGTTAATATCAATAAGACAAATTATTCTCACCATGTTATCAAGCAGACAGGGGTGATGAATGTAAACTGTCTCTCTGTAGAAGCTCCGTTCTCTGTATTTGAACAGTTTGGTTTCCAGAGTGGAAGAAGCGTGGATAAATTTGCGGGACAGAAGGTGAATCGTTCTGATAACGGACTGATATTCCTGGACAAATATATCAACGCATTTATGTCCCTGAAAGTAGAGCAGTATGTAGATCTGGGAACTCACGGAATGTTCATCTGCAGTGTGACAGAAGCCCGCGTGGTAAGTGACCAGGAGACAATGAGCTACACCTACTATCAGAAAAATGTAAAACCGAAACCTGAAACAGAAGGTAAGAAAGGATTTGTATGTAAAGTCTGCGGATATATCTACGAAGGTGATGAACTTCCGGAAGATTATATCTGCCCACTGTGTAAACATGGAGCTGTAGACTTCGAGCCGATTGGATGAAAGATTTCTCTTGTTAAACTGCTAAAGAGTGACATTCTGTTATATGAATAATTGTTGAGATTTCAGAGTGATCTGATTGATAAAATAAAAAATAGAGATTGTCAGTGGTTAAATTGCTGGCAATCTCTATTTTGCTCCAATATGGTACTATTATTAAATGCAGAAAATAGTACAATTACAGTTGTATTGTAAGGATGAATAGACGATGGGATATTAATAGAAACATTATGGGATGTAAAGAAATTTTGATAGACGAATTCAATAGCAATATGTTACACTTTATAAAAGTTAGAGTTTAATATATCAAAATATAAAGGGAAGTGTGTCTATTGAAACAAATTAAAAAGAAACTTCCAAAAAGAATATATTGGAATATTATGAGCTTTTTGAGCATTATGATGAAATAAAAATGTGGTATGACGGATATCGGTTTGGAAATGTAGAGGTTTATTGTCCCTGGGATGTGATAAATTATTGTGACGAATTGCGTATAAACAATATGGCGCAGCCACAGAATTACTGGTCTAATACTAGCAGTAATGAAGCGGTGAAACGCTTTATTCAGGAGACTGATAAGGGAACGGTCAGAAAGGAAATTGAGAAACTGATAGCAGGAGAAACAATTGTAAAGGAGATTCATCAGGAACTGACATATCAGGATATGTATGCTTCGATTGAAAACCTGTGGAGTGTTCTTTTTACTACGGGATATCTCACACAGACCGGAAGAAAAGATGCAAATACGTTCATGCTTACCATTCCTAATATGGAAATACGTAATATTTTTCTGACACAGATTATGGAATATTTTAAGAAAACTGTTTCTGAGAATGGAGAAGCACTTGAAGTACGGTATTGCATTTTACAAAAAGAAATGCAAAGTAATGGCAGTCAAATAAATGAAAAACAAATACAAAAAAGCAGCAGAACCATTGAGGGATAGTGATTCAATGGTTCTGCTTTTTACTGTCTGTATTGATGAAGTTGCTTAATGTAACTGGAACACAACAGTTTCGTAAGGTTTGAGTACAAGTGTTCCAATTCCGTATTCAACTTCATTTTCTCCGTAATTGGAAATGATTACGGGAGTGTTGCACGGTAATTCAATATCTTCAGTGTCATAATGGAATTTCTGCATGGATGCAGAGAAATTATGCACTGCCAGCCATGTCTCATTCTGCCAGCTTCTGGTGTAGGCAATAATCGGTCCCTCTTCCGGACAGCAGAGTTTGAAATCTCCATGAGCCATTATCGGGTGTTTTTTGCGTAGTGCGATGAGATTCTGGTAGAATCTGAAAACGGAAGAGTCATCATTCATCTGGCTTTCTGCGTTAATGAGTTTGTAGTTTGGATTGACACCCAGCCACGGAGTATGCTCAGAAAATCCGCCGTTTGGACTGTCGTTCCACTGCATAGGCGTTCTTGCATTATCACGGCTGATACTTCTGGATTCTGCCAGTGCTTCTTCAGGAGAAGCTCCCTGTTCGATCATGGTTTTATAATAATTGCGGGTATCAATGTCATTGTAATCATCGATAGATGGGAAGGCAACATTGGTCATTCCCAATTCTTCGCCCTGGAAAACGAAGGGGGTACCGGGAAGTGTGTGCAGATAACATGCCAGCATTTTTGCAGATTCTGACCAGAATTCTCTGTCATTTCCGTAAAGGGAAACCTGACGCGGTTTGTCGTGATTACTTAAAAATCTTGCCCACCATCCGTCTTTTTTCAGGATTTCATAATCTTTCTTAAGATCACGTTTCATTTTCTCTGGTGACCATGTCTGGATTTCAACAATCGGAGGGACAAATGGAATAGCCATGTTAAATTCTTTGCTTGCTGCGCTGGAATAGTTGATGGCATCCTGTTCATTGTTGATATTAACTTCTCCTACACTCATCAGATTGTCGGGAGTCATTGTTTCTGCAACCATTTCACGGATGTAGCGGTGGGTTCCCTCCAGATTTACACACGCTACAGTACCAAGGGGTTCATTCATATCTGCACGTCCGTCCAGTCCTTTGTCAAGATAACTGATGGCATCAATGCGATATCCGTCAACACCTTTCTCATTCCAGAAACGGATAATATCAAAAATTTTCTCTTTAGTTTCCGGATTATCCCAGTTCAGATCCGGTTGTTCTTTAGCAAAGAAATGGAGATAGTATTGTCCACGTTCCGGAACATATTCCCAGGCGCTTCCGCCAAATACGGACATCCAGCAGTTGGGTGCGCCTCCGTCCGGTGCAGGATCACGCCAGATATAGTAATCACTGTAAGGATTATTGCGGGATTTCTTTGATTCTAGGAACCATTTATGTTTATCTGAAGAATGGTTCAGGACCAGATCCATGATAATGGCGATGCCTCGTTCATGTGCACCGTCGCGGAAAGCATCCCAGTCTTCCATAGTTCCGAATTCTTCCATGATCGCGAAGTAATCAGAAATATCGTAACCGTTATCCACATTCGGAGAAGCATAGACAGGAGACATCCATACTGCATTGATGCCAAGCTCCTTCAGATAATCCAGCTTCTCAATCATTCCCTTCAGATCACCGATTCCATCATTGTTGCCATCTTTAAAACTTCTTGGGTAAATCTGGTAGATCACCAGATCTTTATACCAGTCTTTTTTGTGTTTCATATGTACATCCTTTCGTCTTTTTGCATAAATAAACTCTGAAATTATTATATTGTATTGTGCAAAAAAACGCAATGAAGAAAATGAGATTATTTTTGATAATAGTAACACACGTGTTACTGTTCACATTCCACTATTCCGCGAGGTGTTTTGGCATGAATATGCCAAAATCCCGAGACATACAAGCCCAAATTCCATTGCCGCAGGCAATCTGGAATGAATTTTGGATACGTTACTGTGAACGGAGTGAACAGTAACATAACGAAGTAAACAGTAATACACACTCTGGACATATCAGATTGTACAGAAAAAAGAATTGTGATAGAATAGGCGCGTAAAATATGTTACTGTACATAAGACAATGAAAGACGGAGAACAGAATGAACGCAAATTTTGAATATTATAAAGTTTTTTATTACGTATCAAAATATGAGAATCTGACAAAGGCAGCATCAGTATTAAAGACCAGCCAGCCGGCTGTGACCAGGACGATACATAATCTGGAAAATATATTAGGGTGCAGACTGTTTACCAGAAGCAAAAGTGGCATGAAACTGACTCCTGAGGGAAAGATTTTCTATCAGTATGTAGCAGCAGGCTGTGCTCAGTTTTTCAAAGCCGAGGATAATCTTAATAATCTGATCAGCCTTGAGAACGGGACCATTTATATCAGTGCAACAGAGACAGCATTGCACTGTTATTTGTTCGAGGCAGTCAGAGACTTTAATATTCAATACCCGAATGTGCATTTTAAAATTCTTAATAACAGCACTACAGATTCTGTAAATGCCTTAAAAGAGGGTAAAGTAGATCTTGCAGTTGTATCTGCTTCTTTACAGTTAGCAGAGCCACTGAAAATGAAAGTAGTGCGAAAGTATAGGGAAATTCTGATCGGAGGCAGTCGTTTTGCGGAGCTGAAGGGGAGGAAGACTTCGTTGGAGGAACTTTCAGCCTATCCATGGATCAGCCTGACTTCCGAGGCAATCAGCAGGAGATTTTTGAATGAGTATTTTTCAAAAAATGGACTGCAGTTTTCGCCGGATGTAGAGCTGGCGACTACAGATATGATTCTCCCGGCAGTACGGTATAATATGGGAATCGGATTCCTGCCAGAAGAATTTGCCGGAGATGATCTGGAATCCGGAAAGGTTTTTGAGATAGATGTAAATGAAACACTTCCGGAGAGAAGCATTATTCTGATCCATGATACAGAATATCCTCAAAGTATTGCATCTAAAGCATTCCAGAAGTTTTTGGCAGAACGGAAAGAACAGAACCGCTGAAATAGAAAAGTCATCAGGAAATCCACATGATGTGAATCCTGATGACTTATTATATTTATAAGGAATTTATCATCTGTTAGACGGATTTATTTATGCCACTCCCAGTTTCGAATCTCTTCCAGATCCTGGCCATATTCAGCAATATACTGTTTGTGCTCAACAAGCTTGTCATTCATCTTCTGGATTAAGAAGGAACCTTTGTTTCCAAGCTGTGGAAGATGCATGATGGCATCCTTTACAAGATTGAAACGGTCAATCTGGTTCTGTACACGCATATCGAATGGTGTAGTAATAGTACCTTCTTCCTGATATCCGTGAACAGAGATATTGTGGTTGTGACGCTCATAAGTAAGCTCATGGATCAGTGTTGGATATCCATGGAATGCAAAGATGACAGGTTTATCTTTTGTGAAGATTGCATCATATTCTGCGTCACTTAAGCCGTGTGGATGTTTGTGGTCGGATTCCAGTTTGAACAGGTCCACAACATTAACAACACGAATCTTAAGTTCCGGCATTTCATCACGAAGGATAGTAACTGCAGCCATGATCTCAAGTGTAGGTGTATCACCGCAGCAGGCCATAACAACGTCTGGTTCTTCACCACAGTCATTGCTTGCCCACTCCCAGATACCGATACCCTGTGTGCAGTGCTTAACAGCCTGCTCCATGGTCAGCCACTGGCAGCTTGGATGTTTGGAAGCTACAATTGCATTGACATAGTTCTTACTCTTGATGCAGTGATCGAAGCAGGAGAGTAAGCAGTTAGCGTCCGGTGGTAAGTACATACGAACTACGTCTGCTTTCTTATTGGCAATGTGATCCAGGAATCCAGGATCCTGATGAGTAAATCCGTTGTGGTCCTGCTGCCATACGTTGGATGTCAGGATGAAGTTCAGGGATGCGATGGGCTGTCTCCAGGAAAGCTGATTGCAAACTTTCAGCCATTTTGCATGCTGGGCTGCCATGGAGTCAACGATACGGATGAAAGCTTCATAGCTTGCGAAGAAGCCATGACGACCTGTTAACAGGTAACCTTCCAGCCATCCTTCACACATATGCTCACTGAGCATACTGTCCATAATACGTCCGTCTCTTGCGAGGCAGTCATCAGTATCAAGCATTTCTGCGTTCCAGTCACGTTTCTGATATTCAAATACTTTGTACAGACGGTTGGACATGCTTTCATCTGGTCCAAAGATACGGAAGTTCTTGTTTTCTTCATTCAGTTTGAAGATGTCGCGGATGTATCCGCCAAGTTCGATCATATCCTGAGCTTTTGTTTTGCCAGGCTGTACTTCAATACCGTAATCGCGGAAGTCCGGAAGACGAAGATCTTTCAGAAGAAGTCCGCCATTTGCATGTGGGTTGGCACCGAGACGTGCATTTCCCTTAGGAGCCAGTTCAGCCAGTTCCGGGATCAGGCGTCCGTTTTTATCAAACAGTTCCTGAGGACGATAGCTTTCCAGCCACTCCTTCAGAAGTTCAAGATGTTCCGGTTTTTCCATAGTGATCGGAACCTGATGAGCACGGAAAGAACCTTCAATCTGAAGTCCGTCAACAACCTTAGGACCTGTCCATCCCTTAGGAGTACGAAGGATGATCATTGGCCATACCGGACGTTCCGGATTATTGTTCTCACGGGCGTTCTTCTGGATCGCTTTGATTTCTTCGATCACTGTGTCCATTGTTTCAGCCATCTTCTTGTGCATTGTCATTGGGTCGTCACCTTCAACGAAATATGGTTTCCAGCCACAGCCCTTGAAGAAGCATTCAAGTTCTTCATGAGAAAGACGGGAGAAGATAGTCGGGTTGCTGATCTTATATCCATTTAAGTGAAGAATAGGAAGTACAGCACCGTCTGTGATCGGGTTCAGGAATTTGTTGGACTGCCAGGATGTCGCCAGAGGACCAGTCTCAGCTTCACCATCACCTACAACAGTAGTTGCAATCAGATCCGGGTTGTCAAATACAGCTCCGAAAGCATGAGCGATGGAGTAACCAAGCTCGCCACCTTCATTAATGGAACCAGGTGTTTCCGGTGCGCAGTGGCTTGGGACTCCGCATGGGAAGGAGAACTGTTTGAACATTTTCTTCATACCTTCCTCATCCTGGCTGATGTTAGGATAAACTTCGCTGTAAGAACCTTCCAGATAGGTATTGGCAATCATGAAGTTTCCGCCATGTCCAGGACCGGAAAGCAGGATCATATCAAGGTCATAACGTTTGATGACACGGTTGCAGTGTGCATAAACGAAGTTCTGTCCCGGTACAGTTCCCCAGTGACCAACAATTTTTTTCTTGATCTGATCCATAGTTAATGGCTCTCTCAGAAGCGGATTGTCGAGAAGATAGAGCTGTCCGGCAGACAGATAGTTAGCTGCACGCCAGTAAGCATCGATTTTGTCAAGCATTTCCTGGTTTAAAGGCTGCTTTTCCAGACATAATTTGTTGTCTTCCATTTTCTTACCTCTTTCTTTTTTCTTTGTCTTTGATGTGTATAATTTAAGATGTTGAAGATATCTGTATGAGAAATTTTCTGATGGTAGTTAATGATAAACGTTTCTCAACAGATAAGTTGGAGTGTTACTTTGTTATTTTTTAACTAAACACATCCTATCATGTCAGAAATGAAACGTAAAATAGAAATATTGCATTGTAATTATAAGTTTTTGATATGGATAAAAAATAAGCTCCTTCTGATGAAATGCGGAGCAGTTATTCGGTATAGAGCTGCGTAGCGAAGCAGATTGTGAATATCCGCTTGACGACAATGCTCTGAGTGGAAATGATTGGTGTTTAATATGGAAGATGACGAAAAGAACTAAGCAATGATTAGTAATTTTCACGAAAAAATGGATAACATGAAAGTTGTATTGCAATTTGCACAAAAAATAGATATAATAAAAAAAACAATTGCGCATAAGGTATAGAAAAACTGCTTATATGTACTAGATAAAGTATAGGCGGTAAAAGTGAAGAATGGCGAAGGAGACAAGAATCATGGGAAAAAGAGCAGCAGGAATATTAATGCCGATCAGCAGCCTTCCATCAGACTATGGCATCGGATGTTTTTCCAAAAGTGCATATGAATTTGTAGACTGGTTAAAGGAAGCCGGACAGACTTACTGGCAGATTCTGCCATTGGGACCGACCAGCTATGGAGATTCTCCATATCAGTCTTTCTCTACATTTGCAGGTAATCCATATTTTATTGATCTGGATACACTTGTGGAAGAAGGAGTTCTTGATAAGAAAGACTGCGAGAAAGTTAACTGGGGAAAGAAGCCTGATGAGGTAGATTATGAAAAAATCTACAAAGGCCGTTATCCTCTTCTGAGAAAAGCATACGAGAACAGTGATATCAGCAAGAATCCTGACTATCAGAAATTCGTAGCAGAGAATAGCTGGTGGCTGTCAGATTATGCTCTGTTTATGGCAGTAAAAGACCGTTTCGAAGGTGTAGAATGGACCAAATGGGCTGAGGATATCAGACTCCGCTGGAACAATGCCATGGATTATTATCGTGAAGAACTCTATTTTGATATTGAATTCCAGCAGTATATGCAGTTTAAGTGCTATGAGCAGTGGATGAAACTGAAATCCTATGCAAATTCAAAAGGAATCCAGATCATTGGAGATATTCCGATTTATGTTGCCATGGACAGTGCTGATGCATGGGCACATCCGGAGTTGTTCCAGCTGGATCAGGACAATGTACCGCTGGCAGTAGCAGGATGCCCTCCGGATGGATTTTCTGCAACCGGTCAGTTATGGGGAAATCCGCTGTATCGCTGGGATTATCACAGAAATACAGGATATCAGTGGTGGATTTCCAGAATGAGTTACTGCTTCAGACTGTATGATGTTGTGCGAATCGATCATTTCCGTGGATTTGATGAATATTTCTCTATTCCATACGGAGATAAAGATGCAAGAGGCGGACACTGGGAAAAGGGTCCCGGAATTGATCTGTTCCGTAAGATTGAACAGGCGCTTGGATGGAAGCAGGTTATCGCGGAGGACTTGGGATATATGACAGATTCCGTACGTCATCTGGTATATGAGAGCGGATTCCCGGGAATGAAGGTTCTGGAATTTGCGTTTGACTCCAGAGATTCCGGATGTGCCAGTGATTATCTGCCACATAACTATCCGGAGAACTGCGTGGCATATACAGGAACCCATGATAATGAAACTATCGTGGGATGGTGGAAGAGCATCACAGCAGCTGAGAGAAAACTGGCGAGAGATTATCTGTGTGATCATGCAACACCGGAAGAAGAACTGTATAAGTGTTTCATCAGTCTGATCATGCGCAGTGCTGCGCGTGTCTGCGTTATCCCAATGCAGGACTATATGGGACTGGACAACAGATTCCGAATGAATAAACCATCTACAGTTGGTATGAACTGGAAGTGGAGAATTAAGAAGAGAGATCTTACAAAGAAACTCCAGAAGGAAATCTATGATGTGACACTTCGTTATGGACGTAAGAACTGGGATTAAATACATAGTGAAATAACTGGAATAATGACAGCGTTTCGGATATAAATAATATTCGGAACGCTGTTTTTTTAACCGAATCAAGCAGTTATTTGGTTAAAAAAGCAACGAAGGGGATGGTTTTGTCTGCTTTGTTTCATTCAGCCAGAGTGATTTGTCAGAGGGAGAAAAAAAGGACAGTTTTGCAAGGTCTTTATTTTTGTATGAAAAAGAAAACATTGAAATTGTTTTGACAGGCGTACAATTGAAAAAGAAATGCATTGATTTTCAGGCAATGTCTGATAAAATATTAACCAGAAAAAGCAAAAGAACAGATTTTCAGGAGGGAAAATAAATGAACTATAACAGATTAGAAACCAGTCTGATCGATGTGATCAAAGAGGAACAGGCGAAGCTTGGATATATGAAAGAGAAGATCAGCCTTTATTATCCGCTCAGTTCCCTGAATCATTTCTTTGGCGGTGAGACAGATGCTGCAGGCATGATGGAGATTTTAAAAGATTTTCCTTCTTATATAGAAGAGAAATTTGGTGAAGTAGCAGTATCACACAGAGGAGATCGTTTCTGCTTCACTGTTTCGGAAAAAGCTTCCGAATATGTACATAATAATATGAAAGAGAATGAATTCATCAAGGCATTGATCGAACTGGTCGGCAGACATGGATGTACGATAGATGAAATTAAAGAACTGTTCCATTCTTATTCAGATAAAATCATTACTGAACCAATGGATAACGAGGAGTTTGATGTGATGATCCGCTTTGATGATGGATCAGATCCTTATTATTATTGTTTTAAAGATGAAGGATGCCATATCATTTACCACAGATTTCTGCCGGAAGACTATGCAGATTTTGGATTCTGATAAGAATGAGTGAAAAATTTTCCAACTGTCGGATCAGCCAAAATATATGTGATATTTGCAACAAAAGTATGTTATTTTTTTGTCAAATATCAACAAAAATAAGTCGAAATTCTATATTGACAGATAGTCTCAATAATGGTAATTTTTATTTGATTTAATGTTTTCATTTATAGAAACAGGTAAAATTTTATTACATTATTTTACAGGAATAAAATAGATAAAATTGAGTTGACAGTTTGGAGGGAAAGATTAAATGAGAAAAACCAAAATTATCTGTACAATGGGACCGTCTACTGATAAGGGCGATGTTATGGAGCAGCTTGTGAGAGAGGGAATGGACGTAGCACGTTTCAACTTCTCACATGGACCTCACGATGAGCAGAGAGGCCGTATCCAGAAACTGAGAGAACTTCGCAAGAAATATGACAGACCTGTTGCAGCACTTCTTGATACAAAGGGACCGGAGATCAGACTTGGATGCTTCAAGGATGGCAAGGTTTCTCTGGAAGAAGGACAGATATTTACATTTACAAATAAAGATATTGAAGGAACTAATGAGTGCGTAAGCATTACTTATAAAGAGCTTTATAAGGATGTGCAGCCGGGCGGACATATTCTGGTTGATGATGGACTGGTAGACCTGGAGGTTCAGGACATCGCAGGAAAGGACATTGTCTGCAAGGTTATTAATGCAGGTGTGATTGGCGACAGGAAGGGTGTCAATGTTCCGGGTGCAAACCTGAAGATGCCATTCATCAGTAAAAAAGACCATGGTGATCTTCTCTTCGGTATCCAGGAAGGATTTGATTTCGTTGCAGCATCTTTTACACGTACTGCAAACGATATCCGCGAAGTAAGAAAAATTCTGAAAGAAAACGGCGGTGAAGAGATTCAGATCATTGCAAAGATTGAGAACCAGCAGGGCGTTGACAATATCGACGAGATTATTGAAGCAGCAGATGGCATCATGATCGCCAGAGGTGACATGGGTGTTGAGATCCCGCCGGAATATGTACCTGTTATCCAGCAGAAAATCATCCAGAAAGTTTACACAGCAGGAAAACCGGTTATTACAGCAACACAGATGCTTGACTCCATGATCTCTCATCCGAGACCAACCCGTGCAGAGGCTACAGACGTTGCCAATGCGATTTTCCAGGGAACAAGTGCAACTATGCTTTCAGGAGAAACCGCAGCCGGTAAATATCCGGTACAGGCACTTCAGATGATGAGCCGTATTGCAGAACATATGGAACAGAATATTGATTACAATACAATCTTTAAGAAAACAGACAGAAATGAGAATCCGGATATTACAAATGCAATCGCACATGCAACCTGTCTGACAGCAATCGACTTGAAGGCCAGTGCAATCCTTGCAGTGACAAAATCTGGAAGTACAGCTCATATGATGTCCAAACACAGACCAGGATGTCTGATCGGTGCATGTACAAGCTCTGAGAGAGTTCTTCGCCAGCTGAATCTGTCATGGGGTGTTTACCCGATGCTGATCAAAGAAGAATACAGTTCTGAGATCCTTTGCCTGAGAGCAATCGAAGCAGCACAGAAGCATAAACTTGTAAAAGTTGGCGACACTATTGTATTTGCCGGTGGTGTACCGCTTGGAATTCCGGGAAGAACAAACCTGATCCGCGTCTGCACGGTTGAGTAAGTCAGGAAAATATCAGTAGTTGAAGTGGGAAACTTGCCTGATTCGATAAAAAATAGTATTTTCAGAAAATATAAGATGTAAAAGACACAGGGGTCTGCCGTCAGAAAAGTATGACAGAAAATATTTTCTGACAGCAGTCCCTTGCTTGTGTTAGAGGAGAGAATTGTTATGAAAACAAATGAGGAAGAAGATTCGAGACATATTTTCAGAGGAGAGCTGGCATTGGTGATAGCAGTCATGATCAACAGTCTTGCTGTTATTCTGATGCTGTATTCTGGTTCAGGAATATCTGCCATATCCAGTGTTCCTTATGCATTTGAAAAAGTATTTCCGGTAATTACACTGGGAACATGGACTTATATTTTTCAGGCACTTCTGATCTTAAGTCTGATGATACTGAGAAAAAAATTTGTACCTGCTTATCTGTGCAGTTTTCTGGTTGGATTTGCATTCAGTGAGCTTTTGGATGTTAATGAGGCATGGATCAATATCCTGCCAAAGACAATTCCACTCAGAGTGTTATATTTTGTGATCAGTTATCTGCTGATCTGTATAGGGATCGCACTTTCTAACAGATGCGGTCTGCCGATTATTCCTACAGATCTGTTTCCTCGTGAACTGTCAGAGATTATAAAGGTGAAATATTCTAAGATCAAGGTTTCTTTTGATGTGATCTGTCTGATGATTACTGCCTGTATGACAGGGCTGATCCTGGGGCATATCAACGGACTGGGAATCGGAACAGTGATGGCGGCATTTACCATGGGAAAAGTAATTGGATTGATTGGTGATGAGATGGATAAGCACTTCCGGTTTGTGAATTTCACTCAGCACTGTTCACTTCATGTACAGTAACAGAGTTTCTTCATTGCAGGATTTTTCTTTCTATGATATACTTGACGCATTATAGAAGTAAAGATATCATAAGAAATCTGTGATGGAAGTATGTTGCAACTCTGGTATCTGAAAATAATATATTAAGGAATAGTGATGCAGATTATGAAACGGTTGCTCATAAAAAACAAAAGAAAGCTCTGGCTTTGGTTTCTGCTCCTTGTTTTTTTGTTTCTGGCATGCAGAGCTGCTTACATTACAGGCAGCAAAGCAGAACAGACCAGAAATAATGAAGTAGAAGAAAGGCAGGCAGATAGTCGGTCAATACCGAATGAAATGGAGATATTATGTTGAATCAATTTTCAAGAACAGAGCTTCTTCTGGGAAAAGAAGCAATGAATAAACTGGAGAACTCCCGCGTGGCAGTGTTTGGAATCGGAGGGGTTGGAGGATATGTATGTGAAGCATTGGTCAGAAGCGGTGTGGGGACCTTTGATCTGATCGATGATGACAAAGTATGCCTGACGAATCTTAACAGACAGATTATTGCCACCAGGAAAACTGTTGGTCAATATAAAACAGAGGTGATGCGGGACAGGATCCTGGACATTAATCCGAAAGCAGATGTGAGAATCCATAACTGTTTTTATCTTCCGGAGAATGCTGCTGATTTCGATTTTAGTGAGTATGATTATGTGGTAGATGCTGTGGACACAGTGACTGCGAAGATTGAACTGATCATGCGTGCAAAGGAGGCAGGGACTCCTGTTATCAGCAGTATGGGTGCCGGAAATAAGCTGGATGCCAGTGCGTTTCGGGTGGCGGATATCTATAAGACGAAGGTGTGTCCGCTGGCGAAGGTTATGCGTAGAGAGCTGAAGAAGCGTGGTGTGAAGAAACTGAAGGTTGTTTATTCAGAGGAACAGCCGATCAGACCAATTGAAGATATGGCGATCAGCTGCAGGTCGCATTGTATTTGTCCTCCAGGTGCTACGCATAAGTGTACGGAGCGCAGAGATATTCCGGGGAGTGTGGCCTTTGTGCCGTCTGTCGTCGGGCTGATTATTGCAGGAGAGGTTATTAAAGACCTGACTGCGGAGTACAGAAGATAAGAAGTGTTTATTTTGAGATGTGTATGGTGTCAGAAATGGTATGGTACACATCTTTTTTTGCGGGAAATATTTTGAATTGGATTGATGGATTACCTGTTAGAGTGTATAGAATTGTTATATGAGAAAAAGTCAAAATAACATAAAAATTTATAGGATTTTCAAAATATAATGAAAGAAAAAAGAAAGAATCTGTGATACACTGTCATTATTGATTGATAGAACTGTGAAGGTGCAGAATTTGGTGAATGAGAATGCCTGAACGATATCAGCGTAATAAATTGTTACTGCTTACTCCGTTCTCAGTAACTAATAAATTTCAGATTGGAGGATATCATATTGAATGAAAACAAATTACAACAGAACAGTGCAGGCCTGTTTTATCGGATATGTGGTGCAGGCTATTGTAAACAATTTTGTTCCTCTGCTGTTTCTGACATTTCAGGGCAGTTACGGGATTTCGCTGCAGAAGATCACACTTCTGGTTACTTTTAATTTCGGAATCCAGTTGCTGGTAGATCTGGCATCGATTGGATTTGTGGACAGAATAGGTTATCGTGCATCTATGATCCTGGCACATGCAATGGCGGCTGCAGGTCTGATTTTGCTCACAGTATTGCCGGAGTGCCTGGGAGATCCGTTTGTGGGACTTCTCATTGCAGTTATGATCTATGCCATCGGAGGCGGATTGCTGGAGGTGCTGGTAAGTCCTGTGGTGGAAGCCTGCCCTACAGATAATAAGGAAAAAGCAATGAGTCTCCTTCATTCCTTTTACTGTTGGGGACATGTGGGAGTGGTACTTCTTTCTACATTATTCTTTCGTATTTTCGGGATTGCAAACTGGAAATATATGGCGCTGGTGTGGGCATTGATTCCCATTGCAAATGGAATCTTTTTTACCAGAGTTCCCATTGCTCCACTGCTGGATGAGGGTGAAAAGGGGCTGACTATGGGAGAGCTTTTTAAGAAAAAAATCTTCTGGGTTCTGATGTTAATGATGCTCTGTGCAGGAGCCAGTGAGCAGGCGGTAAGCCAGTGGGCTTCTACTCTGGCTGAGAAAAGCTTTGGAATCAATAAAACTATCGGAGATCTGGCAGGTCCCATGGCGTTTGCAATTCTTATGGGAAGTTCAAGGGCATTTTATGGGAAATTTGGAGATAAAATCAATCTGGAACGCTTTATGCAATACAGTGCAGTTCTGTGCATGGTTTCCTATCTGATGATCGCATTTATCCCGGTACCTGCGTTGGGAATCCTTGGATGTGCGGTTTGCGGTCTGTCTGTAGGTATTATGTGGCCGGGAACCTTCAGCATGGCGGCTGCCTCAGTAAAGCGTGGCGGAACAGCCCTGTTTGCCCTCCTTGCCCTTGCTGGAGATGTGGGATGTTCATCCGGACCAACCTATGTGGGGATGATTTCAGGAGCACTGAATGATAATCTGAAACTTGGAATCTTTGCGGCACTGATTTTCCCTGTGTTGATGATAATGGGGATTAAGATGATTGGAAGTCTGCAAAAATATGATTGAGATAATTAAAAAGTATGGAACGATTAATTTTTCATATTGATGTAAACAGCGCATTTCTTTCATGGGAATCAGCCAGAAGGGTAAGCCAGGGGCTGCCGGATCTCAGGGAGATTCCCTCCTGTGTGGGAGGAGATCCAAAGAAACGGACAGAGTACACACGCTGTTCCCGGACGAAATACCGGAGAAAATGTGGCCACTTCCTGTCCGTAACCTGTTATTTCTGGGAAAAGCCTCCGAGCAGAAGCTTCTGAATCAGGGAATCCGTACTATTGGTGATCTGGCAAGGGAACGGGAAGCAAATGTACAGTTCTGGCTTGGAGAAAAACCAGAGCACAGATGAAAAATGAAGACAGACAGGAAGAATAAAAGCGCAGAGATGATACTTTTTCTCTGCGCTTTTATAGCGGACTGTTATACATATTTCAGAAATTCTTCATCCGGGATCCGGGAAGTATGAATGGCATTCTGGATAGCCTGAGCCATGACTTCTGCGGCGAGAGTTCCAGCCATATTGATATCTACAGAAACATTGCCAATGCTGGCAGCATAGATGGAATCACCGTCAGCCATAGTTGCTACAGGATTGATGCATCTGGCATAGGCACAGCGGGTCATAGAGGCAATTTTATTCAGTTCAGCCTTTGAAAATGCCCCATTGGTGATTACAGCTCCGATGGTGGTATTGCCGGTAAACTGGTCATGAGGTGTCATAAAGCGGTATAATTCGTGGACACTGTCCAGAAACCCGCTTCTGTCAGGTGTTTTCAGCCCTGCAATTTTCTGACCATTTTGTGGACTGAAGATATCTCCCAGTGCATTGACAACGACAATTGCGGCCATCTGGAAATTTTTCACAGATACAGCGGCAATACCAAGACCTGACTTCATGGATTGTTTCATACCGTAAAGTTTTCCCACAGTTGCACCGGTACCTGCACCGATATTTCCGGTTCTGGTATCTGTTCCTGCAAATGCCTGACGGCAGGCTTCTTCGCCCATTTTTGCAGTTGGACGTATTTTAGGATCTCCGTAAGAGAGGTCATAGATACAGGACTGGCATACAAGAGGAACCAGGGCTGCACCGGTGTTATAACCGATATTTTGTGATTCCAGATAGTTCATCACACCGTCAGCAGCAGCCAGTCCATAGGCAGAACCTCCGGACAAGACAATAGCATTGATGGGATTGTCGGCAGTGACAGGAGAGGTGAGAGGAGTTTCTCTGGAAGCAGGGCCGCCTCCGCTTATATCGCAGCCTGCTTTTGCTCCATTTGGAAAATAAAGAACAGTTACACCGGTCTTCGCATCATGGTCAGAAGTATGACCGATGCGTAAATTTGAAAGCTCTGTAATAGAAATCTCTTTTAATAATGACATAAAAATCTCCTTTATTATGTGATAGCAATTCTATGAAATACTGAGAGCAATCCAGCCCATCAGAATGTGAAGTACTGCGTCAGATATTTTCCTTGTCTTTCGCACTCTGCTGAACTGTCTTGATTGCATTATTTTGTGAGATTGCTATAGATATTAATTGAATCAGGTAGGATTTCTGTTTTAAATGTGCCAGATAAAAAAACCTGACTACGGTGACAATGTAGTCAGGTTTTTTGGAAAAGGCTGTTCTTTTAAAGATTATGCACGTTTCAGTGCCACAGAAAGTGCCTTGGAAACGATACTTCCCACTACAAAGCAGAAGCCCGCTTCGATCAGTCCCTGAACGCCCACAAAAGCAGCAACGAAGACAACAGGATTGCTTACTCCAAGACTGGAAACAATACCCTGAATGTAATCTGTGTTGTAGAAGAAGAGACATAAAAAGCCCATGAAGAAGAAAGTATTCAGTAACGGGCATGCCAGTGAAGCAACGTAATAGGAAAATTTCTTCGCCGGTGATTTATATAATGCTGCGAAAATAAGTCCTGTGATCCATCCTTCCAGCACACGTGCCACGATACATACAATAAAAGTGCCAAATGGATTAATGTTAAAAAGTGCAGCAGCGAAAGCTGAACTTCCTGTGACAGCCATATAGAAGCTGGTTGCACCGAAAGCAAGTCCGCATACAGCACCACCTTTCGGTCCGAGGATGATAGCTCCTACAGCTACCGGGATGGTGAGAAGGGTGATGGATAAGCCGGGAGTACGAAGGTAGCCCAGCGGGGTAAAGGACATGAGCAGAATAATGGCAATCATCATAGCCAGCTCTACCATGTAAAGAGTGCTGCTTCTTTTTGAGGCAGCTGTTGTAGTAGTTGTTGTTGTGTTCATATGAATTCTCCTTTTGGTCTGATAAAACGGCGCAATGCGTCCCCTGCTTTTCAGACAGTTTAGAGTATGGGGATCAGGCGTTATGAAAAATATGCATCAGAACAAAAGAAAAATTTCCGGTGTGTAGACGCCTTACAGGTCGCCTCACGAATTTAACCAGACTGTGAAGTGGATGATTTTATCCACCAGACTGTCAGATGTGGAAATCAGATGCATTTTCTTTCGAATAACGCTCCCGTAAACCATAACACATTTGATTAAAAACTGCAATATTTTATAGTATGTTTGAAAATAAATACAGGATATAGAGACGTTTCTATATCCTGCAAAAAATATTGATTATGAGATTTAGCGTTCCATCATGCTGATGGATTCAATTCTTACGCTTCCACCACGTACCACTTCAATTCTGTGGAATTCTTCCTTGATCAGTTTGACAACTGCATCATTCTTGGTGGCTGTCTGGACAAATTCCAGAAGCAGGCTGTCTTTGCCGTAGTCAATGACTTTTGCCTGGAAGGTTTCTGCAATCTGAAACAGTTCTGCTTTATCTTCCCTGGAGCAGTTGAAAACCTTGATGTAGAGAATTTCTTTCATTCTGACAAATACATTTGTGAAGTCGATTACCTTGATAACCTCGATCATGCGGTTTAATTGTTTTTTGATCTGTTCAAAGGTTTTATCATCGCTGACTGTTGCGATAGTCATTCGGGATACTGTAGGATCCTCGGTGGTTCCTACAGTAAGACTGATCTATCACGAGATATGTAAATGGTTAAGTGAGTTTTGTTAATTAAAATGTACTAAAATGTCGTCTTTTTTGACAAGAAATTATAGAAAATAAACAAAATAACACAATGCAAAAAACAATGCATAAAATAAAAGAATGTCCCTTTGAGGAACATTCTTTTAACGTGTCTGAAGGAAAACTTTTAATTTGGGAAGCTGGTTGTTAAGGATAAGAGTTTCCGGAAACATGAGCTGGTGAACGAATTCTTCGGCATAGGTGAAATCTCCAACATGTTCTTTTCCGTGGCTGTCGCTGGACAAAATAACAGGAAGCTGATATTTCTGACAGAGATACAGGATTCTGGCTGCATTGGCTCTTGTGTCTCCCCGATATCCTCCGGGTGCGAGGGAAGCTTCGTTTATTTCAAAAATAACATTTTCCCGTAAAGCTGCTCTTGCCAGCGTTTCATAATCTACAGGGAAATGTGTATCGTCGCAGTGGCCGAGTATTTTTACAGCAGGATGTTTCATTGCATTGATGTAAGCTTCTGTATTCTGAGATACAGAGCCTGAACGGTAGTTCTGCCGATGCATACTGATGATAGCGTAATCCAGGTTGTTCAGCAGTTCATCTGACAGATCTGTATGTCCTGCACTGTCCAGGATGTTTAGTTCAACTCCGTAAAGAATATCTATGCCGAATCTTTTTCTGGGATAAAAAGGAAGGCTTCTGAAATAAGAAGAAGTTCCGGAAGCCAGAGTTCCCGGGCCGTGGTCAGAAATCCCAAGGAGTTTCAGTCCTTTTTTGCTGGCTGCTTTTGCCATGTCAGAGATGGTACAGGTGGTTCCGTGACCGCTGGCGATAGAATGTGTGTGGATGTCAGAAAGATACATTGTTTGTCTCCTTTCCAGAGCGGTTTCTATATATGATAAGAGCCTTACGGAAGATGCAAAGCTGCTGTTTGATGGTACATTCGTTATATTCAAGTATGACAGATGAGGATTTAAATGTCAATGAGGAAACAAAATAAAAACAACTGAAATACAACAAAAATCAAATAAAAAGCAACACAAATAAACGGCTGATACATGTTAAATTATGTTGACTTCGGGAAAATGAGAAGGTATAATGGGACTATATGAAAACACGGGGGCTTATTGCTGATCAATGACAGCGATAGCACTGTTTGCTTATGTGTAGACAGTTACTTCATGAGAAAGGAGTAACATGGAAAAATTTCAAACATCAGACATTTCCGGAATTCTCTTATGAATGGCTGGAGGCTGAACTGGATACTGGTATGATTCCACAAATATGGACAGCGAAGAAATTGCTCCTAACCTTTATGACTAATCGACAAGTATATATCGAGAGGAAATGAATCCTCAGAATTAAGTAAAAAAAGTTACCGGGAACAATGTGACCGGCAGCGAAATACAGACGCCGCACTGCCGTATGGCAAGTGCGGCGTTGTTGTTCAAAACTCTGATAGCAGAGTGAAATCAAACAAATATAAATACAGTAACAGCTCAGACAAGATGATGCAAATAAAGACATTTTTTTGGACAAACGAGGTTCTTACCCTGGAGAGCAGATCAGGGTAAAATGAAATCATCAGATATGAAGAGCGCAATTCATATATTGGAGGAAGAACAGTGAAAAGTACGGAACGGTTAATTTTTCATATTGATGTAAACAGTGCATTTCTTTCCTGGGAATCAGCCAGAAGGGTGAGCCAGGGGCTGCCGGATCTCAGAGAAATTCCTTCCTGTGTAGGAGGAGATCCAAAGAAACGGACAGGTATCGTGGTTGCCAAATCTATCCCTGCAAAAAAATACGGGATCCAGACCGGCGAGCCAGTAGCCATGGCTCTTCGGAAATGTCCCAATCTGGTGATCGTTCCCAGTGATTTTGAATTATACGATAAATGTTCCCGGGCATTTAAAGCAATCTGTGCTTCCTTTGCACCTGTGATGGAATCTTTTTCCATTGATGAGGTATTTCTGGATATGACAGGTACTTCTCTGATCTATCCTGACCCTGTAGCTGCTGCTCATGAGCTGAAAGACAAGATTCACAGAGAGCTGGGATTCACAGTAAATGTAGGAATTTCTACCAATAAGCTTTTGGCAAAGATGGCATCAGATTTTCAAAAGCCGGACAGAGTACACACTCTGTTCCCGGATGAAATCCCGGAGAAAATGTGGCCTCTTCCTATCCGTAATCTGCTGTTTCTGGGAAAAGCTTCCGAGCAGAAGCTTCTGAATCAGGGAATCCGTACCATCGGTGATCTGGCAAGAGAAAGAGCATCCAATGTGCAGTACTGGCTTGGGGAAAAAACGGGACATCAGCTATGGCAATATGCCAGAGGTATCGATGATTCCCCTGTAAAAGCAGTGCCTGATGAGGCAAAAGGTTTCAGCGTGGAAACTACTTTTAACGATGATATTACTTCCATAGAGCAGGTGTTTCCCATACTTTTGGAGCAGTGTGATGTTCTGGCAACCAGAATGCGCAGAAAAGATAAGAAATGCAACTGTATTTCCGTGACTTTCCGTACTTTGGATTTCAGAAACCGTTCACACCAGACAAAGCTGGAAAATGCTACAGATCTTACAGATGAAATTTATATAAATGCTACAAGACTTTTTAAAGAGTTCTGGAAAGGACAGCCGCTACGTCTGATTGGTGTGGCACTGACAGGCCTTACAGATGGCACTTATGAACAGATGTCTCTGTTTGAAGATACAGAAAATAAAGAACGCCACAGAAAGCTGGATGCAGCTATGGATGAGATCCGGATGAAATTTGGAAATGATAAGATCACCCGTGCCAGTATTATGAACAGCAATGCACGGATTGGGCGAAAAGCGAAAGCACAGATGAAAAACGAAAAGATGGAAGAACCGTAAGTAAAGGGAGGACTGAGCATTAAGAACAATGCGACAATCCTCCCTTTATAAAAATTTCAGAAAAAGTTTTATCGTTCCATCATACTGATAGATTCGATTCCTACACTTCCTCCACGTACCACTTCAATTCTGTGAAATTCTTCCTTGATCAGTTTCACTACTGCGTCATTCTTGGTTGCTGTCTGGACAAATTCCAGGAGCAGGCTGTCTTTGCCATAGTCAATGACCTTTGCCTTGAAGGTTTCGGCAATCTGAAACAGTTCAACCTTATCTTCTTTGGAACAGTTAAAAACCTTAATATACAGAATCTCTTTCATGCGGACAAATACGTCTGTGAAATCAATAACCTTAATAACCTCGATCATACGGTTCAACTGTTTTTTGATCTGCTCAAAAGTTTCATCATCACTGACAGTTGCGATCGTCATTCGAGATACTGTGGGGTCCTCGGTGGTTCCTACAGTAAGACTGTCCAGATTGTAGCTTTTTCCGGAGAAAAGTCCGGAGATTTTGGACAGAACACCTACCTGGTTCTCAACATAGAGAGAAATCCATCTTTTTTTCATTCCTTTATCCATAATAATTTTCCTCCTGATCAACAGTCCATAATCATATCTTCTAGAGTTCCGCCTGGTTTGATCATAGGATAAACCATTTCCTCAGGGTCAATGATGAATTCAATTACTGTAGGTGCCTTTGTGTTCTTTTTTGCTTCCTCGAAGGCTGCTGCAATTTCCTCTTTCTTTGTGACACGGATTCCTTTTGCCCTGTAGCTCTCTGCAAGTCTGATGAAATCCGGTGTGTACTGTGGATATTCCATGCCTTCAGTGCGGCGGGAAAGTGCTCCTGCGCGCAGATTGGTCATAGCATAGCGTTTGCCGTAGAAAAGCTTCTGCCACTGGCGTACCATTCCAAGGTATTCATTGTTAAAGATGCACAGGATAACAGGAAGTTCTTCCAGAACTGCAGTTGCAAGCTCCTGAATGTTCATCTGCACACCGCCGTCACCGGAGATAACGATGACAGGTCTGTCGGGATTTCCGATTTTGGCTCCGATACCGCCCGGAAGACCATAGCCCATTGTTCCCAGACCACCGGACATGATCATCTGTTTGCCCTCTGTGATTTCCGCATACTGGGAGACAAGCATCTGATGCTGTCCTACATCTGTTACGATAATACTGTTCTCAAACTGTTCGTTGATCTCTTTCAGGATATCCATCGGACTTAAAAGATCATTTGGACGCATTTTAAGCGGATGCTCTTCTTTCCAGTTTTTGATCAGGTTAAGCCACTTGTCCGTTGAACATTCCTGGACGTATTCGTTCATTTTGGTGATAGCCTCTTTTGCATCAGCAACAATGGGGATATCTACCTGAATGTTTCGGGAAATGGATGCTGTATCAATATCAATGTGGATAATCTGGGCATGTGGTGCAAATTCATGAAGTTTTCCGGTGATTCTGTCATTGAATCTGGTTCCGATGGAGAACAGCACATCGCAGTTGCTGACAGCCATGTTTGCTGCATAGGCACCATGCATGCCGAGGTTTCCGATATAAAGCGGATGGTCAGTAGGAATGGAACCTTTGCCCATTACGGTTGTGACAACCGGAACTTTTGTCTTTTCCACTACTTCCCGGAAAATTTCATGGGCGCGGGAGATTACTACACCGCCGCCTGCCAGGAATAAGGGACGTTTTGCTTTATTTAAAAGTTTGATGGCACGTTTGAGCTGGCCGATGTGGACATCTGTGTTGGGCTTGTATCCGCGGATATTTACATTTTTAGGATATTCAGCGCTGCCGAGTTCTGCCATTACGTCCTTTGGAAGGTCGATAAGGACAGGTCCCGGACGGCCGGTGCGGGCAATGTAGAAGGCTTCTTTGATGATACGTCCCAGGTCTTCACGTCTGCGGACAGTAACGCCGTATTTGGTGATGCTTCTGGTGATTCCTACGATGTCTACTTCCTGAAATGCATCGTTGCCGATGAGGTGGCGGGCTACCTGGCCGGTGAAGCATACAAGAGGTACGCTGTCATAGTTGGCGGTTGCAAGTCCTGTTACAAGGTTGGTTGCTCCGGGACCGCTGGTTACCAGACATACGCCGACTTTGCCGGTGGTTCTGGCGTAGGCGTCGGCTTCGTGGACAAGGGCCTGTTCGTGACGGGGGAGGATGATTTTGACGTCGTCCTGTTTGTAGAGTTCGTCACTGATGTCGATGGTACAGGCGCCGGGGTAGCCGAAGAGGTATTCTACGCCTTCTTCTTTTAAGGCTTTGACTAAGAGTTTGTTGCCGGATATTTGTTTCATATTTGGGTAAACCTCCTTTGTGTATGTGGATGGGGACGCTCAGAAATTTATTTGTTTTGTGTGCGGTTTCGGAGTCTAGTATATCTAAGTGTCTGAAAATCTGCTAAAAGCGTTCAGAAAAATCTCAAACTCGCTGCGCTCAGACAGTGAGATTTTTCTGAACAACGCAGATTTCCAGGCACCAAGATATACACGACTCCTGCAAATGCACACAAAACAAATAAATTTCTGAGCTGTGTGTTGGCCAATGCAGGGGGCAGAATGGCGCTGCGCTGATTCTGCCGAGTGTGGGGCGGCGGGTTTGATGTGACAGATTAAAGCAAGCACGAACGACTTTTTGACCCTGATATATAAATATAGTAAAAAACGCCCTGGGCTTGTTTGCCCAGGGCGAAAATGTTTCCGCGGTACCACCTGTATTCAGAGTCTGGCTCTGCACTTTGTCAGTACTGATATACTGTGTTCCTGTAACGTGGAACTGACGTTGAAGCCTACTTGGCATGTCCGTTCAGGTCTTGTGGATCAGACGGGATATGCGGTTTGGTTCACTGCTCGGGGGCTACTTCCACAATTCGTTCACGAAAGCTCGCACCGACCGCTTTCTCTCTGTGCTTCCCGGGGTTGTGTACTCCTCCCTGTCATGGCATTTGGCTGATATAGGGATATTCATTGTCCGAATAGGGTGGACAAATGTTTTCTTGGGTTACATTATACATTTATAGAGAGGAAATTGTCAACCGGGTTTTGGATAATTGCTGTAAAATTTATGTTCTGGAATGAATTTTGGTTACGTTACTGAGAACGGAGTGAACAGTAATGTAATTGACAGATTTTTATATTGCTGATATAAAAAAGAAATAGTACAGTTGTTTGGAAGGAGGGGACATATGGATTATTTATCGAATAATGTGGCGGTGAATCTGAAGAGGATTCGGAAATCCAAGAGTATGAGTCTGGATCAGGTGTCTGAGCAGACGGGGGTGAGTAAGAGTATGCTGGCTCAAATTGAGAGAGGGACTGCCAATCCTTCTCTGGGTGTGCTGGGGAAGATTACAAGTGGTCTGAGGATAGAGTTTCAGGAGCTGATACAGCCGCCGAGAGTGGACTGTTGTCTGGTGACACCGGCAGAACTGGTTCCTACCAAGGAGATAGCAGGACAGTACAGGGTATGGACCTGTCTGCCTTATGAGGATACCCGTCTGGTGGAGGTGTACCGGATCGAGGTGGAACCGGGTGGTGTTTATATCAGTGGCAGCCATGGGGAGAAGACGAGAGAATATCTGGCTGTTATGGAGGGTGTGCTTACGCTGGAATGTCATGGTGAGAAGTATGAAATCCACAGAGATCAGGTGTTTAAGTTTGAAACGGATCAGGAGCATGTCTATCGGAACACAGGGAAGGAGAAAGCCTGCTGTACCTGTTTTTTTCTGGATTATCATTGATGCAGTTGTATCAGGAGTTTTGTTGCTGAAGCGGTCTGCCGCAGGTGGATTACCATAGTGTAGAACTGAGTAGTGAAGCAGGTGATTTTATCCGAAGTATGAGTGTAAAATGTACAATATAATGCACAAAATGATGAAAAAGATACACCAGGAAATGAATATCTGAAAAGAAAGAATGTATGTAATGGTTTGTCAGTCTGCCATTTCATGAAGAGGCTGTGTTGTTATGAATTGTTGAGAAACCTTTATAATATCGCATGAATATGCAGGAAATATTGGATATACAATAAGGAGAACACAGAGCTTTCATTACTGTTCACTCCGTTCTCAGTAACGATCTTTCTGTAAAAAATGTAAATGTTCAAAAAAACATGTTGACAAATCATAAGGGCAGTGATATTGTAAGAATGTACAAAATAATACACAGAAAAAGTTAAGCAAAGGCGCTTACCCATACGGGTCAGTTTGTCTTTGCTTTTTTTTATTATCTTAAGGATGCAGGAGGACACAGCTATGAAATTAAAAGACATAGGATTAACTTTTCAGGACATTAAGGACAAAGTAAACAAGTACATGATTGAGACTTATGAGAGATTTGATTTCCTTGCAGAGACAGCAGAGGGCATGTACATTTATGATGAGAATAAAACTCCATATCTTGATTTTTACGCTGGTATTGCAGTAAACAGCGCAGGAAACTGTAATCCGAAGGTTGTAGCTGCTGCAAAGGATCAGTTAGATGATATCATGCATACATTTAACTATCCATATACAATCCCGCAGGCACTGCTTGCTGAGAAGGTCTGTGAGACAATTGGAATGGACAAGATTTTCTATCAGAACTCCGGTACAGAGGCCAACGAGGCAATGATTAAAATGGCCCGTAAATATGGTATTGAAAAATATGGTCCAAACCGTTATCATATCGTAACTGCAAAGATGGGATTCCATGGAAGAACCTTTGGTGCCATGTCTGCAACAGGTCAGCCGGGTAATGGATGCCAGGTTGGATTCGGACCTATGACTTATGGTTTCTCCTATGCACCGTACAATGACCTTCAGGCTTTCAAGGATGCATGTACAGAGAACACAATTGCCATTATGGTTGAGCCTGTACAGGGCGAGGGTGGCGTGCATCCTGCAACAATGGAATTCATGCAGGGACTTCGTAAATTCTGTGATGAGAACGATATGCTTCTTCTGATCGATGAAGTACAGACAGGATGGTGCAGAACAGGTGCTGTTATGTCCTATATGAATTATGGTATCAAACCGGATATCGTATCTATGGCAAAGGCTCTGGGCGGTGGAATGCCAATCGGTGCCATCTGTGCAACAGCAGAGGTTGCAAAAGCTTTCACAGCAGGTTCCCATGGAACTACATTCGGCGGACATCCGGTAAGTTGTGCAGCTGCACTGGCTGAGGTGAATGAGCTTCTGGACAGAGATCTGGCTGGAAATGCAAAGAAGGTTGGCGATTACTTTGCAGCTAAGCTTGAGAAGCTTCCTCATGTAAAAGAAGTAAGACATCAGGGACTTCTGGTAGGTGTGGAATTTGATGATACTATCGGCGGAGTGGATGTAAAACATGGTTGTCTTGACAGACATCTTCTGATCACAGCCATCGGAGCGCATATCATCCGTATGATCCCACCGCTTATTGTTACAGAAGAAGAGTGCGACAAAGCTGTAGCAATCATCGAAGATACAATTAAATCTCTGGAAAAATAAAAATCCGGCAACGGAGTGATACAGTAAGGACAAGGGCGTCACGAATTATATTCGTGCGCCCTTTTATGATATCAGAGCCAAAAGGTCAAAAAGTCGTTCGTGCCTGCATGATAAGACTTTTGAACTTGGGACCTGCCAAACATGAGAAAGTAGCGATTTACATAGCAAATCAGCGGATTTCGAATGTTTGAGAATCTGATAAAAATTTGAGTGTGAGAGGGAAGAGCATGAAACATCTGGTAATTACGATTGGCTGCGAATATGGAGCCAAGGGCAATGCCATCGGTAAGAAGATTGCGCAGGATCTGGGGATTAAGTTTTATGATCGTGATCTTGTGGATGAGATTATCAAAGAGGTAGGCATCCCTACAGACATTATGGACAGAGTAGAGGAAGGCGGAACCATCGCAGGTAAAGGTGCACAGGGTGATGTGAGAGGCTCCTTTTCCAAATATGCGGATTTGACAGACCGCGCCATTCATGTACAGAAGCAGATTATCCGGAAGCTGGCTCAGAAAGAAGCCTGCGTAATCATAGGACGGTCTGCAGATTATATTCTGAAAGATACAGAAGGAATCCAGCTGGTGAGAGCATTTATTTATGCACCTAATGATGTTCGCGTCCACAACATTATGGAAAGCCATAATCTTTCAGAAAAGGATGCAAAGCTTCTGTTGGATGAGAAGGATAAACGTTATCATAAGAGACATCTGGCACTGACAGGAAGTAACCGCGGTGACAGACATAACAGGGATATTCTTATTAACAGTGATTTTCTGGGAATTCAGGGAACAGCAGAATATCTGGAAGATCTGATCGCAAAAAAATACGGAAAAAAGGAGGCCTGACCTATGGAACAAAAAACATCAGAATTTGACAAAGTACTTGGTGCATGGGACATACTTGTAATTGCATTTGGCGCCATGATCGGCTGGGGCTGGGTAGTTTCTTCCGGTAACTGGATTGAATCCGGTGGTGTGCTTGGTGCAGCTATTGCATTTGCAATCGGTGGAATCATGATCTTCTTTGTAGGTCTGACTTACGCAGAGCTTACAGCAGCCATGCCTCAGTGTGGTGGTGAGCACGTATTCAGCTACAGGGCAATGGGTTCTACAGGTTCTTTTATCTGTACCTGGGCGATTATTCTTGGATATGTAAGTGTTGCCTGCTTTGAGGCATGTGCATTTCCCACAATCATCACTTATCTGTGGCCAGGGTTCCTGAAAGGATATCTCTATACAGTTGCAGGCTTTGATGTTTATGCATCCTGGTTGATCGTGGCGATTGTGATTGCTTTTCTTATTATGATAATCAACATTAATGGAGCAAAAACTGCAGCAGTTTTGCAGACTGTTCTTACCTGTATTATCGGCGGTGCCGGAATTATTCTGATCGTGGCTTCTGTGGTTACAGGAAGTGTGGATAACCTTCAGGGACAGATGTTTGTTGGAAACGGTACCGGTGAAGCAATGAAAAGTATTATTAAGGTTGCAGTTATCACTCCGTTTTTCTTTATTGGTTTTGATGTTATCCCACAGGCAGCAGAGGAGATTAATGTTCCGCTGAAAAAAATCGGTAAAATGATGATCCTCTCTGTTGTGCTGGCTGTTGTATTTTACGCACTGGTTATTCTTGCAGTAGGTTATATCCTGAATCCGGCAGAGATTATTGAGTCTCAGCAGGGAACAGGACTTGTAACAGCAGATGCCATGGCCAAGGCTTTCGGGACAAAGATTATGGCCAAGGTTATCATTGTAGGTGGAATGTGTGGTATTATTACATCATGGAACTCCTTCCTCCTTGGCGGTTCCCGTGCCATGTACTCTATGGCAGAATCCTACATGATTCCTCCGTTTTTTGCAAAGCTTCATCCGAAGCACAAAACTCCGGTTAATTCTCTGTATCTGATCGGTGCCCTGACTATGCTGGCTCCTTTTGCAGGAAGAACAATGATGGTCTGGATCTGTGATGCAGGTAACTTCGGATGCTGCCTTGCATACTGTATGGTCTCTGTCTCTTTCCTGATCCTTCGTAAAAAGGAACCGGATATGGCAAGACCTTACAAAGTAGGCCACTACAAATTTGTAGGTTTTATGGCAGTAGTCATGTCAGGGCTGATGCTTCTGGTTTACTGTATTCCGGGTTCCGGTGGAAGTCTGGTATTTCAGGAATGGATCATGGTAGGTAGCTGGAGTTTACTTGGAGTTGTATTTTATGCGATCTGTAAACGTAAATATAAAGAAGACTTTGGTAAACTTATTGAACTGATCTCTGATGAGGATGCAGCAAGTCTTATGCCGGAGGCTGATGATGAAGAGCTTGATGTGGTAATCGATGCGGCTATTGACAGGGTGCTTTCCTCTATGGCATAACGCTATAAATGACATGACAATTATTTTGGGTAACAGAGTTTTGAATTTGTGCAGGGTCCCTGCACATTGCAATATTGAAAAATACAGGAAAAGAGGCAGAAATTAATGAATCCATTTGAATTTTTTATTCCTCAGAATATTACAGTCGGTGCAGGTACTCTGGCGAAGCTTCCGGAATGTGCCAAAAAGCTTGGAGGTTCTCATGCAATGCTGATCTCAGGACCAACTCTCCGGAAAATGGGAGTTGTGGATAAGGCGGCGGATTATCTGAAAGACGCCGGAATGGCAGTGGATATTTTTACAGATGTAGAAGCCAATCCGTCTGTCACCACAGTGGAAAAAGCGACAGAAGCGTATAAGGATTCCGGCGCAGATTTTATCGTTGCGCTGGGCGGTGGTTCTCCTATGGATGTGGCAAAAGCAGTGGGAGTTACGGCTAAATATGGCGGCAGTATTACAGAATATGAGGGGGCACATAAGGTTCCCGGAAAAATTGTTCCGCTGATCGCAATCCCGACTACTGCGGGAACCGGCTCAGAGGTTACGGCATTTTCTGTTATCACTGACCACAGCAGAGATTATAAGCTGACGGTATTCAGTTATGAACTTCTTCCTGCATATGCGATCCTGGATCCTGAGCTTCTCACTTCTGCTCCGGCATCTGTGGCAGCAGCCTGCGGAATCGATGCATTTATTCATGCGGAGGAGGCTTATGTTTCCACAGCAGCATCTCCGTTTTCTGACGCAATGGCAGAGAAAGCAATGGAGCTGATCGGTGGAAATATCCGCCGTTTTGTGGCAAGACGTACAGATCTGGAGGCTGCAGAGGCAATGCTTACGGGATCTCTTTTTGCAGGAATCGCCTTTTCCTTTGCAAGACTTGGAAATGTCCATGCCATGAGTCATCCGGTAAGTGCTTTCTTTAATGTGGCACATGGAGTGGCAAATGCAGTTCTTCTCCCTGTGATTGCAGAATATAATGCGCTGGCAGATCATGGCAGATATCTGAAGATTTATAATTATATCAGTCCGATCCTTGCATATGAGGATGAATTCGAACCACTGATGCTGGCGGATGCCATCAGGGAATTAAACGAAGATATCGGAATCCCGGAAGACCTGACCACAGCCATCCGCCAGGCGAAGAAGGGAGAAGAGATTTCTGATGAGGAGATTGAAAGCAAGATTGATGCCATGGCAGATGACGCTATGAAGAGCGGAAATATTGCAGTAAATCCAAGATCCTCCAGGAAACAGGATATTGTGGAATTGTATCATAAGGCTTTATAAATTCAGATAAAGAGGAATGCAGTATTTTATGTAATTGCTATAGGTTAACAGAAGGTATTGATTAAAATATCTGCTATTATAAAAAACGTGCAGAAACATTGAAGTCGACAGATAACTTCAGGTTTGAAGATTTATCCCGATTTTAAAATGTATCTGCACGTTGTTTTTTTGAGAAATTTCCATTGTATAACTTGCCTGATAGAAAGAAAGATTATATAGTATTAATCAAAATATAGTAAAGTAATGTGAGTCAAAATATTGATTGTTCAGGAGGATTTTATGGCAAAGAAGAAAATATATGCAGTACGCAAGGGACATAAAACAGGACTTTTTGCTACATGGGCGGAGTGCCAGAAGGCAGTAAGCGGATATTCAGGAGCTGAGTTTCGGGGATTTACAGAGAAAGAGGAAGCATTGGCTTTTCTGAACATGGAGACAACAGGAAATGTATCCGGTGATAAAGCAAAAGAGGCGGCAGGAATCGTGGAAGTACCTGAAAATATGGTCATTGCTTATGTAGATGGAAGTTTCGAGAAAAGTATTGGCAGATATGCCTTTGGTTGTGTGATCCTTACACCGGATGGACAGGAAATCCGTAAATCCGGCAGCGGCAGTGATTCTGCAGGAGTCGCGATCCGAAATGTGGCAGGAGAGATGCTTGGTTCCATGACTGCAGTAAACTGGGCCATAGAAAACAAATATCCAGCTGTGGAAATCCGCTATGATTACGAAGGTGTAGAGAAGTGGGTAACAGGTGTGTGGAGAGCCAAAACACCTCTGACCAGCAAATATGCTGCTCATATGCAGGAAGCAGGAAAGAAAGTAAAGATTTCTTTTTGTAAAATAGCAGCTCATACGGGCAATCACTACAATGAAGAGGCAGATCAGCTGGCTAAGAGTGCATTGCTTAAAATGGATGAAGAAGTACGAATATAAAAATCTTATCACTGAAAGGCGATTTCCAAAGGGATGAAAAATTTATGTGGATGACAATTTGAGTGATCCTCAGGGAAATCAATATACGGAAGTGGAAAAATAAAAAGCAGCTGTGTTACCATTGAAACTGTTAGCTGAAATTTTTATCAAGTAACAGTTTCAATTGACAGGTAACGCAGCTGTTTTTGCTTATGAAAGTGTCATATCCCCGTCTTTCACCCATCCAAGCTTACGGATAAACATGTTGATGAGCGGACACAGGATTGCAGGCAGGATAAAGGAAATCAGCAAAAGTCCGGCCCAGTCCCAGCCTGTGACAGCTGTTTTTGTTCCTGTGGCAATATCATTCATCCATCCGGTGTAGACACCAATCTGTCCTACGAAACCACAGGTACCCATACCGGAAGAAACCGGAGTACCGTTCATCTGAAGTTTGAACAGACAGGTTGCAAGAGGTCCGGTGATGGCAGAAGTAAGGATCGGTGCAATCCAGATGCGTGGATTTTTTACGATATTTCCCATCTGGAGCATGGATGTTCCGATTCCCTGAGAAACAAGACCACCCCATTTATTTTCGCGGAAGGACATTACTGCGAAACCTACCATTTGTGCACAGCAGCCTGCTACAGCAGCTCCTCCGGCAAGTCCGGTGAGGCCAAGCGCAGCACAGATTGCGGCAGATGAGATAGGAAGTGTCAGTGCAATACCCACAAATACAGAAACAAGGATTCCCATCAGGAACGGCTGCAGGTTGGTTGCCCACATAATAATATTTCCCACTTTCATTGCTGCACTTCCAAGTGCCGGAGCCCACCATGCGGACAGGGCAACACCTACACCGATCGTGACAAGTGGAGTGACCAGAATATCAATTTTGGTTTCCTTAGATACTGCTTTTCCGATTTCGGAAGCGAAGATGGCTACAAATAATACAGCCAGCGGTCCGCCTGCACCGCCTAATGCGTTAGATGCAAAGCCAACAGTGATCAGTGAAAACAACACCAACGGCGGACAATGCAACGCATAGCCGATGGCAACAGCCATGGCAGGACCACTCATTGCAGATGCCAGAGAGCCTACGGTATACTGGGTGTCGTTTACAGTTGCCACAGCAGTGGTCAGAAATGAAATATGAAACTGTGTTCCAAGTGTGTTGATGATCGTGCCAATCAGCAGGGAGCAGAAAAGACCCTGCGCCATGGCACCAAGGGCATCGATTCCATAACGTTTTATGGAGATTTCGATGTCTTTACGTCTGAGAAATGCTTTAAACTTTTCCATAGATTACTTTCTCCTGTTTTTATTATGTATAGAAGGGTGTATATACACCTATATACGTTTTTCTCATTATAGTCATATTCACGGAGTAAATCAAGTAGTTTTGTAACTGTTCACACACCACTATCCCGCGAAGTGTTTTGGCATGAATATGCCAAAATCACAAGACATACAAGCCAAAATTCCATTGCCGCAGGCAATCTGGAATGAATTTTGGGTACGTTACTGTGAACGGAGTGAACAGTAACGTAGTTTTAAAATAGTGGAAAACAATTTACAGAAAGAATATTGTAAAGTATTTTACTGTCTGATATGATAGAAAGAGTTAATTTTACGGAGGAAAAAAGATGAGTGAATGGATCAGAAAAATAAACTGGAAGTATGTGGTCGTAATGTTGATTGGAAATATAATCCTTGGTCTGGGAATTGCGATATTTAAACTTTCCGGACTTGGAAATGACCCTTTCAGCGGAATGGTAATGGCACTGGCAGAATGTGTGGGAATTGAATATGCCCGTTTTTTAATTCTTCTGAATCTGGGATTTTTTGTAATAGAAATTATCTGGGGAAGAAAGCTTATCGGATTGGGAACGATCATAAATGCGTTATTCCTTGGATATTTTGTTACATTTTTCTATAACCTGATCACATCTGTGATCGATGCACCGGATCAGATGGCAATGCAGGTGGTTACCGTATTTATTGGAGTTATCATAACAAGCCTTGGAATTTCCATGTACCAGCTTCCGAAACAGGGAGTTGCACCATATGACAGTATTTCTCTGATCATGACAGAGAAATGGCCGAAAATTCCGTATTTCTGGTGCAGAGTATCTAATGATGCGATCAGTGCACTGGTGTGTTGGCTTGCAGGGGGAATCGTCGGACTGGGAACACTAGTCAGTGCATTTGGATTCGGACCTTTTGTTCAGTTTTTCGATACACATTTTACATCAAAAGTGCTGGCAAAGCTGGAAAAATAATAAAAAACTGTCCTGTATATGCACATTATACGTAGAAAATAGGTGCATTACAGAGACAGTTTTTTTATTTGTCAGCCTGTTAACTGCATATATGGCATGCTTCACATGCAGATGGCGTAGTAGCGCATCCTCCCATAGCAGTTTCACGCAGTTCTGCAGGAAGCTTTTTACCCACGGTAAACATCGTCTGGATCATTTCGTCCAGAGGAATCAACTGCGGGATTCCTGCGAGAGCCATTTCTGCGGCAATTATAGCGTTTGCCACACCTGCAGCATTTCTGTTCTGACATGGATATTCTACCAGACCGCCGACCGGATCGCATACCAGACCAAGCATGTTCATAAGAACAGTAGATGCAGCAAAAGTACATTCTTTCGGTGAACCTCCCATCAGCTCTACAGCAGCAGATGCAGCCATTGCAGATGCAACCCCTACCTCGGCCTGGCATCCGCCTACCGCACCTGCAACAGTTGCATTTCGCATTGCCAGATAACCAATGGCACTTGCGTTAAATAATGCCCGTATAATCTCTTCATCAGAGAATTGATAATGTTCCTGCATTGCCAGCATCAGTCCCGGTACGATTCCGGCAGAACCGGCAGTAGGAGAGGCCACGATCAGCCCCATGGAGGCATTCGTTTCCAGTGTAGCCATAGCATAAGTAATTGCCTTCTGAAGCAGATTTCCGCAGAGACCTTTTTTCTCCTGAGCGTGGAGACTCAGCTTTCTGGCTTCGCCGCCGATCAGACCACCCATAGATTTTACCGGCTGTCTGATTGGTGAGAAAGCAGCATCTTTCATAATTCCCAGTACTCGTGTCATTTTTTTATTTACAATCTCAGAGGCTGTTTCGCCAAGCTCAATCTCACGGATACGCATAATCTCTGAGATAGGAAGATTTTTTTCTTCACAGAGTGCTAAGAGTTCATTTGCATTTTTAAAATCCATGATAAAAATCCTCCTTTCTTTACATCTGTACGATCATAACTTCATGAATATTCGGGTTCTCGCGAATCGCAGGAACGATATTCTCAGGAAGTTTGCCGTCAGATTCTACGATTGTATAAGCAATCTCTCCCTTGCTTTCACGGAACAGACGCATAAATGCAATATTGATATTGCGGTCACTCAGGCATTTGGTAATATAGGCCACAACGCCGGGAGTGTCCTGATGAATCACGATCACTGCACTGTACTCGCCTGTAAAGTCTACCTGTACGTGATTGATATCTACAATACGGACCTTGCCTCCTCCAAGGGATTCGCCGCGTACGGTCATTTTCTGGCCTTTTTCATTTTCCATGCAGATATCTACGGTGTTCGGATGAATATCTGTTTCCTGCTCATTTGGAGTGAAAGAGAATTTCAGACCTTTTTCATGAGCAATATCAAAAGAATTTCGGATGCGCATATCATCAGTAGAGAATCCCATAATACCACCCAGCAGAGCTCGGTCAGTACCGTGACCATGGTAAGTTTTTGCAAAAGAGCCGTACAGGATGAAGTCGGCTCTCTTTAACGGGCCTTCGATCATTTTCTGGGCAAGATAGGAAATACGCGCCGCACCTGCGGTATGTGAACTTGAAGGACCGATCATGTTCGGCCCCATAACATCAAATACACTGATAAATGACATATTTTTTCTCCTGTGAATATCAATTATAGTCTTGCATGTTTATGGCAATAATCTTATTATTTGCAAATTTCTGATTATATTCTATCATTTAGGAATAAAAGAAGCAAACTTATCGTTAACATTAACAAAAATTAATGTAAAAAATGAGAAAACAGGGTTGCTTTTTCTCTACTGGGCGGTTACAATAACTGTGCAAATTGAAAATAATTTTAAAAATGCTGTTTCAAAATAGGGAACAGCATAAAATTTGCTGTTAGAAATCAGATTCCCGAAAACAGGGTCTGATATCCGAAATCGTAAATTTTAAAGAAAAGGCAGGTGGAACAGAATGGATAATTGCGATTCTCATGGGCGAAGTAGTAGCACAGGATCTGAATTAAAAAGAGTATATGAGTATAGCAGCCGTTTTTGTTCTGCTGTAGTCATATATTTTCCATGTATGCATATAGAATAGAAGCTTTTTACTGTCTGTGATCTGACAGTTTCTGTATGTGGAAGATTGGATGTCTTTTTCATTTCTTATCCTGTATTTATGAAATTCCCCCGAATCATGCAATTACATATTGAGCAGTAATGATCCGGCGAAGATGCCGGACAGTTACGGACAGCGGATGAATAGCAGGTTATGGTTTGATACCCTGCGGTTTATTCTGCTGGAAAAAGCATGAAAGAAATGGCAGTAAAATGTAATAAATAACAGACTGCTTTCTTTTGGTGTGCTTTTATGCAAAAAAACGGAGGATGAAAGAATGGAGAAAAGAGTACAGGATTATTCCAAAGAAATTCTGAAGATCATCCGCAGCAACACCTCTCCTGCCGTTATGGGAGGAAGGCTGCAGGATTATCATGAGAATGATCTGGCAGATGTAATGCCGAAACTGACTGTACAGGAGCGGTGCAAGCTGTACCGTATCCTGGATACAGATATGCTCTCTGATATTTTTGAATATACAGATGAGGAGAATGCAGCAGAGTATCTGAATGAAATGGATGTGAAAAAAGCAGCAGCCATTTTATCCAAAATGGAGACAGATGCTCTTGCAGATGTATTAAATAAAGTTGAAAAAACAAAGAAAAAAATACTGATCGATCTGCTTGAACCTGAGGTTCGACGTGATGTGGAGATGATCGCATCCTTTGATGAGGATGAGATCGGAAGCCGCATGACAACAAATTATATTGTGATCACAGATAAACTGACAGTTAAGCAGGCAATGAGCAGTCTGATCGAACAGGCTGCAAAAAATGACAATATCTCCACTATTTTTGTAGTGACAGAGCAGCAGAAATTTTATGGGGCCATTAATCTGAAAGAACTGATCATTGCCAGACGGGATGATCTGCTTGAGAATCTGGTGGTGACTTCCTATCCATATGTATATGCGGAAGAGAATATTGATGACTGTATCGAAGAACTGAAAGATTATTCTGAGGATTCTATTCCGGTTCTTGACAACGATAATCAGCTTCTGGGTGTCATCACATCTGCCAGTATCATTGACCTGGTTGATGATGAGATGGGTGATGACTATGCGAAGCTGGCCGGTCTGACAGCAGAAGAGGATTTAAAGGAGCCACTGAAAGAAAGTATGAAGAAACGTCTGCCCTGGCTGATCATTCTTCTGGGACTTGGCATGGTAGTTTCCTCAGTGGTAGGAATTTTTGAGAAGGTGGTGACTGTACTTCCGATCATTATGTGCTTCCAGTCTTTGATCCTTGATATGGCAGGTAATGTGGGTACCCAGTCTCTGGCTGTGACGATTCGTGTGCTGATGGATGAATCTCTGACAGGTAAGCAGAAACTGGAACTTGTGTGGAAGGAAATGAGAATTGGTCTGTGTAATGGCGGACTTCTTGGAATTCTGTCTTTTGCGCTGATTGGATTGTATATTTATCTGTTTAAAGGAAAAACACTTCTGTTTTCCTATGCAGTATCCGGATGTATCGGTGTGGCACTGTTGTTGGCTATGTTGATCTCCAGTGCAGTAGGCACCTGTATTCCATTGTTCTTTAAGAAGATCAATATTGACCCGGCAGTAGCATCAGGTCCGCTGATCACAACAGTGAATGACCTTGTTGCAGTAATTACCTATTATGGCCTGAGCTGGCTGTTCTTATTAAAAATGCTGAATCTTGCAGGCTGAATTTCAGATAATAAAAACAGAAAGAGGGATAAAATCTTTATGGATTTAAAACAATTACAGTATTTCGTAGTATGTGCGCAGACAGGTTCATTCAGTGATGCTGCGAAAAATCTGTATTCTACACAGCCCAGTGTCAGCAAGGTAATCAAGGGACTGGAAGATACGCTGGGAATGCAGCTTTTTGAACGACTGCCAAGAGGAATCAGACTGACAGTACAGGGGCATAAGATGTATGAATATGCGTCGAAAATTATAAATGAAGTAAATGTTCTGGAAAATATGGCTTCCAGCGGAATGACAAAATGGATCCGGATATCTTTAAATCCCAGCTCCTGGTTTGCCAATCAATTTGTAGACTTTTATAATGAAACCTATGAAAAAAAATATCATTTCCAGGTAACAACAGCAGGTGTACAAAGCGTAATGGAAAGAGTCCGGGATTATATGGATGATATTGGTTTTGTATATATCCTCAGTCAGCAGAAGGAAAATTTCCTGTATGAATTGTCAAAAAACAAAATGCATTTCGAACCTATCTATGAAACAGATGTAATGCTGTATCCGGGAGGGCTGACAGAGCTTTACAATTCCGGCAAAGAGAGGGCAGAACTGGAAGACCTGGAGGGAATCCGTTTTATACAGAATTATCAGGATGAATTTTTTGACATCGGTGCTGTAAAAGAAGATGCATTCCAATGGAAGGATATTGATATTTCCGTGCTGACCAACAGTGATTATATTATGGAAAAAATGCTGAAGAACAGCAAGGTGGCAAATATAAGCGGAAGTTACCTGTCAGAAAACAAAGAAGGAACTACACCGGGAATCCCTCTGGATCTTGGAGACAGTAAAGTGATTTTTGGTTTTATACTCCACAAAGGAGAAGAAATGGATGAGAGTGTGGCAGAGCTTGTGGAGTTTTTAAAGAGCAGACTGCCGAAGCATTAATTGCCGAAGCATTAATAAAAATTGCAGTTGACTTTTTAACTTATTTTGCATATACTAATAGTAGCTAAGAAATGAAGTGAAATTTCCATGAAGCGAAACGAAAGCCCTCAGAGTTGCCGCTCTGAGGGCTTTTTTGCTCGTTACGGGGAGCTGTTCCGTTTAGACTGTTGCTGTCTAATGTCCGCTGTCCAGCCATTTGCATATGTAGTAGCTAACTACGCCTGCTATGACAGAGACAAGAAATGAAGTAAAAATTGCTTCCATGAAACTCACCTCCTTCCTGCTGGAGGTTCGACAGCTCTTGTAGTATAACATAGTTTAGAACAAAATGGGATGGTTGTTTTAAATTATTGCTGATATTAAAAAAACCTATTCCCAAAATGACGATAGATATTCAAATTAAGAATAGCTTATAACCCCCAGGGTGGGTTGTGGGCTATTTTTGCTTTTGTTAAACTGAACGGTGGCAAATTAGGAGTACAATTTTCAAAAATTATAAAATGGAGATAATCAAATGAGAAAATATGCATTCAGACGACTGCTTCAGCTGATTCCCATTTTGTTTGCGATTACTTTTCTCTCTTATGGCATGATGCGGATTGCGGGAAGTGATGTAGTAACACAAAAAATGGAAAATACAGGACAGATCCTGTCAGAAGATAAGTTAAATGCAGCCAGAGAACAGCTGGGACTGGACAAACCATTTCTGACCCAGTATTTTGTGTGGCTTGGGAAATTGCTTCATGGAGATATGGGAAACAGCTATGTATCCAGTCTTCCGGTTTTTGATACGTTCATATCGAAGCTTCCGGCAACGCTGCTTCTTACAGTGACATCTATTTTGCTGACTATCATCATATCAATCCCTCTGGGGATTCTGTCAGCAGTAAAACAGAATACGATCACGGATTATCTGATCCGTTTATGCAGCTTTATAGGAAACAGTCTTCCTAATTTTTTTGTATCATTGCTGTTAATGTATTTTCTTGCGATCCGGTTGCGGATTTTTCCGGTTATATCCAAAGATGTAAGTTTAAAGAGTGTGGCAATGCCGGCGATCACTCTGGCAATTGCCATGTCAGCCAAGTATCTCCGCCAGGTCCGTGCAACTGTGCTGGATGAATTAAGCAAAGACTATGTGGCAGGAGCGAAAGCAAGAGGAGTAAAGTTTTCTGTCACTCTTTGGAAAAGTATTATGAAGGCTTCGCTGGTAACCATCATTACCTTGCTGATGCTGTCAGTGGGAAATCTGCTGGGAGGAACTGCGATCGTAGAATCAATCTTTATGTGGGATGGAGTTGGAAAGATGGCAGTAGATGCCATCTCCATGCGTGATTATCCTATTATTCAGGCCTATGTTATGTGGATGGCGATCATCTATGTTGTAGTAAATCTGCTTACAGATCTGTCATACCGGTTCCTGGATCCGAGAATCCGTCTGGGAGGTGTGAAACAATGAGTGAAAAGCAGAATAAAAATGTGACAGTGCGTGTACAGAAGATTAAGAAAAACCATATAAAACAAAAGCTGATCTTTTTTCTTATTCTTGCAATAGGGCTTGTAATACTTGCAATTTTTTCAGAGCATCTCTGTCCATATGACCCTTATGCACAGAATCTGGCAAGTGCACTTCAGCCCCCCAGTCTTCAGCATCCTATGGGAACAGATACATATGGGAGAGATATGCTGTCCAGAGTGATAAGTGGTGCAAGAGCCAGTATTTTCTCTACCTTTATCCTGGTTGCTGTGATCGCTGTGCTGGGAACAGCTGTGGGTGTATGCTGCGGATATTTTGGCGGAGCTGCAGATGCTGTTATGATGAGGATTTCAGATGTATGTCTTGCTTTCCCTGGGCTTGTATTTGCCATGGCGATCGCGGCTATTCTTGGGGGAGGCATTCAGAATGCTGTTATAGCACTGGCAGTAGTAAGCTGGCCGAAATATTCACGTATTGCCAGAGGGCAGACTCTGGCATTAAAAGAGGAACCCTATATTCATGCTGCCATACTTGCAGGTGACAGCTCAGGTCAGATTATGCTCAGGCATATTCTTCCCAATATGCTGGGACCTGTTCTGGTAACAGCCATGCTTGACATTGGTACTATGATGATGGAGCTTGCGGGCCTGTCATTTCTTGGACTGGGAGCACAGATTCCCATGGCTGAATGGGGAAGTATGATGAGCAGCGGACGAAGTATGATTCAGACATATCCATGGGTAGTATTATCACCTGGAATTGCAATTTTTATATCTGTGGCAATTTTCAATCTGTTAGGTGATACAGTCCGTGACTATCTGGATCCGAAGAACAGCCGTTCATGATAAGTAATATGAAAACAAACGAGGAGGAAAGAAAATGAGAGCAAAGAAATTTCTGGCAATGGCAATTGCCCTGGGACTGGCGGTAGGAGCGACAGTTATGCCAACACTGGCAGCAGACAAAAAGACATTTGTATTTGGTGATACCACCTTTAATGCGGAAAATGAAGAGGCAGATATTAATCCACAAAATACATATGCAGGATGGGCGTGTATCCGTTATGGAGTAGGGGAAACTCTTTTCCGTTATTCCGATACCATGGAGATAGAGCCATGGATCGCAAAAGAGTATGAAAATATTGACGAGCTGACCTGGAAGATCACACTGAATGACGGAGTTGTGTTCTCCAATGGACGTGCCTGTGACGGAGAGGCAGTAAAGGAAAGCCTGGAGGCTTTGGTTGCCAATCATGAGCGTGCAGCAGGAGATCTCTGCATTGATACTATCGAGGCTGACGGAAATACTGTTACCATAAAGACTACAGAACCGAAGCCTGCACTGATCAATTATCTCAGTGATCCTTATGGATGCATTATTGATATGCAGGCAGGTGTCAGTGATGATGGGATCGTGATCGGTACAGGTCCTTATGTGGCAACTGAACTGGTGACAGATGATCATGTTAATCTTGTAAAAAACGAAAACTACTGGAATGGAGATGTAAATGTGGATGAGATCACTGTCCGCACAATTTCTGACGGTGATACACTGGCAATGGCTCTTCAGGCAGGGGAGATCAATGCTGCCTATGGTATGGCATATGCAAGCTATCCCTTATTTGAAAATGATGATTTTACATTTACCAGTACAGCTACAAGCCGTGCATTCTATGCATGGATGAACTTTGAAAGTCCTGTAACATCTGACCCTGCAGTGCGCAAAGCAATTGCCATGGGTATTGATAAGGACAGCTTTGTGTCTGTGCTTCTGAATGGATATGGATATCCTGCAGTCGGTGTTTTCCCGGATACCTTCTCTTTTGGAGGGCAGAATCTGACAACAGAGAGCTATGATCCTGATGGGGCAAAGAAGGTTCTGGAGGAAGCAGGATGGGTGGATTCTGATGGTGACGGTATCCGTGAAAAAGACGGACAGAAACTGGAGATCCGCTGGCTTACTTATCCCAGCCGTCAGGAGCTTCCGCTTCTTGCAGAGTCTGCACAGGCAACCTTAAAAGAAATCGGTATGGATGTTCAGATAAATTGTACCTCTGATAATAATACTATCCGTAAAGACCCTGCATTATGGGATGTATATGCAAGTGCCATGGTAACTGCACCTACAGGAGATCCGGAGTATTTCTTCACTTCCTGCACACTGGATGAATCTGCAAGCAATAACGGACATTATCACAGTGATAAACTGGAAGATCTGGAAAAACAGATGAAGCAAGAATTCGACGCAGATAAGCGTTCAGATCTGGCGATTCAGATGCAGCAGACAATCCTGGATGACAATGCCTATGTATTCTGCTCTTACCTGAGAATGAGTATGATCATGCAGTCTAATGTAACAGGACTGACTGCACATCCATGTGATTATTATGAACTGACAGCGGATTTGGATATCAACTAAACTGTAACAATAAATGAAGAATATGTGAACGATGATATTTCAGGGGCAAAAGATATTTTGCCCCTGATTTGGCAAGTATTAACAAGGATGGTTTACAGAAATGGATAGAAAAATACTGACCTACGATTCCGTAGAGATATCATTTGGCGGGAAAGCGGTGGTTCATGATGTGAGCTTCTCTCTTGAACATGGAGAGATACTTGGCCTTGTGGGAGAATCCGGCAGTGGGAAAAGCACCCTGATCAAAGCCGCAATGGGACTTCTGGGACCGGATGGTCTTGTGACAAGAGGAGATATCCGATATATGAATCAGAATATTCTGGATATACCGGAGAAAGAAAAAAGAAAGATCAGAGGTGCAGGAATTGGCATGATCTTTCAGGATGCAGGTGCTTCCCTGTGCCCGATCCGCACCATTGGAGAACAGATTTATGAAAGTATGCGTGTACATACGAAGATAACAAGAAGTGAGGCCAAAAGCAGGGCAATGGATCTGTTTGATAAACTGAACTTTAAGGACAGTCAGCGTGTGTGGGACAGTTATCCATTTGAACTGTCAGGCGGAATGAATCAGAGAGCAGGTATTGCAATTGCCATGCTTATGAATCCGCCCATCCTATTTGCGGATGAACCGACCAGTGCTCTGGATGTGTCTGTACAGCGTCAGGTTGTAAGGGAAATGCTTAAGTTAAGAGAGTTGTTTGGAACTGCAATTGTGATCGTGACACATGATATCGGGGTAGTCCGGGCAATGGCAGATACTGTGTTGGTTTTGAAAAATGGTAAAACAATAGAATATGGCACAGCAGACCGTGTACTGGATCATCCCCAGGATCCCTATACCAGGAAATTGCTGGAGGCTGTACCAAAGCTGCAAAGGAAGGTCAGAGTATGAGCATACTTTTAGAGGCAGAACATTTAACAAAAACATTTACCCAGAGAGGAAAAAATCCTTTTAAAGCAGTAAATGATGTAAGCTTTACACTAAAAAAAGGAGAAACGCTGGGAATCGTAGGGGAATCCGGCAGCGGGAAAAGTACCATAGCAAAGCTGATCACCCGGCTGACTGACATCACAGAGGGTACATTGAAATTTGAAGGAAAAGATATTACAAGACTGAAACAAAGTCAGCTGAAAGAGATATATGGAGATATACAGATGGTTTTTCAGAATCCGGTGGGTTCTTTTGATCCCAGAAGGACACTGGGTGACGGAATCGGTGAGAGCCTTAGAAACCGTGGAATGAAAAAGGCTGATGTGGAGAAGAGAGTAGCAGAATTGCTTGAGCAGTGTGGTCTTGAGAAGGAATATGCAAAAAGATATCCTTATGAGGTAAGTGGCGGACAGTGCCAGCGGGCTGCGATCGCAAGAGCCCTGGCAGTAGAACCAAAAGTTCTGATCTGTGATGAGGCAACCAGTGCTCTGGATGTAACCATACAGAAACAGATCATGGAGCTTCTGGAAGATCTGAAAGAGAAGAAGGGGCTGTCTTTTATTTTTATTTGTCATAATCTGGCCCTTGTCCAGATGTTCTGTGACAGGGTTCTGGTACTGTATGAGGGAAAAGTAGTGGAAAGCGGAATTCCCGATGATATCATCAATGAACCCAAGGAAGAGTATACACAGAGACTGGTGGATGCGGTACTTTCGTGAATGTGATTTTTTTTGGAAGTGCGATAGTGGTATGAAAAATACAGGCAAAACTATGCCGGATAAGAATATATAGATATCCCCTTGGGTGGGTTGTTGACGCTTTAATGTGGTGCTACAATACAGTTGTTTGTAAGGTGCGCGCCAGATAAAAATAATATTTTCACAGGAAAGGAAGTATATTTATGCATATACCTGAAAATTATTTAAGCCCGTCAACATGTGCTGTAATGACAGCAGCCATGCTTCCGGTGTGGGGATATTCTATTCATAAAATAAAAACAGAGATACCGAAATCAAAGATGCCGCTTCTTGGTATTGGGGCAGCCTTTTCATTTCTGGGAATGATGTTTAATGTTCCGCTTCCGGGCGGTACAACAGGACATGCAGTAGGGGGAACTCTTATTGCCATACTGACAGGAAGTCCTGCAGCCGGGTGCATGGCGGTTTCTATTGCTCTGCTGATACAGGCACTTCTTTTTGGAGATGGCGGAATCCTTGCATTTGGGGCAAACTGTTTTAATATGGCATTTATATTGCCATATCTGGGCTTTTTCCTGTATAAACTTCTTTTGAAGAAAACAGGTATGCGCAAACTTAGTGCGGCAATTGGTTCATATATAGGTATTAATGCTGCGGCCTTTTGTGCAGCTGTTGAATTTGGTATTCAGCCACTGCTGTTCAAAAATGCAGAAGGCCAGGCTCTTTATTGTCCGTATCCGCTAAGTGTATCAATACCTGCAATGATGATCGGACATATTACATTATTTGGTCTGGCAGAAATTATTCTGACAGTAGTGGTACTTACCTTTGTTGAAAAAGTTACACCAAAAGCACTGGATGCTGTTCCGGATAAGACAGCATTTAAACCACTGTATATACTGATGGCTGTTCTCATCGTACTGACTCCTCTGGGACTTCTGGCAACCGGTACTGCCTGGGGTGAATGGGGTGCTGATGAAATCGCTGGTCTGGTAAGTGGCGGAAGCCAGCTTGGATACACTCCGTCAGGAATGACCAATGGATTTGAACTGTCAACTTTGTTTCCTGATTATTCTATGTCCGGGTTACCTGAGTGGACAGGATATATTCTTTCGGCTATTGTAGGCGTGGCACTTCTGGTGATCATTTTTAAGATTATTTCTTCAATGATGAAAGAGAAAGTTGATTTTAAAAAGAAGGCTGCATAACAGATGAATGATCATAAAAAAGAAGAAACTATGCTTCCGGACTGGATGTGTTCCGGAGAAACTTATGTTCCATCTAAAGATAAAGAAGCATTTTTAACAAAAAGTACGAAATCAGTTTTATCTGTGCTTGCAAAAATGCGGTTTTATGAAGGGAAGGATGGCAAATTTTCTGCCACTCCTTCTCTGAAACTGTTTTATACACTTCTATATATTGTTCTTACTGCATGTTCAGGAAATTATCTGTTTACTCTGATCATGTGTGCAGCAGTGACAGTCAGACTGGCGTTTTTTTCGGCAAAAGCTATCCGTCAGATCCTGAGAGGAACAGCAGGTGCGGTTCTGTTTTCTATATTGATCCTTCTCCCATCTGTATTTATGGGAACTCCTCAGACTTTAATGAATATTACTTCAAGAGTATATGTATCTGTAACTCTGGTTGGTATTTTGTCATCAGGGACATCCTGGAATAAACTGACAGGAAGTATGAGAACTTTTCGGCTGCCATCCATATTTATTTTTACGCTGGATATTACTTTGAAATATATTTCGGTGCTTGGAGAGATATGTGCAGCTATTCTTACGTCTGTCCGGTTAAGGTCAGTGGGAAAGAATCTTCAGAAAGCAAAAGCTTTGTCAGGTGTGTTGGGAATCTCATTTCTGAAATCTGGTGAAATGGCAGAGGAAATGCATGCAGCAATGTGTTGTCGTGGATTTACAGGAGAGTATAAGAAAAAGCAGAAATATACGTTATGTGCAGCGGATATTTTCAGTACTTTTATTATGGCCGGATGTATTGTATTGTTCTGGTATCTGAACCGAAAGATATGATAATTGACAGGAAAAGACAGAAGAGGGCAGTTATGATCAGACTTGAGAATGTATGTTTTGCATATGAAAAAGAAATTGCACTGAGATATGTGGATCTTCACATAAACAGAGGAGATTCTATAGTTATCCAGGGACCTAACGGATGTGGAAAATCAACACTGATTAAACTATTGAATGGAATTATTTTTCCATCGGAAGGAAAATATTTTTATCAGGGACATGAAATTAATGAAAAAGCGTTAAAAAACAGCCAGTTTGCAAAATGGTTTCATCAGCAGATGGGATATGTGTTTCAGAATGCAGATACCCAGCTTTTTTGTGGAAGTGTGGAAGAGGAGATTGCATTTGGACCGGTCCAGATGGGGCTTTCGGAAGAGGAGATTAAAAAAAGAACAGAAGACTGCCTGCACTTATTTGGATTGGAAAAACTAAGAGAGAGACCACCCTATCATCTGAGTGGAGGGGAGAAAAGAAAGGTTTCACTGGCATGTATTCTTTCGTTGAATCCTGAGGTTCTGATTTTGGATGAACCTCTTGCAGGACTTGATGAAAAAACACAGGATATGCTGGTGGAGTTTTTGCAGAGTTTTCATAATGCAGGAAAAACGTTGATTATGATCACACATAACAGACAGCTGGCTGAAACTATTGGTACAAGATTTGCCTGTATGAATGAAGAACATGAATTGAAGATGCTATCATAATATTGATAATTATCTTTTCGTTAAAAAAAGTACTTCCTGCGGACGAAGTACTTTTTTTAATGAGTTTTTAGATGCGCATTGCGCGGAGGTCTGTGCACCTTTATTTGTTGTTTGACACAAATCTTTGTGCGGATACATGGATCATTAAGTACCTCGCTGACTGATATTTAATGATCTCTGCATTGATTATATTTTAACAAAATTATGGGAAAGAACAAGCCTCCCAGGGGGATTTTAGACCATGAAAAAAGTAGTATGAACTATGCAATATATGAATAGGTAAATATCCCCCGGGGGCGCTTGACAATTGTTTACAACCTGAATTTTACTTAGTTACTGTAGCCAGAAGTACTTTAATATCTTCAAGATTATCGACAAAATAAATTCCTTCCTGCCGTCTGGAGGTGGACAGCCCCATCTTGATCATATGGTCAAGAAGCTGCTTCAGGCTGTCATAATATCCATTCAGATTATACAGAATACAGGGGGCATTAAGGTGTTTTAAGGAAACCATGGACATAACTTCTGTGATTTCTTCCAGAGTACCGGTGCCTCCTGGAAATGCAATAAATGCATCACCAAGTTCAATCATTTTTGCTTTTCTTTCAGCCATATCTTTTGTGACGATCAGTTCTGTGATCTCATCATACTGCAGTTCAGAATCTATAAAAAACTGTGGTTCCACGCCTGTTACTTTTCCTCCGGCATTCAGCACACTTTCTGCTATCTGTCCCATAAGACCGGACTTCGATCCGCCATATATCAGAGAATTTCCACTTTCTCCAATCCATGTTCCTAATTCCCGGACAGCATCTCCAAGTGCCGGATCATTCCCCTCCAAAGCTCCAAGATAAACAGTAATATTCATTGTAATTTCCTTTCTTTTTTCATGTACAGGTAATTGTTTTATATAACTGCCTCAAATAGCATTACCATCAGCGGCATTGTAATAATCGAGAACAGTGTAGTCATGACATTGATGGCACTGGCATAGCGTGAATCATTTCCGTAGACCTGGCACATCTGGGTTATTGTGGAAGCAGACGGTGTGATGATCGCCAGAAAGACAATAAGCATGATTTTATTTCCGTCTGCAGAGAACATAGCCAGATGGCTGATCTTAATCATTACAAGTGCAAGCAAAGGCACTGCGATCAGACGAAGAAATGATACAAAATATACTCTTTTGTCAGCAAAAATCTGTTTCAGGTTCATTCCTGCAAACAGCATACCGGTTACGATCATACTGGCCGGTCCTATCATGCTGCCCACTGAGCCAAGAGTATTATTGATGATCTCTGGCAAATGGATTTTTGCGAAAAAAAGTACAACACCGATAAAAATAGAAATCATGTTAATATTTAACACAATTTTTTTCCAGTCGTAGGAAGATTCCCGGCTGATAATCTTTTTGCAGTGTGTCCACAGAAAGATAAGTTGCACACTCATAAAAACACATCCATATAAAACCCAGTCCTGTCCAAGAATAAAGGTCACAATGGGTACGATCAAATTTCCTGAATTAGAATAATAAACAGAAGCAATTTCCACTTCATTCAGATGCAAAAGCTTTCCGGCTATGGAGATAATGATCAGGAGAAGAACCTGGGTCATGACAGATGCAGCCAGAGCAAGCAGCAATCCCTTTACAGTATCCATCGTGTAATCTACCTGAAAAGCATTGATGATTACACAGGGAATGATCAGATAGAGAATGATTTTGGATAAAACCTTGCTGTCTTCATCTTTTACAAGCCCAACTTTCACAATCAAATATCCCATGAAGATCATAAGAAATAATTGAATGATCTGTTCCATGAGCAGTATGCTGATATTCATAAACTTATCCACCTCGTATTCTTAAAAATGTCCGTCATCGGAAATATTGTATTTACCCGATTTCTGATGTCGGAACTCATTATAGAACTTTCCCGGTTGCGGTTCAATAGTAATGTGCGAACAGAAACAGTTGCTGACAATATTTTACAGGAAGCAAACCACAGATTTGAGAAAGTGTTTCAGATTATATTATCAGACAGTTTTTCAGCGGAAATCTTACAGAACAGCATTCATAGTATACGTCAGGCTTATTGTTTATCAATAACGGCATCCGGAGAATTAAAGGATTACGAAGCAGATCTTAGCTGATTCTTTCTGGACATTCTGATAGTATTATGTCATACTTAAATATGCAGAGGATTGCGGGAGCTGCTTTGCAGCGGAGCAATTCGTGGATAACATCATATGTATTAATTAAAATGAACAGGAGACATCAGCACAATGTTAGATGAAAGGATATATGAGAGTTATATAGGAATCCTGAAGGAAGAAATGGTTCCTGCAATGGGGTGTACAGAACCGATCGCACTGGCATATGGAGCAGCCAGAGCACGAGAAGTTCTGGGAAAAGAACCGGAACATATCACTGCAAAATGCAGTGGAAACATTATAAAAAATGTCCGTTGCGTTATCATTCCAAACTCCGACGGATTGACTGGAATTGAAGCAGGTGTAGTCCTCGGTGCAGTAGCCGGAGACCCATCCCTGAACATGGAAGTTCTTTCGAAGGTAAATGAATCTGGAAGAAAGAGATGTTGTGAACTTCTGGATAAAAAGATATGCAAAGTAGAACTTCTGGACTCCCCTGTAGTCCTGCACTTTATCATAGAAATGCAGGCAGGGGATGACACAGTAAGTCTGGAGATCAAATACGATCATATAAATGTAACAAAGATCGTAAAGAACCAGGAAGTCCTGCTGGATTCAGATCATAAATCCGGTGAAACTCCGGCTGCAGCAGACAGAACTCTGCTCAATCTGGAAGACATTAAAACATTTGCAGATGCGGTGGAGCTTGATGATGTCAAGGAAATTATAGAAAATCAGATCCGCAGCAATATGGCAATCGCCCATGAAGGAATGACTGGTAAATACGGTCTTGGAATCGGCCGGATAATACGCGAAACCTATTCCAATGATATGCTTACCAAAATGCGCAGCCTCACAGCCGCAGCTTCCGAAGCCAGAATGGGCGGATGCGATATGCCGGTAGTCATCAACTCAGGCAGCGGAAACCAGGGGATTGCCTGTTCCGTACCACTGATCGTGTATGCCAGAGAAATGGAACTTCCGGACTATGTACTTTACCGCGCACTGGTATTTTCTAACCTCTTAACTGTATACCAGAAACAGTATATCGGTAAACTTTCCGCATTTTGTGGTGCGGTATCCGCATCCTGTGCAGCCGGTGCGGGGATTACCTACATGGGAGGTGGCGAACTTTCAGTGATCAAGAAGACCATAGAGAATACTCTTGCCAATATTCCGGGAATCATCTGTGATGGAGCGAAAATATCCTGTGCAGCGAAAATCGCCGCCAGCCTTGATGCTGCATTCCTGGCACATCACCTTGCTATGAATGGTCAGTCCTATGCGCCATATACCGGAATCCTCAAGGAAGAAGCCGGCGAAACCATCAGCTGTGTAGGACAGATCGGCAAAGAAGGAATGAAAGAAACAGACAAAGAAATTCTGCGGATTATGTTAGAGCGTGTTTGATTTTATGACAAAGTAAAAAAGAACGGTATATTCTCCTGCTGAAAAAAAGACATAATTGCACTGGTTTTGTGATAAGACAAGAAAAAATAATGACTATAAATTTCAATTCATCTATTATGTTCATCTGAAAATAGGAATATAAATGACCTGAAACGAAAAAAGTATAATTACGGTCATCTTAAGAAACCGATGAAAATGACCTGAAACGAAAAAAGTACAATTACAGTCATGTATAGAAGGGAGTATGAATGACCTAAAATAAGAAAAGCAGAATTGTGGTCATCTTAAAATGAAATTATGAATGACTTGAAATAAAGAAAGTGAAGAATAGAGTCAATATAAAGAGATTTTTTGTTTGACTGAATTTGCTGAAAATAAAATTTAAGTCAAGGAACTTGAGAAAGTAAAAAATTTTTACGAGGTAAGCAGATAGATATGACTATATATGAGTATGGAAATCCAGATGCGGATACTGTTTTGATTCAGTTGACTGGTGATCATGAATTATCTGTTCTTAAGAATGAGGTTGAAGAAATCCGAAAACGGACTTCAACAGATTTCAGACTCATTGCTGCAAAAGTTGATGACTGGAATTATGAGTTGTCTCCATGGAAAGCACCGGCAGTGTTCGGAAATGAAGACTTTGGTGATGGTGCTGTCAGGACACTGGAGCAGATTCTGACATTATGCACAGACAAAAGCAGGACATATTATATCGGGGGATATTCTCTTGCGGGGCTGTTCTCGTTATGGGCAGCATATCAGACAGATGTATTTTCCGGCATTGCAGCTGCTTCACCGTCTGTCTGGTTTCCGGGATTTATTGAGTATATGAAGGAACATGAAATTAAAAGTGAGATAGTTTATCTGAGTCTTGGTGACAAAGAAGAAAAAACGAGAAATTCGGTGATGTCACAGGTTGGAAACTGTATCCGGATGGGATATGGGTGGCTCATAGAGCATGGGATCAATTGTAACCTGGAGTGGAATCAGGGCAATCATTTTAGAGAACCGGATATAAGAATTGCAAAAGCATTTGCCTGGGTAATGGAGGGAAAATAATATGTGGATATTATTTGCATTTGGTTCTGCTCTGTTTGCAGGCTTGACAGCCATATTGGCAAAATGCGGAATCAGAAACACAGATTCTAATGTTGCGACAGCATTAAGAACCGGTGTAGTGTTAGTCTTTTCATGGCTTATGGTATTTGTAGTCGGGGCACAAAGCGGAATCAGAGATATTTCAGCAAAAGTCCTGATCTTTCTGATTTTGTCAGGACTGTCAACGGGGATATCCTGGCTATGCTATTTCAAAGCACTGCAGATTGGAGATATCAATAAAGTAACACCAATTGATAAATCGAGTACAGTGATAACGATGCTGCTGGCTTTTATTTTTCTCAGGGAAGAAATAACGTGGCTGAAATTTGTTTCAATGATTCTTATCGGTATCGGTACTTATCTGATGATACAGAAAAAGGAAACAAAGGAGAAGGCAGAAGATAAGAAGTGGCTGCTTTATGCAGTCGGTTCCGCTGTTTTTGCCAGTCTTACCTCTATTTTGGGAAAGATTGGAATTCAGGATGTTAATTCAAATCTTGGAACTGCGATCAGGACTGCTGTTGTATTGGTGATGGCGTGGATTGTAGTATTTGTGACCGGAAAGCAGAATACGGTTAATAACATTGACAGAAAAAGCTGGCTGTTCCTTATTCTTTCCGGATTTGCAACAGGCGGTTCCTGGCTATGTTATTACAGAGCACTTCAGACAGGTCCGGCCAGTGTGGTAGTTCCGATTGATAAACTGAGTATCCTTGTGACCATTGCATTCTCATATATTGTATTCCATGAAAAACTGTCATTGAAATCAGGGACAGGACTGCTTCTTATTGTTGTTGGAACGTTAGCTTTGCTGATATAACTATTATAAAAAAGAAAAACTATCTGGAAAAGTATAATTGCGGAAACTGGCTTTTTCAGGTAGCAGAGGGATATTCAGATGGTATTTCAGATGCCAATGGAATCCTTTGATCCGCGCTGTACGCTCGGGGACGGAATCGGAAAAAGCCTGAGAAATATGGGGATAAGCCGTACCGAAACCCGTAGAAAAGTGGAAGAACTTCTGGAAAGATGCGGCCTGGAAAAAGAATACGCAGACCGTTATCCCCAAATTGTATATTTATCCTGTGTCTGAAGTATATCAAACAGGGCAGCAGATAGAGCAGAAATGTCTGAAGCGATTTTATTCGTGAAAGACATTTCTGCTTTTTGATTTCTTACTCAAAATGCCGTAAAATTTTGTGTTTTTAAAAATAAAGAAAGTGTCAAAAAGCACTAACAATTATTCAGAAATCTGTGATACAATGGAAAGGCGAAATACAGAAATACAAATGAAAAGAGAGAAAACTACAAATGACACAAAAACAAAATACATTAACAAAAACCGGTATTGTAGCGCTTCTTGCCTGTGTTTGCTGCATCTTGTGGGGAAGTGCGATTCCGGTGATCAAGACCGGCTATCGTCTGATGCAGGTAGACTCCGCAGATACCGCGAGCCAGATTGTTTTTGCGGGAGTTCGTTTTACGCTGGCAGGGATTCTGGTGTTGATCTTTGCTTCCATTAAAGAAAGGAAAGTGATGATTCCTGACAGGGAAATTTTGAAATACGCAGTTCCGGTATGTCTGGCGCAGACAGTGGGACAGTATTTCTTCTTTTATATAGGTGTTGCACATACATCAGGAGTCAAGGGCGCTATTATTACCGGACTTGGAAACTTTATTGCAATTCTTCTGTCCTGTCTGGCTTTTCGGAGTGAACGGATGACAGGCAGAAAAATTGCCGGATGTGTTCTGGGATTTGCGGGAGTTGTGGTAATCAATCTGATGGGAAATTCCCTGGATATGGGGTTTAAGCTGACAGGAGAGGGATTTATTCTGATTGCTCAGTTATCCTATGGAATTTCCACAGTTCTGATTAATCTTTTTTCCAGAAAAGTATCGCCGGTAGTACTGAGCGGAACGCAGTTTACGATGGGCGGCATCGTTCTGACTCTGATAGGAGTGGGAATGGGCGGTCATCTGGGAAATGTTACAGCAGGAGGTGTGGCAATCATATTTTATCTGGCAATGGTCTCAGCAGTGGCATATACACTCTGGTCTGTATTGCTTGCATGGAATGATGTTTCGAAGGTTGCAATCTTTGGATTCGTCAATCCCCTGTGCAGTGTGATTTTGTCTGCGCTGATACTTGGAGAGGTGAAGCAGGCATTTAATATTGGAAGTTTGATAGCACTGATTCTGGTTTGCACAGGAATTTATATTGTTAACTGCAAGAAAAAAATGTCTCGATAGACTGCGGAGCAGTTATTCGGTTATAAGCAAGTAGCGAAGTAGATTGCGGATATCCGCTTGACTGATTCCGTAATCCGGGAAGTCTGGAAAGAAATCGGCGGCTCTTTTTATTTTATGAAAAAAAGAGCATAATAAAATAGAATTTTATCTTGCAGGAATGAATATTTCTGGATATCAATCTAAAAAAGAACAGGAGAAATTCAGATGAAGAAAAAAATTTGTAAGCTGTCAGCAGCAGTATTGCTTTTTTTCTCGGGAATTATGGAGATTGGCTGGCGCTTTTTTAACATGGTGGTCTGCTGCAAAAGAAGGGGAAGGAAAAAGGAAAGAAAGAAATGGTTTGAATTATCCCATATACGGGATAATCATCCCAGAAACGGATACGCAAAGGAATATGATGAGAGCAGAGCATGGTGCGAGGCTCAGAAGATGCAGGACTGTTATATCCAAAGCGTGGATGGATTAAAACTCCACGGATTCTATCTGCCGGCAGAGCATGCAAAGCGGTTTGTTATCTTAAGCCATGGCTATCGGGGCAGCAGATTTGGTTCCCTGTCATTTATGGCAAAATATCTCCATGAGCATCAATGTAATCTTCTGTTTATGGAACAGCGATGCTGTGGAGAAAGTGAAGGAAAATATATTACCTTTGGAGCAAAGGAAAAATGGGATGTACAGCGTTGGGCAATTTATGTGTCCGAGAGAAATAAAGAAAAGCTTCCAATCTATCTGTATGGACAGTCTATGGGAGCAGCCGCTGTACTGATGGCATCCGGATACAGGCTTCCGTCAGAGGTGAAGGGACTGATCGCAGACTGTGGTTTTCAGTCTATGGAAAGACAGATGCGGGATATGGCTGACAACTGGTTCCATCTGCATTATATCCCTTTGCTTTTGAAGGAAATGGACTGTCTGTGCCATTTTGTGGCAGGATTTCGTATGAAAGATGCAGATACCACAGAAGCTATGAAAAGGAATACAAGACCTGTCCTTTTCTTTCATGGAGAGAAGGATACTTATGTGTACCCGAACAATTCATTCCAGAACTATATGCTGTGCAAAGCACCAAAGGAACTGGTCATTGTACAGGGAGCGAGGCATCTGTGCAGTGCCTATGCAGATCCGGAACTGTATCAGCGTACAGTGATGGAGTTTTTTGAGAAATATGATGGCCGTAATTCTGAAAAATAATGTGACTGTTTTCAACCGCCAAAGGCGATTACGAATGACAACAATCCCTGACTGGGACTTATCAGATGCGTTTTGTTAAATGCATGATAAGTCTCGGTCAATTTTATGTAAAGTGTTCATTAAGTGCTGAGGGTACTGGCATTTGGGAAAAATCTGTGCTATTTTTGTCACGTAATAAAAAAGTAATGTTGTAGCTGCCAGTACATTATTTTTAAAATAACTGTGGGCTACTGAACAAGTATGTAATGTTTTTGTACCCGGGAAAAGAGAAAAAACGGGTGATGGAGGTTAAATAAAGTATGACAAACTACTATCCTTTAACAGCAGCACAGAAAATGCACCATAACTGGATCATGGATTACGGTACACAGCAGGTATCCGGTGTCAGTGTTGTGGCGTCTGTACAGGCTGAACTGGATTTTGGATTATTAAAAAAATGTATTCAGATGGAGACAGAACGTTCCGGATGCACCAGAATCCGTTTTACGAAGCCTGATAAAGACGGAAATGTACAGCAATACCTTGTAAAACAGGATCCAAGAGATATCGGATTCAAGGATCTGTCAGGAATGGGAAGCCTTGCAAAAGCAGACGAGCTGATGCAGCAGTGGGCATACGAAACCTTTGACGGTGATGACATTCCCATGTGCGAGTTTACTATGCTGAAGCTGCCGGAAGGATATAATGGTTTCTTTGTACATATGGATCACAGACTGATCGATTCCTGTGGTCTGGTAGTAATGATCGGTGATCTGTTTCAGTTATATACCTATTATAAATATGGAACAGCCTATCCGCAGGAACTGGCAGACTTTGAGACAGTACTGAAAAAAGACCTTGCAAAAGCAGGCAACGAGAAACGTTTTGCAAAAGATAAGAAATTCTGGGATGATCAGCTGGATGCACTGGGCGAACCTCTGTATTCTGATATTCAGGGCCCGTCCGTACTGGAGGAAGCAAGAAAACGTCATGGAAATCCAAAACTTCGTTCTTCTGACATTGAGATGAAGGATCTGTTTGTGGCAGTTAAGGATTATTATCTGGAGCCGGGACCAACTAAAAATCTGATCGATTTCTGTATGAACCATCAGCTGTCTATGACAAACCTTCTTCTGCTTGGCATCCGTACCTATCTGTCAAAGGTAAATAACGGACAGGAAGATATCACTATCCAGAACTTTATATCCAGACGTTCTACTCATGATGAATGGACTTCAGGAGGAAGCAGAACTATCATGTTCCCATGCAGAACAGTGATCGCACCGGAGACAGATTTCCTTTCTGCTGCTTATGAGATTCAGAATATGCAGAATCGTATCTACATGCACAGCAATTACGATCCGGCATTTATTATGGATGAGATGAGAAAGAGATACAATACACCGGAGCATACAGGATATGAGAGCTGTTATCTGACTTACCAGCCAATGACTGTGAAGGTAGAGAATGAAATGCTTGGAACTATCCGTCAGCATGCAAAATGGTTTGCAAACGGTGCAGCCACCAAGAAGATGTATCTGACTGTATCCCATACAGAAGATGGAGGTATGAACTTCTCCTATCATTACCAGACTGCTCATCTGGAGGAACATGATATGGAACTGCTCTATTATTATATGATGCGTATTCTTTTCAAGGGAATCGCAGAGCCGGATATGAGCATCGGCAAAATTATGGAACTGGTTTAACTAAATCAATATCAGGAGGAAATGCAATGAATCAGGAAATGGAATTTAAAAATATCGTAGCACAGTATAGCAAGGTAGCATCGGAAGAAATGAATAATGAAATGAGATTCCGCGAGGATCTGGGTTTCAGTTCTCTGGATTTTATGTCCTTTTTAGGTGAGCTTGAGGATACCTTTGATCTTGAACTTGACGAGAGCGAAGTGCTGAAGATCACAACTCTTGGCGAAGCCTTAAATCTGCTGGAAGAACTTCAGTAATTTTTTTCGAAGCAAAACTTATAAAGATGTCAGGGTCAAGGATATTTTGTACCTGACAGGATATCCATAACTTGAACAGTTCAGAAAATAATGGGGGACAGATATGCTGATCAGAAATATATTAGAAGAAAGTGTACGTAAATTTGATGAAGTAAAAGCAGTAAAATGGCTCAAGAAAAAGGAAATCATGGAAAGAAGCTATGGCGAACTGATGGAAAATGTAGTTTCCACCAGAAAAGGTCTTCTTGCAGAAGGCTTTGAGGGCAAACACATTGCACTGATCGGAACCAGTTCTGTAGAGTGGATGGAAAGTTATCTGGGAATCATCACCGGATGTACCACTGCAGTACCGCTGGATGCCGCACTTCCCTGTGAGGATCTGATCGATCTGCTTAACCGTTCCGATTCCGTAGCTCTTTTCTTAAGTCCGAAGCTTAGACCATATCTGGATGCATTTCTTGAAAACTGCCCGAAACTTCAGAAGGTGTGGATGCTTCAGGAAGAGGTAGAAGATGCACCGGCAAAGGTATATGGTATTGGTGAACTTCGAAATGCAGGAAAGAGCGCATCAGCAGATTCTGTCTGCCCGGATGCAGAGGATATTGCGACCATCATTTTCACTTCCGGAACAACAGGAAAGAGCAAGGGTGTTATGCTGACACAGAATAATCTGGCTTCCAATGTTGAGGCAGTAAAGATTACGGCAGAACCGGGAACTGCCGTGCTCAGTGTGCTTCCGATCCATCACGCATTCTGCCTGGTTATGGACTGGCTGAAGGGATTCTCTCTGGGTGCAACTCTTTGCATCAATGATTCCCTGCTCCATATGGTAAGGAATATGAGTATTTTCAAACCGGATATTATGCTTATGGTTCCAATGATGATCGAAACTATTTATAAGAGACTGGCTGCCGCTGATCCGTCAATTCCGAAGGCAGTTCTGGCAGAAAAGGTATTCGGTGGAAAATTGCGTATTATCTTTACAGGCGGTGCACATTTGGATCCATATTATATTGACCGTTTTGCAGAATATGGCGTCGAAGTACTGGAAGGCTATGGAATGTCAGAATGCTCTCCTGTTATCAGCAATAATACACTGGAAAACAATAAAAAGGGTTCTATTGGAAAACCACTTGAAAACGCAGAAATCAGATTCGAAAACGGTGAGATTCTGGTAAAGGGAAGCAGTGTTATGAAGGGATATTATCAGATGCCTGATGAGACAGCAGAGACTTTAAAGGATGGCTGGCTGCATACCGGTGACAAGGGATATATGGATGAAGACGGTTATCTGTTTATCAATGGACGTGTGAAGAACCTGATCATCCTGTCCAACGGTGAAAATGTATCTCCGGAGGAGATTGAGAATAAGCTGGCTCTGAATCCGCTGATAGGAGAAGTGATCGTCACAGGTGAGGACAATGGACTGACCGCCCGCATCTATCCGGAGCAGGCTGTTGTGGAAGCGAAAGCATTGGATGCAGAGGCAATTCAGGCACAGCTTCAGGCATTTCTGGATGAATATAACAGAAATCAGCCCACCTATCGCCGCATTACAGAATTGATTGTCCGCAAAAATCCGTTTATCCGCAACACAACAAAAAAAATCAGGAGACAGGATGTCCTGATTGATGAGCCTCTGGAATAAGACAGAGGCTTAAGATAAAAGTGGAAGCATACCGGATAAAAAAACCTCAGACAGAATATCAGCGATCACTTCCGGTGCCAGATTAAAATTATCCCGGCTCCATTTGTGGAGAACGCCGATGGTACTGCCGATGGCGCAGGTGATCACATAGGAAACTTCTTCCTTTGTATGCCTGTCAGGCCTGGAATTAGATGTAGTTTCTGTAACATAATGATGGAGCATAGTCAGCATTTTTTCAAACAGATCATTGCCATGAGGCGTGCTCAAAAGACCGGACAGAAAAGGATTTTCCATAGTGTACCGGCACAGAGTCAGAAAATAGGAACTGCAGATATCCCGGTCATTTTTTGGCTGGAAATTTTCCATCATGGAAAAAACATCATGAATAGTTTTATCCTCAACTGCAGAGATCAGTGAAGGGATGTCCTGATAGTGATTATAAAAGGTACTTCTGGCAATACCAGCTGTTTTAGTGATGTCGGATACAGTAATCCGGTCAGGCTCCTTTTCTTTTAACAATTTGAAAAAAGCACCTAAAATGGCCTCGTCAGCCACAGAATATCTTTCATCGGGAATTATATTTTGCATAGTTGTTTCCCCCGGGAGTCTGTAAGTAATACATAAAGTATATCACAAATCTGACGATACATCAGGTGCTTTTTCTTTTTTTTGAGAAATTTACGTTACTGTTCACTCCGTTCACAGTAACGTAGCCAAAATTCATTCCAGATTGCCTGTGGCAATGGAATTTTGGCTTGTATGTCTCGGGATTTTGGCATATTCATGCCAAAACACCTCGCGGGATAGTGGTGTGTGAACAGTAACAACAAATTTTCAATAATATATAAAGAATAGGTAAAGGCTTGATTTATGAAAGAGTAAATGATAGAATGATATTGGATAAAATATTGTCTGATTTTAATGAAATGGCGAAATTTTGGATAAAATAATATCCATAAAACAATAAAAAGCAAGGAGGGAAAATGGAGCAGTTTGTATGGGAAACAGCAGAGGAACTGGATCAGAAGCTTGCACAAAGGGTGCGTAATATCAGAAAACGACGCTCTATTTCTCAGGAAAAATTATCTTCCATGAGCGGAGTAAGCTATGGTTCAATTAAGAGATTCGAAACTACCGGACAGATATCATTGATATCACTGACAAAGATTGCCATGGCTTTGGATATTGCAGATGAGCTTAGAAATATTTTTACGCATGTTCCATATAAAGATATTCAGGAGGTCATAAATGAGGGAAGGTAATGCATTACAGGTATTTTATGATGAAAAACTTGTAGGAACACTGGCTATGACAGCTGACCATAAAGCTGCGTTTCAATATAGTGAAGAATGGATTGAAAATGGTTTTCCGATCAGTCCGTTTTCACTTCCCCTTAAAAAGCAGGTTTTTGTACCGACAAAAGATTATTTTGACGGATTATTTGGAGTATTTGCAGATAGTTTGCCGGATAATTGGGGGAGATTGTTGTTGGATCGTCTGCTACGTGCACATAAGCAGAATCCAGACAAATTAACAGTGCTGGATCGGCTGGCAATTGTTGGAAAGTCAGGTATGGGAGCACTTACCTATTATCCGGAGAAAAAAATAGATGAACAATATGGAGATGTGGATCTGGATGAACTTGCGGAGCAGTGCCGGAAAATACTAAATACGGAATACTCCGATAGATTGGATGAATTATATCGTCTCGGTGGTACAAGTGGTGGAGCCAGACCCAAAATTATGACTACAGTGAATGGAGAGGAATGGATTATTAAATTTCCTGCACATGTGGATGGAGAAAATGCAGGGAAGATGGAATATGATTATTCATGCTGCGCAAAAAAATGTGGTATTATAATGAGTGAAACCAGACTGTTTCCATCTGAGAACTGTGAGGGGTATTTTGGGATTAAGCGGTTTGACAGGATATCAGATAAAAATGGAACAAAGAGAATTCATATGCTGACAGCTGCTGCGTTGCTGGAGTTGAATTTTGAGCATCCAAGTCTGGATTATCACAGTCTGATGAAACTGACAAAAATATTAACCAGAGATAATGAGAAAGATATGAGAGAGATGTTTCGCAGGATGTGTTTTAATGTTTTTGCACATAACAGAGATGATCATTCAAAGAATTTCACCTATTTATATGATGATGAAAAAGACAGATGGAGCCTGAGTCCGGCATATGATCTTACTTACAGTAACACATACTATGGAGAGCATACTACAACAGTTGACGGAAATGGACGTAATCCAGGCAGAAAAGAACTCCTGACTGTGGGAATTGCGACAGGAATGAAAAAAGAGGTATGTATAGAAAGTATGGATATGGTAGAAAAGTGTGTGAAAAATATGCTGGGAAGATATCTTTAAAGAAATCGACATGTGGAATAATTTGTTACTTGGAGGACAAAAAATGACTATTAGAAAAGCAGAAGAAAAAGACATTCTAAGAATAATTGAACTGTTGGGACAGGTATTGCAGATCCATGCAGATATAAGACCTGATATTTTTATTCCCGGTACCACAAAATATACTGTAAGCCAATTGACAGAGCTATTAGGAAAAGAAGAAAAACCAATATATGTTGCAGTGAACGAGGAAGATGTTTGTGTAGGATATGCATTTTGCCAATTACAGGAACAGCCTTTTTCAACTAATATGGTACCGTTTAAGTCTATTTTTATAGATGATCTATGTGTTGATCAGCAGGCACGAGGACAGCATATCGGCGAGAGTTTGTTTGAATATGTAAAAAATGAAGCAAAGCGAATGGGCTGTTATGAAGTGACACTGAATGTATGGGCAGGAAATACTTCAGCCGAAAAGTTCTATGAAAAAATGGGTATGAAAACAAAAGAAAGGCAGATGGAATATATCCTGGAACATTGATGCGTTGTATGGCATATTTGAGAAGTCTATCTGCGAATTTACAGAGATATCCGATGGATGAATCCGATCAGTCAAACAGTAAATATTAAAAGAAAATGCAAATCAGGCACAAGTTATATTTCGGAAACTTGTGCCTGATTTTTACAGTGTTATTTGGAAATTACAGGTGCTTTTGTCTGATATTTTTAGCATTGATATAATTTATGATCATGTTTGCTGCATCGGAAATATCAAGTTTGCCTGTATCAATAGACAGCTGATACTGGCTGGCGTCTTCCCATTCTTTGCCTGTGCAGAATTTGTGGAAAGATGCTCTTTTCTCATCAACTTCCTTTATCAGCTTTGCAGCTTTTTTCTCATTAATACCGTCCCGTTCCATTACACGTTTGATACGGCAGTCTTTATCTGCGTGAAGAAAAACAGTAGTTGTCTCAGGATCATTTGCATAGATCGCTCCTGAACAGCGTCCGATGATTACGGCAGATTTTTGCTGCGTAAGTTCACGTATAAGTTCAAAAGATTTTTCCATCGGATTGCTTTCTCCGTAGCTTACAGCAATGCTGTAGAGCAGGCTGTTTACTGCCTTTTCCTGGAAAAATTCTTTGTTTTCGTCAAGCTTTCCAAGTTTTTTGGCCTCTTCTTCCAGCTTCTTTCTGTCATAGAGTTCCAGTCCAAGTCTGGAAGCCAGTTCTTTTCCTATTTCATGTCCGCCGCTTCCGCACTGTCTTGCTATTGTAATAATCATATCCCATGCCTCCTGTGCAATGATGTTGCATTTATTTACTGTCAAAGTACTTTTTCGGAATTATTATACTCAAAAAAAATTGAAATGTATATGCCAAAATCTACTATAAATTGCCTTTGCAAATCCTGATATTCTGGTACTTATGGCAAATTGGTCTGACAAATATTTGCTTAATAGAAACATTAGACAAATACTTTATATTGAGATATGATGAGAATTGTGGGAGCTGCTTTGCAGCGGAGCAATTCGTAGATATCAAGTGCTTTCCCTTTGTCCAATTTCTTACAGTATCTGAAAAAGAATATTCTCCTGTCATATAATGTTTTATAAATCATTTTGCATGGATGTTCGCTGATAATAGGTATTTATGATATCCTGTAAAGTAATCGTATTCATTTTTTCTTCAGCAGTTTTTTGGATTTCATTATAGAATCCCTGCAAAGATAACTGAATGTTAATGCCAACGCCACAATCTGGATTGGTATGAGTATCTAAATGAAGCAATGGTTTATCACCTTCAACTGCTTTATAAATATCCAGCAATGTAATCTGGTCTGCTGGTTTTGAAAGAGAAGGACGGGCATGTCCGGCTACACTGGTCATAAGTTCGGCTTTTTTTAGTTTTAACATAAGCTGGCGTACAAAGCCGGGATTTGTATGGACACTTTCTGCAATTGAGGCGCTGGAGAGAGATTTTTCCTGGTTGATAGCAATCAGAACCATCACATGAACAGTATCACTTAATTTCGTTGAATATTTCATGATAAGAAACTCCTTGTAGTATGATATAATGATTTTGCTTTCACATTTTTGAGACAAAAATATTTCTGGTTTGTCTAAAACATTTCAAGTTCGCAACAGTTCTTTCCAATATGTTGAGAAACTGTGCATATTTACTATTTTGATGATTGTAAATAATATAATTACAACTATAATGAAATTTAAAGGAAAAGTCAATACAGGAATGAAATTTACGGAGGATTGTATAATATGCAGATCGTAGACAAATTTATGAAACCACCAAAATCCTTGAATAAACATTGATTATTACATGATGCGATAAAATATTTACAAAGGAGAACTTATGGAATACAAAAATCAAACAGAAAATCGTGCATTTCAGGAAATGTTGCAGGCAGCAGTAAAACGGCTGCAAAATCGTTACGGAGAGGATATTGCTGCAAAAAGCGGGGCTGTTTTTCATAGCAGCCGAAATGTGCTTGAAGTACTGAGTTTTTATGAAACGATTGAAATTCAACTCCCTGAGTTTCGTATTAACTCAGACATGGACGAATGGCATTATCTGACATTGCTGCATTATCTGGATATGGCCGATGGAACAGAAGGTTCACAGAAGCTCATTACTTTTGGTAACCTGAAAGATGGATTGATTCGAGGAACCAAGTTTGACCGGACTGCAGAGCAGAAACTGGAAAAGCTTTTGCAGGATAAAGATCCTGAGAAAATTCAGAAAGCATGTAAAAACCTGGGTGCAGAATTCACAGAGACAAAGGCGGATCTGTGTGCTGTTTTTCCAGTTCTGCCAAGATATCCGGTAACTTTAAAGATATGGTTTGCAGATGAAGAATTTCCTGCATCTGGCAAAATATTTCTTCAGGATCATGCCGATCATTATCTGAGTGTAGAAGATGCGGTAACAGTTGGAGAAATTTTGCTGCAAAAATTATCGGAAGCATTTTCTTCCCTCTGATCATGAATCAGAAAACTTTCCAGCCCGGATTTGATAAATTTGTCGATTACTGTCTGAATCTGTTTCCAGTCATTACAGTGATTGCGGAGCATCAGTCTGTTGATGGAAAGGCAGCCATTCATTTGAAAATAAAAAACCGATTCTGCCTGTTCAAAGGTCAGGAGGCTGTGTGACATAAGCCAGGTCACATAGCCTTCTTTTGTATTTTCTGCTATTTTTTCCAGAAGAATAGGGGCAATTGCATCATCCAGAAACAGTGCCCTGTATTGTGATTCCATCTGTATTTTCTGACAGAACGGATAGGAACAGCTTTTTTGATTTAGACAGAATAAATGATCTACAGTTGTTAACATATCCTGAGTCATATCATTAAAAATATCTGATAATACATCATAGATATCGTAGTAATGAAGATAAAAAGTGCCACGGTTGATTTCAGCATTTTTGCAGATCTCTGTAACTGTAATTTTCGTAAAACTTTTCTGATTTAACAATTCTAAGAACGTATCTTTTATGGTTTGCCTGGTATAGCGGGTACGGCGATCTTGTTTTCTCGTTTTTTCTGACATTATATACTCCTGTATTAGTTAGTATCATATGATTTCTCAACAATTTTTCTGATGTGTTGAGTAACCATACAAATCTCACAGACTGATTATTGTAATTTATATAGTAACAACTATAATGAGGTTTAAAGAAAAAGTCAACAGATTGTTCAGAATTTTAGGAGGAAAAACATGGGACATGTAATTGCAGTATCAGGAAAAGGCGGCGTAGGAAAAACAACTCTTTGTGGTTTGTTGATCCAGTATTTATGTGAAAGCGGAAAACGTCCGGTCCTGGCGGTGGATGCAGATGCAAATGCAAATTTGAACGAAGTGCTCGGTGTTGAGCCGGAGGTCACACTTGGGGAGCTGAGAGAAGAAATTGAGCGGGCAGGCATAGACCCACGATATCAGATTCCCTCCGGTATGACAAAACAGGCATATCTGGAAATGCGTCTTTCTGATGCGATTGCAGAAGAAGACGATTATGATTTGATGGTAATGGGACGAACCCAGGGACAGGGCTGCTATTGTTTTGTAAATGGTCTTGTGCAGACCCAGGTTCAAAAACTGCAAAGCCATTATCCATATATTGTGGTTGATAACGAAGCAGGTATGGAACATATCAGCAGAGGAATCCTGCCAATGATGGAAGTTGCCATTCTTGTAAGTGATTGTTCCAGAAGAGGTGTTCAGGCAGCCGGACGTATTGCAAAGCTGATGAAGGAGTTAAACTTTAAACCACAGAAAACTGGATTAATCGTGAATCGTGTTCCGGATGGAAAACTGGATGCCGGAACTCTGGAAGAAATCCGAAATCAGGGACTGGAACTGTTAGGGGTTGTACCACATGATGACCAGGTATATCAGTATGACTGTGATGGAAAGCCGATCATACAGCTTCCGAAAGATTCTCCTGTAAGAAGTGCACTGGGAGAAATTATAAAGAAGTTAGGATTGTGAGTTGGGGGATTGAAAGTTTGAATAACTGTGCGTCGCATTCTCGTTACTTTCAGTGATGAGTTAGACGCGCAAATTTTTTTACTAAACAACAGAACAAATGTTTACATAAACCAATACATATGGTATAATATTTATATGGAAAAAGATATATTTAATATAGATAAAAACAAACTTTCATATGGTAGGGGATATGTCTATTCCTTGCAGTATCATCTTGTCTGGTGTACAAAATACAGAAAAAAGGTTTTAAAAAACGGAATCGATACAGAATGCAAAGAAATGTTACAGAATCTTGCAGAAGAATATAAATTTCAGATCCTGGCAATGGAGGTGATGCCGGATCATATCCATCTGCTTGTGGACTGTAAACCTCAGTTTTATATTTCAGATATGATCAAGATCATGAAAGGAAATCTTGCACGCCAGATGTTTCTTGCGTATCCGGAGTTAAAAAAGGAACTGTGGGGTGGGCATCTGTGGAATCCGTCTTACTGTGCCATAACGGTCAGTGACAGGAGCAGAGACCAGGTGCTTGCCTACATCGAAGGACAAAAGGAAAAAGAAAAGAAAAAAGCCTGACAGAAGAAATGATTTGTTGGAGGAAAAGAGATGCAGACCGTATCCAGCTATGGCGTAGAATTACGAAAACAGAATATCCCAGTCCGCCAGACACTGGAAATCTACCGGTCTGCGGTCTGTTACCTGACAGAAATATATGAGCAGGTGTGGGAAGAACTGGCAGAGATACCGGATGCCAAAAGGCGGTTTAATGCTGCAGAGCATCTGGTGCATACTACAAAAAAGAATCCTGCACGCTTTGATTTTGATCTTCGCTTTCCGAAGATGCCGTCCTACCTGAGGCGAGCCGCAATCCAGCATGCATTGGGAAGTGTATCTTCTTACGAAACACGGATGGATCTGTGGGAAAAGGCAGGAGAAAAAGCAGGGAAACCCAGACTGGCGTATGAGAATCATGCCATGCCTGTTTTTTATCGTGATGTCATGTACAGAGAGGAAAAAGAAGGAAAAGACGAAGCATACCTGAAACTGTATGATGGTCATGACTGGAAATGGTTTTGTGTGCGTTTAAATCACACAGATATGGAATATCTGCGCAGGAACTGGTCGGGGAAAAAGGCATCAGCCCCGACACTGGAGAAAAGGCACCATAAATATTTCCTGCGTTTTTCTTATACGGAAGAAGTGACACTTACGAAGACACCGGTAAAAGAACAGATCATCTGTAGTGTGGACTTGGGAATCAATACCGATGCGGTCTGTACTATTATGCGGGCAGACGGAACTGTCCTGGGGAGAAAATTTATCAATCATCCCAGTGAAAAAGACCGGATGTACCGCACACTGGGCCGAATCCGAAGATTCCAGAGGGAACACAGCTCTGCGCAGTCACGGGGAAGATGGGCATATACGAAACGCCTGAACATAGAGCTGGGAAGAAAAATTGCAGGTGCGATCGTAAAAAATGCAGAAGAGAACCATGCAGATGTAATCGTATTCGAGTATCTGGAAATGCAGGGAAAGATATCCGGAAAGAAAAAACAGAAACTGCATCTGTGGAGAAAACGGGATATCCAGAAACGCTGTGAGCATCAGGCACACAGAAAAGGAATGCGGGTATCCAGAGTCTGCGCATGGAATACGAGCAGGCTTGCATACGATGGCTCCGGAAGTGTGTCCCGTGACCCGAAAAATCACAGTCTTTGTGTATTCCAGACAGGAAAAAGATATAACTGTGACCTGTCGGCATCGTATAATATCGGAGCAAGATATTTTATCAGAGAACTTTTAAAACCCCTTCCGGTAACGGAAAGGTCTTTGCTGGAGGCAAAAGTCCCTTCGGTAAAGCGTAGAACCTCATGTGTTTATGCAGATCTGAAAGAACTTCATTTACAAATGGAAATCTTAAAGGCAGCATAAATGCAGGCAGATATACAGCGGACTACCTGCAATGTGGGAACCTGCCATATCTGGCATGGGAAAATGCGCATAACTGCGCTGGCCTAAGTTACAGGCGTATCCGCCGATATTTAGTCTGACGCCTAAAGCGTCTGGAAGCACGCGACTTCAGTCGTGTGAGGATAAAGTTTTTAATTCACTATGCGAAACCAATTACTATAAAAGATAATTGCTGGCTGCCGGAAATCCATGCCGGGTTATTCGCAAAATAACTGAAAAAGATCATATGAAATAAGATAATACAATCAATAAAGGGGATGCCGTTTAATACCACTTTTCGGCATCCCCTTTTTGCCAAAATAATTAAGTATTCCAATATCCGATATGGCAGAAATATTTCTGGGACAGATTGTATTCCGGAGAAAAATGAAAGGTTAGTTTTAACTGGTTGTATTACGGCGAATCAATATTGGAGTAATCTGTTTATGGACAGGCTTTTCCAGTGGTTTAGGGGAACGTTTTTTTTGTTCTTCCATCTGTTGAACCAGAAGCTCCATGGCAGTCTGTGCAATAATATCAATCTGCTGACCAACAGTTGTGATTGGGAGAATTGCCTCACTGGCAATGGGAGAATTATCAAATCCTATGATTTCATAGAAAGAGGGTAATTCTCGGTATTTCTGGAAAATCAGGTTAAGAAACATGTTTGCATAAGTATCGTTGGCAAGGAAAATGCCTTTTTTTTGATTGGGATATTTCTCTTCTATTCTTGTAAAAATACGTCTTATTTCATTTAAAATTTCCTGATAAGAATTACCGCTTACACTTAGATCAATATCATAAGGAACCTGATATTCTTTACAGGTTTCCTTAAATGCGCGAATACGGTCGTAAGCAGGAACTGCTTTCTCAACATTGACATTGATGTGGATCAGTATATCACATTTATCACGGATCAGCAGAGTGGTAGCCTGAAGCGCACCCATATAGTTGTCAGTGGTAACACTGCTGATATATTCCGCTTCACGTTCAATGGCAACGATGGGAATCTGATAGGAGGATAATTGTTTTGATGACAGCGTATGACTTAAAACAATGAGACCTTCAATCTGATAGGATAGGAGCTCTTCAATATATTGCTGTTCTTCTTCAGCCCCATGTTCACTGCTAAAGACGAGAAATTTGTAGTGATAATCACTGTAGCTGGACAGCAGTTGTGTCAGCATTTCAGAATAATAATGCAGATAAAGATTCGGAATAATGATTCCGATAAATTCACTTTTTCCGTTTGCCAGAACTTTTGCAAGTTTATTTTTTTTATAGCCAAGAGTATCAAGGGCCTGAGAAATTTTTTCCTGATTTTCAAGTGTAAGGGAATCAGGATGATTGAAATATCTTGATATTGTAGTTTTTGAAAAATGAGTATATGCTGCAATATCTGCAAATGTCACCTGTTTTTTTGACATGAAACTTATTCTCCTTATAAATAAATGCAAATATTTTTTTAAGTATAGCAATTATTATACAAAAAGGCAATATTAAAATAACCGATTACGTAACCGGTTATTTTAATGAAGAAAAGTGTTGACAGAGAGTGTGTGATGTAGTAACATCAGATTATAAAGTAACCGGTTACTTAACCGGTTTCGTGAACAATGTATGAAAGGAATGGAGGAAAAAGTGCATGAAAACAGTGCAGAACCAAGCAAAGCCCGTAAGCAAGCAGACGTGGAGAAATAAGGTTACGTATGTGAAGAAAAACTGGCAGTTATATCTTTTTTTCTTAATGCCGGGACTTTTACTGACAATCATTTTTAAGTATCTCCCGATGGGAGGGCTTTTGATTGCGTTTGAAGATTATAATGTAATCAAGGGAGTACTTGGAAGTCCATGGGTTGGACTTGAATATTTCAGACGTTTTTTATCATCACCGGATTTTATGAACTATCTGATGAATACATTAAAGCTGAGTATCTATGGATTATTATGGGGATTTCCGGTTCCGATTATTCTGGCATTACTTATGAATCGTATTCAAAAAACAGGGATCAAGAAAAAAGTACAGCTTCTGATCTATATGCCGAATTTTATATCTGTAATAGTACTTTGTGGTATGGTTCGTATGCTGTTATCACCGGTAGGACCTTTGAACAGGCTGCTTGGGATTAGCACAAACTGGATGACAATGCCATCTGCTTTCCGTACTATTTATATAGCAAGTGGAATCTGGCAGACTGCAGGCTGGGCATCTATTATGTATACTGCAGCATTATCTAATGCGAGCAAAGAGTTGGAAGAAGCGGCAGTTATGGATGGTGCAAACCTTTTGCAGCAGATCTGGTACGTGGAGCTTCCGGCGATTAAGAACATTATTGTAATTCAGTTTATCCTGCAGGCAGGAAATATTATGAGCATTGGATTTGAGAAGGCATATGCATTGCAGACAGATATGAACCTGCCGGCATCAGAAATTTTATCTACATATGTATATCGCATCGGTCTTTTGAACGGTGATTATGGTTATTCTACGGCGGTAGGTCTGTTTAATTCAGTTGTAAATGTAATTCTGTTGATTTTTGTAAACTGGGTTGTAAAGAAGCTGAATGATGGAGAGGGATTATAGGAGGAAGAGAAGATGGAGAAAAAGAAGAGAAAATATTCAAGGACAGATCGTCTGATCCTTGGAATTGGATTCACGATTCTTGGACTGTTTGTGCTTTCTATTGCGATTCCAATTATATATGTAGTACTTGCATCTTTTATGGATCCTACTGTTTTGAATAATCAGGGACTGAGCTCTGATATTAAGGACTGGACTTTGGATGCTTATAGAAGAGTACTGGAGAATGAGATGATCTGGCGCGGATTTTTGAATTCTTTTCTGTATTCATTTGTATTTACAGTGATCTCAGTTTTTGTAACATTACTGGCAGCCTTTCCTCTGTCTAAAAAAGAATTTGTGGGAAGAAAATTTTTTAATCTGATTTTTCTGATCACAATGTTTTTTGGGGGAGGAATGATTCCAACATTTATTTTGATCAATCAGCTGCATATGGTAAATACAGTATGGGCGGTTTTGATTCCGGGAGCATTTAACGTTTGGAATATGATTCTTGCAAGAACTTATTATCAGTCAATTCCGGCAGAATTAAGAGAAGCATCTGCAATTGACGGTGCTAATGAAATTCAGCATTTTTTCAAAATTATGATGCCGGTATGTAAACCGATCATTGCAGTACTGGCACTGTGGTCATTTGTCGGAATGTGGAATAGCTACTTTGATGCGATGATTTATCTGAACGATGCAAATCTTCAGCCACTGCAGCTGGTACTGCGTTCAATCCTGGTGCAGAATACTCCACAGCCGGGAATGATTGCAGATATCCAAAGCACAGCAGAGATGGCAAAGGTAGCAGAACAGTTGAAATATGCAACAATTGTAGTATCAAGTTTACCACTTTTAGTGATGTATCCATTTTTCCAGAAATATTTTGATAAAGGAATTATGGTTGGATCGGTAAAAGGCTAAAGAAAGGAATGATACAGATATGAAGAAAAACAGAGTAAGAAGTTTGCTTGCACTTGGACTTTCTTTAACAATGATGGTAAGTATAATGGGGTGTGGAAAACAGCAGAGGCTTGATGCTGAGATTAATCCGGATACACCGGTATCGGATGTACAGTTTCCATTGAAAGAAACAGAGGAGCTTTCTTTTATTACCAGTGCACCGGCCACTTCAACACAGGATCCAAATAAAAGAGTGATTTTCCAGAGAATGGAAGAACAGACAAATGTTCATATTGACTGGACCTGCTTTGTATCAGATCAGTTTTCAGATAAAAAGAATCTGGCGTTGGCTCAGTTTGGAAATCTGCCGGATGGACTGTTTAATGCAGGCATGAGTGATTATGATCTGTTGCGTTATGCAAAGCAGGGAATAATTATTCCGCTGGAAAATCTGATTGACAAATATATGCCAAACCTTCAGGCTGTGTTTGAAAAATACCCGGAATACAGAACCATGTGTACAGCACCGGATGGACATATTTACTCTTTTCCGTGGATTGAACAGCTTGGTTCCGGAAAAGAAGCAATTCAGGCCATTGGAGATATTCCTTATATTAATAAGAAATGGCTTGATTATCTTGGCCTTGAGATTCCAACCACAACAGATGAACTGGAGCAGGTACTGATTCAATTTCGAGATCATGCAGATGATCTGAAACAAGAGTTTTCCATTGAAGGTGATGTAATACCAATGTCATTTATTATCAATAACGGAGATCAGGATCCTTCAATCTTAATAAATGGATTCGGAGATGGTTATGGGGACACAGGAGATCATTTTGCTGTAACAGATGAAGGTAAGGTGATTTATACAACGGTTCAGGAAGGATACAAAGAAGGTATCAAATGGCTGCATAAACTTGTGACAGAGAATCTGATCGATCCGGAAGCATTTACACAGGAATGGTCTACTTATGTTGCAAAAGGAAAGAATCACCGTTATGGACTTTGCTTCACATGGGATATTGCTAATATAGACAACAATACGGATTATGTGATGCTTCCGGCACTGACCGGACCGGATGGAATGAGAAATATCACCAGACAGAACAACAGTGAGACCAGCGGTTTTGACAGAGGAAGATGTGTGCTTACTACCAGCTGCCGTAACACGGCACTTGCTGCCGCATGGATCGATCAGATGTATGCACCCCTTCAGTCTCCGCAAAATAACTGGGGAACCTATGGAGAGAAGGATTCCTTTAATATTTTTGAGCTGTCTGTAAACAAAGATGGCGAAAAAATGTTAAAGCATATGGACTTAGGAGATCAGTCACCGGTGGAAGTACGTGAAGCGCAATCTGTAAATGGTCCTCTCGCTATATTAAATGAATATTATGACGTATATGTAACACAGCCGGAAGATGCGAAATGGCGTCTGGATAATATGCATGAGACATATTTACAGGATATGAACAGCAAATATGTTTATCCTAATGTATTTATGAGTATTGATGATACAAACAAAGTGTCACAGTATGATACAGATATTAAGAAATATGCAGAACAGAAGAAAGCAGATTGGATCCTGAACGGAGGAATTGATGAAGAATGGGATTCTTATCTGAAAAAAATGGAGAAGTACGGGCTTTCCGATTACCTTTCAATCAAGCAAAAATATTTTGACCAGTATCAGGATTCATTAAGCAGTGAAAAATAAGAGAAGATATCATTTTGACAGGAGGAACTATATGAGCGAAATGTTGGAAAAGGCAAGAAAATATGAATTTATACAGGGACAGCAGATCAAAGAGGAAGAAAGACCAGCCTTTCATATAACTCCTTATGTTGGCTGGATGAATGATCCAAATGGATTTTCCTATTATAAAGGAGAGTATCATTTGTTCTACCAGTATAATCCGTATAGCACACATTGGGACAGTATGCACTGGGGACATGTAGTGAGTAAGGATTTATTGCATTGGAACTATGTTCCGACTGCATTGGCACCGGATGAAGATTATGATAAATTCGGCTGTTTTTCAGGAAGTGCCATAGAATTAGAGGATGGCAGACAGTTGCTTATGTATACTTCTGTAAATCAGGAGAAACTGGAAGACGGAACTGTAAGGGATATTCAGACACAGGCAGTGGCAGTTGGAGATGGTAAGGATTATGAAAAGTATGATAAGAATCCGGTTCTGACAGCCAAAGATCTTCCAAAGGGGGCTAGTAAAGTAGACTTTCGTGATCCCAAAATCTGGAAAGGGAACGATGGAAAATTTTATTGTGTTATAGGAAGTCGTCCGGCTGATGGAAGCGGACAGATCCTTCTTTACAGAAGTAAAAATGGCTTTGAATGGGAATTTGTAAGCATTCTGGCAAAGAATCAAAATCGTTATGGAAAAATGTGGGAATGCCCGGATTTCTTTGAATTGGACGGCAAATATGTGCTTCTGACAAGTCCACAGGATATGCTTCCGGAAGGATTAGAATTTCATAATGGAAATGGAACGTTATGTATTATTGGGGAGTTGGATCCTGAGACACATACTTTAAAGGAACAGTTTTGTCAAGGTGTTGATTACGGAATTGACTATTACGCAATGCAGACACTGCTTGCACCGGATGGACGAAGGATTATGATCGCCTGGATGCAGAACTGGGATACGCTTGCATATCGATGCAATGACTCTGGATGGTTCGCACAAATGAGTCTTCCAAGAGAACTGTCTATTAAAAACGGAAGATTGTATCAGGTTCCGGTCAGAGAACTTAATGCCATGCGTGCAAACAAAGTCGAGTATAACAATGTTGTGATAAAAGATACCAGGCTCACACTGGATCAGATTGAAGGACGAACGGTAGATCTGGAACTTGTGATACGACCGGCAGATAAAGACAATCTTTATAAAAAATTTGAACTCTGTTTTGCAGAGAATGAGAAATATCATTCTACATTATGCTTCCGTCCGGATGAATCTGTTTTAAAAATCGATAGAAAATTCTCAGGAAGCGAACGGGCGCTGGTTCATCAGAGCAGTTGTCTGGTAAACGGTGACAGCAATGAACTAAAACTGCGTGTGATTTTGGATAAGTTTAGTGTGGAAGTATTTATTAATGACGGCGAGCAGGTTATGTCTGCGGTTATTCTTACAAAGCAGGAAGCAAAGGGGATTTCTTTCTTTGCTGATGGTGAAGCTAAGCTTGATATAGTGAAATATGATTTATTATAATAAAGCGTTATAAATTGGGACATAATGCAGCATTTATTGGTAAGGTTGGTAATGATTTTTTTGGAGATCAGTTGAGAGCAGCCATAAAAGAAGCAGGAATTGATGACATTGGATTATGTACAGATGAAAAAATTCATACTACGCTTGCTATGGTACATACATATCCGGATGGAGATAGGGATTTTTCCTTCTATCGTAATCTGGGAGCAGACATGATGCTGAATAAAACTGAGATTCCCGAGGATATTCTCAAGGAAACAGAAATGCAAATAAGTAAAAAACTTTAAATTTGTAATTCTTGCCAAATAGCAAGGAAATCGCAAGACTTTGGTCATGTGAATTTCCTTGCTTTTTTTTCTCAAAGTGTCAGGTAAGGCCCTTGTTTATGGAAGAAATCAGCTCTGCCAGTTGTTTCCTTTTGGTGCGTGTATCACCGTTGATCATCAACTTGGAATAAATCTGGTTGATATATTGCTTCACAGTGCCTTCAGAGAGAAATAACCTTTCGGCAATTTCGCGGTTGCTCAGACGGTCAGTGATCAAAGCTGCGATTTCTGCTTCTCTGCTGTTCAGCATATTTAGGATCTCAGGCCTGTAATTACGGCTGGACAGGCGGAGACAGTGCTGTTCATAAACAGAACCAAGGGAAGGAATCCGGTCTGTAAAAGGCTCTGATGCTATGGAATTAATACTGCTCAGCACGTCCTTGATATAGGTATAATTTTCTACAAAAGGAATCAGAAAGCCATCCGGCATGGCGTGTCCTAAGGCTTTCTGCAGAAGCTGTCGTGCATCATGATGTTTGCCCAGCATTGCGTAAGCAGCAGCGGTCTGGATCTGAACGTGGAGAGACACAAGTTCATAGTGCATTTTCTCACAGACAGGCAGAAGTGTTTCGCTTCTGCCTATAACTTTTGCGTACATTTTCTGTGAAAGAAAGACCTGATTCTCGATCATTTCCATCATAGGTCTGCAGGGAGAGAGAAAGCTGACAGTGGATAACATATGGTCTTTGAATAATGCAGGAATTTTTTCCGGCATTCTAATTAATGCATAGTAGTAAGCATAAGTACTGTCAAAAATATTCAGCCACATCATATTGTGGAGAGACAGAAGCTCCTTATGCTTTACTTCAGGGTTCTTCACAAAGGTGACACTCTCCTGAAAAAGGGAAAGCCTTGCAGCAAGGAAATCACAGCAGAGCGAAATATTGTGCTGTCCGTTTGATGCAATGGTGGAATAAGTCTGCTCCAGCAGAATCTGTGCATCTGAAAAATTCCCCTGCATAAATGCTGCCTCTGCATTCATGAGCAATTCCGCACCCTGTCCATGTCCCTGGGTGATCCTGTAATAGTGGGGCATACATTCATTCATAGCTGTCAGTTCTGCATCCAGGGTTCCGGATCTGCGGTGAAACATCATCAGAACAGAAGGAGAACCGAAGGTCCAGCTTCCTGTTTTGCGGATACTGATGGCAGGTCTGGTCATTTTGGAACTGGCCTGACGGTGCAGAACGCTCATACCGGTGATATCGTTATACATCAGAAAACTCATAATAAGATCACATTCTCCGGAGAGATTCTTTCGCTCATCTTCGGACAAAGTGTTATCTTCAGCTATGGTATCTGTTAGAAGCTGCTTCAGTTCCAGCATTTTGGGAATCTGATGCCAGGTAAACATACGGCGCATCAATACGAGAAGGGCCAGAGGCCTGTTCTTCAGGATTTCTGTTGGACAGACATCAAGAAATGCGAGAACCTTTTCCGGCGAAAGAGAAGCCAGGAGGATTCCTGCATCCTTTTGGATAACAGCAAGTGCTGCATCATAGTTAAGAGCCTTGTTATAGGCAGCAAGTGCCTGCAGAAACTGTCCCCGGGATTCATACCATTGTCCGTAACGATTCCGGAAATCTGTCTGTTTTTCATGGGAAAGCATGGCAAAGGCACGCTGTGTACATTCCTTCATCATATGGTGAAAACGGAAGCTGATTCCATCGGACAAAGGAGTGATAAAAGCATTCTGTCTGGTCATAAGGAAAAGAATCTGTCCGGCTTCCGGATTCCCTGTAATAAAAAGTGCCATTTCAACGGTAAATTCATCTGCAAGTCCCATAACAGTGAGAAATTCCTGCTGTGCATCAGAGAGAGGTGCGATCATAGCAGAGGAAAACATATCATAGATATTAGAAGTATGGTCAGGAAAATGTCCGCTTTCAAAAAAGGTACAGAGATTCAGATAGACTGCAGAGAACCATCCTTCACTGGAATAGAGAAGCGTGTTCAGCTGATCTTCGTTCAGGCTGGCACCGCAGCGATGGGTATAGACAGAAAGCTCCCGCCGGTTCAGACACAGATCCCTGGTATGGATCTGATATAACTTTTTGCCAAGACGGAGAATCTCTTTTCCGGACAGAAAAGCATTTCTGCCGGATACGATCAGGTGGATATTTTCAGGCAGTCTGTTGGCAAGCATACAAAAAAAATCTGCAACATGAGGTTCACCCAACAGATGAAAATCATCAATAAAAATGTAGTAAGAGGTCTGACCGCTCAGGGAATAACAAAGCTCATCAGCAAGCATCCCGGCACTGGCAGCATCTGAGGGGCAACTATAATTATCCAGAAAATCAAGCCCTGCAAAGGCAAATGCCTTCTGAACGCTCTGCCAGAAAACAGACAGATTATCAGAATAAATACTGATCCGGATCACACAGGAATTTCCGTTTTTGCTCTGTTTGTCCAGATACCAGTTGATAGCAGTTGTTTTTCCATATCCCATGGGAGCGGTCACAGCAGTGAATGCAGATTGTGAAATCGGCTTCAGATTCTCCTGCAGACGCTCAGAGATGTAAATTGTATTCAGATTATATTTCTTTTTAGACATCTGTAAAACCTCTCATTTGATACGATATGTTTTATTTTAGCATATAAAGTATCAAAATGAAACTTTTTCCCAGGCGGTTTTTCAGGCAATATCTGCCGCCGCTTTTGCTATACAGGGGGCACTTTTTGGTGCCGAAAAGTGAATTATCAAAGGTATTTCCAGATAGCAGAAAATCTGTTATATATGGAACTGGGAGTTGCACTTGAAAAGCCAAAACAGGAAATCTGTAAAACGATTATTGATTACATCGATCAAAATAAAATAGATTGATATGCATTGTAAAATGTAAATTGTAAAAATATTTTGTTTGACTTTTAAAAAAACAGGAAATATAATGATAACGAACGAGTAGCAGATGAGCGTAAATCCAGTTTCATGCTACTCGTTTTTCTTTTGTTAAATAGAATATTTGCTGTGAAAAAAGTGTGTAGCCTGTCAGCGTAAGTCCAGCTTATGTGACAGGGTGCGCACTTTTTTTGTGCAGAAAAGAGAGGAGTTAAAGTAAAATGGCAGAAAGCAACAAAATGAAGGATATGCCGGTGAATAAGCTGATGATCCAGATGGGAATCCCTATGATCTTATCCATGGCATTGCAGGCGGTCTATAACATTGTAGACAGTGCGTTTGTAGGAAATATGAGAGTAGGCAGTGAAGCTGCATTAAATGCCCTCACTCTGGTATTTCCGGTTCAGATGCTTATGGTAGCGGCAGGAATCGGAACAGGTGTAGGAACAAATGCACTTCTTGCAAGGACACTTGGACAGGGAAACAGGAAAAAGGCTGCAAAGGTAGCAGGAAACAGTCTGTTCCTGGGTGTGATCATTTACGTGGTCTGCTTACTGTTTGGTATTTTTGGAGTGAAAGCATATATTTCATCACAGACAGTTGATGCGGAAGTACTTGAAATGGGAGTCAGTTATCTGCGGATATGCTGTGTGATTTCTTTTGGTATTATTTTCTTTTCTTTATTTGAAAAGCTATTACAGGCAACAGGTCGTTCTCTTTATTCTACAATCGGACAGGTGGTTGGTGCCGTTGTAAATATCATTCTCGATCCGATCATGATCTACGGCATTGGACCTTGTCCTGAAATGGGAGTGAAAGGTGCAGCTTACGCAACTGTAATTGGTCAGGTTGCTTCTGCTGTATTGCTGCTTATTTTTCATATGAAACTGAACAGGGAATTCGGGCATGGACCGAAATACATGAAACCGAATGCTGGTGTTATAAAAGAAATCTATGCAATCGGACTTCCGGCAATTATTGCGCAGGCTCTGATGTCCATTATGGTTTATGTGATGAATATGATCCTGAAGTTCAATCCATCAGCACAGACAGCCTATGGATTGTTCTATAAAGTCCAGCAGTTTGTTCTCTTCCTTGCTTTTGGTCTGCGAGATGCGATCACTCCGATCATTGCATTTGCTTATGGAATGAGAAGCAAAAAGAGAATTCAGGATGGTATCAAATATGGAATTATTTATACCATTGCATTAATGATTCTGGGAATTGCAATTACGGAGATTTTCCCCGGAGCGTTTGCAATGCTGTTTAATGCAGGACAGTCAAGAGAATATTTTATTGCCGCGATGAGAGTGATTTCAGTGAGTTTCTTGTTTGCCGGAATTAATGTTGCTTATCAGGGAATTTACCAGGCATTGGATGGTGGCCTGGAATCACTGGTGATTTCACTTTTGAGACAGCTGATTATTATCCTGCCATTGGCGGGAATCTTTTCTCTGTTTGTCAGAAATGGTCAGATGGGAGTTTCGTTGATCTGGTGGGCATTTCCAATTACTGAAATAATTTCATGTTTTGTGGGATATGTATTTTTAAAGAAAATCAGAAAAAATAGGGTTGATGTTTTAAACTAGGAGGAATCAGAGATGGCAAAAAGAATTATTACGATCAGCAGGGAATTTGGAAGCGGTGGACGTTTTATCGGAGAAGAAGTGGCAAAGAAACTCGGAATTGCCTATTATGATAAAAATATCATTGGTCAGATTGCAGAAAAGTCCGGCTTATCACCGGAATATATTCAGGAAAATGCGGAATTATCTCCGAAAAAAGGTTTGTTCGCATATGCATTTTCCGGTCGTGATATCACAGGAAAATCTGTGGAGGACATGGTGTATGAGGCACAGAGAAATATTATTTTAGAATTGGCTGAGAAGGAGCCTTGTGTGATCATTGGAAGAAATGCAGACTATATACTGAAAGACCGGGACGATGTGCTGAATGTATTTATTCATGGGGACATGCCGGAAAAAATAAAGCGTATCACTGGTTTATACAATGTAAAAGAGAAGGAAGCTGTGAAAATGATGGCAGACACAGATAAAAGGCGAAGAACAAATTATAACTTTTACACAGATCAGAACTGGGGAAAAGCCAGCAATTACACACTGTGCCTGAACAGCTCACAGCTTGGATATGACAGATGTGAGATGATAATTATGGAATGCGTGAAATAAAAACAGATTATGTTTTTTATTCAAATTGACTGAGTGGAAGATCCCTTTTTCTATGTAGTGTATCTGTAAAATAAAAGAGGCAGATATAATGAAAAGGAATAAACCAGCTTGTATCATTCAGGTAAGAGTTAAGTGATGGAAACATTTCAGATAATAATAGTTACTTTGCGCATTTTGTGTTATAATTGAGATTAACAGGAAATGATAAATATCTGCAAAATGAATGTTTATCAGGAACTTACCGGAGGACATTTTAGTTAAGACGTAATAGATTTCGGACTTTGTAAAATGCAAAAGGGAGATCAATGATATGAGAAAAAAAACAGTTCAAACAAGCAGTACCAAAAGCAGTACCAAAGGCAATGCAAAGAGTAATACAAAGAGCAATACAAAGGGCAATGCAAGAAACAGCGTAAAAAGCAGTGTAAAAAGCAGTGCAAAAAACAGTCCTCAAAAAGCTGTTAAGAATGTTGCTCCAACAGTAGAGAATGTTTCTGTTAAGCAAGCCGTAATTATTCAGGAGCCATCTGTTGAACAGAATGAACAGAACATTCCAACGAGACAGCCTGATCTGGGACCGCGAAGAAGTGTAGCCTTCATTGGATCAGAATGTTATCCATTTGTTAAGACCGGCGGATTGGGAGATGTAATGTCTGCCCTGCCAAAGAGTCTGGCAAAATTAAACATTGATGTTAAGGTCATTATTCCAAGATACAAATGTATTCCTCAGAAATTTCAGGAAAAGATGGAATACAGGGGTTCCTTTGATATGAATCTCTGCTCTGATGGAAAGCAGTATTATGTGGGAATTATGGAATATCAGGAGGATGGGGTTGTCTATGATTTTATAGATAATGATGAGTTCTTCTCCTGGGGAAATCCATATACGAATCTCATAGATGACATTCCGAAATTCTGTTATTTTGCAAAAGCTGCCCTTGCTGCCCTTAATTATTTGAACTGGACTCCTGATGTCGTGCATTGTCATGACTGGCAGGCAGCTTTAGTACCACTTTATCTGAGAACCTGTTTTCAGGATACAGATGTAGGACGTGCAATTTCAGTACTCACAATACATAATCTGAAGTTCCAGGGTATTTATGACAGAAAAAAGATTCAATACTGGTCAGGACTTCCTGATTATGTATTTAATAAGGACTGTATGATCCAGAACTGGCTGGATGCCAATATGTTAAAGGGTGGCATCGCTTACAGCAATAAAGTTACAACTGTAAGTAACACCTATGCTTGGGAGATTCAGACAGAGGAATATGGAGAGGGACTTGCAGAGCATTTAAGATATCACAACAATAAGATTTTGGGAATTGTGAATGGTATTGATACGGATATCTGGAATCCTGCAACTGATAAGCTGTTAGCTGCTGATTATGATGAGAAGTCAGCGATAAAGAATAAAAAGATTAATAAAAAAGCTCTTCAGGAATCTCTGGGGCTGGATGTAGATGAGCATAAGATGGTAATCGGACTTATTTCACGTCTCACCAATCAGAAAGGTCTTGATCTTGTAAATGACGTAATCCCGGGAATTATGGATGAACATACGCAGGTGGTTGTTCTTGGTACTGGTGATTCTCAGTATGAAAATACATTCCGTTATTATGAAAACAAATATAAAGGCAATTTCTGTGCATATATTGCTTACAATGAAAATGTGGCTCACAATATTTATGCAGGATGTGATGCACTTCTGGTTCCATCAAGATTTGAACCATGTGGACTTACACAGCTTATAGCCATGAGATATGGTGCAGTTCCGATTGTAAGAGAGACCGGAGGACTCAAAGATACGGTTCAGCCTTATAATATGTTTGAAAATACAGGAAACGGTTTTACATTTGACAGATATGAAAGCGGGCTGCTTTACGATGCGATCAACAGAGCAAAGACGCTCTATTTCGAGAATAGAAAATCCTGGGATGATATGGTGATCCGTGATATGAATAAAGATGTTTCCTGGGAAAAGAGTGCAAAACAGTACAAAGATATGTATGTAGGATTAACACCAAGAGATTAGTGTGCCGACAATATGCTCAGGCGTATATTTCGAAAACGATGTACTGGTCTTTCCAAATGGTTACGCAGTGCGTAACAAATTGAGACAAATCTGGTTGATAAACCAGATAAAAGTGGTATACTGAACACAGAAGAAAAGAAACCGTGTGGAATTACAGTTTTGTTTCACACGGTTTTTTAGAAAATTAAGGTTAGATAAAACTAACATATATGATAGCGATTTACTGGACAATGTAAAGAGGACGGATTTCTATGAAAATATTGATTTATGGTGTCTGGTGTGATTGGAGGAAAACAACATGAAAAATGAAGAATACAAAAAACTGTCAATTGCTGAATTTACAAAAGCAGCAGGAAGATATGAAAGTAACCATGCGGGTATTTACGAAATGTGTAAGAAAGATTATCCGGATATTCTGGAAGAATTAGAGAAGGAGCCATTTAGAGATTTATTGGATGCCGGCTGCGGACCTGCTCCGATGATTTCTTTATTATCAAAAAAATATCCAGACCGACATTATACAGGTCTGGATTTGACTCCGGCCATGATTGAACAGGCAAAAAAGAAAAACATTTCAAATGCAACGTTTGTTGTAGGAGACTGTGAGAACTTTCCTTTTGAAAATGATTCATTTGATGCAATTATTTGTTCTATGAGTTTTCATCATTATCCGGATCCACAGGCATTTTTTGACAGTGTAAAAAGATGTCTTCGTCCAAATGGAAGATTGATCCTGCGGGATGTGACCAGTGACAATAAAGTATTGGTATGGCTGATGAATACATTGGAAATGCCTCTGGCAAATATATGCGGACATGGAGATGTTCGGGTTCCAACAAGAGATGTGGTCATGAAATGCTGCAGAAAAGTAGGATTAAAAGTAGAAAAATTTGAAATCCGCAAAGGTATGAGGATGCATTGTGTTGTCAGAAAAGTCTGAAGGAGACTAGCTATGAAATTTTATGAAAGTGGAGACAATCGTAAACCTGTGATATTTTTATTTCCCGGTACCTGTTGCCTGTATAGTAGCTTTGATCATGTACTGGATGGGTTGCATTCTTATTTTTATACGGTAGCAGTTTCTTATGATGGATTTGATCCAAACGAGAAAACAGAATTTTATTCGATGGAAGATGAATGTGAAAAAATTGAGCAGGAAATCAGAACAAAGTATGGTGGGAGAATTAAAGCAGCGTATGGATGTTCCCTTGGAGGAAGTTTTGTATCCCTTCTGATTCAGCGGAAAAGAATCCATATAGATCATGGCATCATTGGGAGCAGTGATATGGATGAAGCAGGTAATCTTGTGGCAAAAATTCAGGCATCTATGGTAGTGCCTTTCATGTATAAAATGATACATACAGGTGCTCTTCCGAAATTTATGCAGAAAAAGCTTAACAAGACAGACGGGGCTAAGAAAGAATTATATAATGGATTTTTAAATATGTTTGGAATCGGTAAAGGAGGAAGTCCGTGGATTACAAAACAGAGTATTTATAATCAGTTCTATTCGGATCTGGTTACAAAAGTCCAGCATGGAATTGATGTGCCGGGAACAACAATCCACGTGTTTTACGCAACAAAAATGGGAAAAAAATACGAAAAGAGATATTGTACTTATTTCAAAAATCCGGACATTCAAAGACACAACATGCAGCATGAAGAATTGTTTTGCTGTCATAGTGCAGAGTGGGTGGAAGAAGTAAGAAAGGCAGTGGAAGGCGACAAACAATGAAAGAAAAAGTGAATGTGACAGGTGTACCGGAAACGATGGTACAGACCTTGTATGCAAGAGCAAAAGAAACAAGAAAGAAAAATGCTAAAATAAATGACGAAATTGCAGTAGAACTTGTGAAAAAGCTTGATTATGACTTTTCCAAAGCAGATAAAGATAACGCTATGACTTATGGTGTGATTGCGAGAACAATTGTATTAGACCGGATGGTCAGAAAATATTTGGAGAAGCATGAAAATACAGTTGTCGTAAATATTGCATGCGGACTGGATACCAGATGCTACCGGATGAAGGGAAAATATCTGCGCTGGTATAATGTAGACCTTCCGGAAACAATGAAAATAAGGAGCCAGTTCCTTACCGAAACTGATCCGGTGTATCAGATTGCAAAGTCTGCAATGGATGATTCCTACATAGATGATATCGATTATCACGGTAAGAATATTCTGGTAATAATCGAAGGACTTACAATGTATTTGTATGAGAAAGATATCAGGAAGATGTTTTCTATTATTGATAAATCATTTCAGAAAGTTACAGTAATGGTCGAAACCATGTCACCCTTTGTTGTAAAGCATATGAAAGAGAAATCCATAGAGGGAAGCAATGCAAAATTCACATGGGGAGTTAAGAACAGAAAGGAGCTGCAAAGAATCATACCGGCATTTTCTGTTCGGCAGGAAGTCAGTCTTGTTGAAGGAATGAAAGAGCTTATGCCTGTTTATTATGTAATAGGTAAGATTCCGGCTGTTCGGAATATCTCAAATAAAATAATAGTTTTGGAGAAACATAGCTGATATTAAGGGAGGAGATGATACAGATGAAGAAAAGGCATTTTGATGTGGAATCAGATGGATTTTATGGTGCATACTGGAAATGTAAAACAGGCTCAGACTGTGCAATGATTGCGATGATCGGGGATGATCCGGAGGATTATCTGGCGCGTACATCCGTGAAATGGTTACATAAACTCGGTGTGAACGTGATGACGATGTCGCCGGCAAAAAAGGATTATGGACATCATAATTATCCGCTGGAACGTATAGAGAAAGCAATCAGTTGGTTAAAAATACATGGTAATCAGAAGATAGGAATTGTCGGGGCATCTACTACAGGAACACTTGCATTGACTGCCGCTTCTTATTTTAAGGATATCACATTGACGATAGGTCTGACACCGAGTGACTTTATCTGGCAGGGATTTATGCAGGGTAAAAGAGATGGTTGTAAGGAATGGCCAATGGAGGGAGAATCTCTTTTTTCGTATAAAGAAGAACCACTTCCATACATGCCGTTTTGTTACAAACATCCGGATTACTGGCATGTGATTGAGAAAGAAACAAAACGGACCGGTGATATGATCAATTCAAGAAAACTATTTGATGATTCTGAAAAGGCTCACCCAATCACAGAAGACGAGATGATCAAGATTGAAAAAATCCATGGAACAGTATTGTTAATTGGTGCTGAAGATGATGTGTTGTGGGATACTGCAAAATATATCCGCCGTATGAAGCAGCGTATGAAAGAACATTCACACACATGCAGATTGGATTATGTCATTTATGAGCATGGAACCCATTTCGTTTTTCCGGAGAGCATGCTAAAGACAATGCTCCCGGTTGGATCCGGACTCTTTGTGAAACTGGCATTTCAGGCAGCAAGAAAACATCCGAAAGAATGTCGCAGAGCACGTCTGGATATTGACTGGCGGGTAAGAAATGCTGTTGCAAAATGGAAGAGAGTAGATAGATAAAAAATAGACAGAAGGTGGAAGTGTGGTATTTAAAACAACAGGAAATAAATCAAATTCAGTCATTCTGTTTTTCCATGCAATGGGAGTAACTGGGGAAAGCAGTATGCCGGTTGCAGAGAAAATGGCAGAAAAATATTATTGCATTATGCCAACATCGACTGTGTATTGCTCCGGACAGAGGTATCAAAGCAAAAGAGATGAGATACAACAGATTGTACGATTTTTGGGGAACCATGGAATCAAAGAAATAGAACTTATAGTTGCATCTTCGATTGGAGCAGATCTCGCCATGGCATTCCTGACAGAGATAAAAATACCGGTAAAGCATGTTTTTTTTGATGGCGGGCAGTTTGCACAGATTGGAAAGGCAACACGCAGAATCATGGTTCCGTTCTTATATATAGCAATGAAAAGTTTATATTGGTCAAAAGGAAAAACACTAAAGAGAATCATGTGGTGTGACGATGATAAAATTAAACCTTACTTTATAGAGGCAGGAAAGAACTTGACGTATGGAAATCTGAGGAGACAGCTGACAGACAGTTTGGAAGATAAGCCATTTTCAGAACTGTCAGAAGAATTGCAGAAACATACATTCTGGGAATTTGGAAGTATAGAAGAACATTTTAAATACAGAAATGCAGTGATGCAGACTTATATATACGGTAACTTTCCGGTTTTTGAGGGATTCAACCATATGCAGTATCAAATTCAAAATCCGGAGGGATTTGCCAGAATGCTCGAAACAATTATTGAGACTGACCGATTACCGGAATTGGCATTTGCGATGTGGTATAGAGGAAAATAGTTATGAAAAATGCTTATGAGCTTGCTGAAAATATATTGAAGTCCAAACCTGATAAGAATATAGAATTAAAATCATCAGATTCTTTTGCCAGTATTGAGTTATATGGTACATCAGCTTGCAAAAAGGTACAGGATACGGAATTCTGTGAATGTTTTCATTTGGAAAATGAGAGCGGTACAGGAATGATTACATTGTATCATGTGTTTCCAGGAATTGATCTGGTTTATAATGATATGCATATGGAGTATTGCAACAAGGAGCAAAAGCCGGCTTCCAGTGTGATGGAAATAAACTATTGCATGGAAGGCCGTTGCGAATGCGTGTTTGAACAAAATGAATATGGTTATATAGCGGCAGGAGACTTGTCATTTTGTTCTTTGAAAAAAACTGGGCATGTGTCAGAGTTTCCAACATCGCGTTATCATGGAATTACCATTACGCTTGACTTTTCCATGATTACAGACGAAATGAAAAGGATACTGCAATTATTGTCTGTAAATCTGGAAAAGATTAGTAACATTTCAAAAACACATAGTTTTACTATTATACGGGCAAATCAGTCAATAGAACATATCTTTTTGGAATTGTATAAAGTTCCTGAAGAAATCAGATATGGTTATATTCGTGTGAAAATTCTGGAACTATTATTAGTATTAACTGGATTTGATTTAAAGAAAAATAATTCTGAGCATGTATATTTTTCGGATGTACAGATTGATGCAATAAAGCAGGTTCATGCGTTTCTAAAGGGACACTATAGGGGGCATTATACGATTGAAGAATTGTCAGTGCGTTTTAAAATGTCACCAACTGTTTTGAAAAAATGCTTTAAGGGTGTATACGGAAATTCTGTGTACGCTTATATGAAAAAGTACAGGCTGCAGATGGCGGAACGCCTTTTAAAAGAAAATAAACTTACGATCGGGGAGATAGCATTACAAATTGGCTATCAGAATCCGAACAAATTTACATCTGCATTTCGTACAGAATACGGTATGACACCAACGGAATACCGTAAGAAAAAGACACAGGAAAGTCTGAATGGATAGAAAAAGAGTCTGTTTAGTAATTGAGATTCTATATGGAAATCTATAAAATATGCGTTGTAGTTAGAAGAATCTAACTGCAACGATTTTTAATTTAAGGAGGCATCTCATGAAGCAGAAAAAACTTTTAACATTATTTTTAACAGTTGCAACGTCATTTTCAATGTTAGTTGCTTGTAGTAACGCTACATTTGCAGAAAGTACAGGTACGGCAACTGTTACAGAAAGTACAAATACGACGGACAAGAAACAGAAAGCAGATGAAAATCAGGATGCTGCAAAACAACTTTTGGTTGATTTGACGGGTTCATATCAGGAACTATGGCCGGTAATTCTTGATGAAAAATATCAGCAGATCTGGATTGATGATTGTACAGAGTTGGTTGGTGAGGAAAATGCGGAGGCAGCATATGATAAGTTAGCATCCATGGTTTCAGGAACAATTTATGGAGAAGAAGCAGTAGAAGCATACAAAGATGGCGATGGTGTTTATGACTGCTCTTTTAAAGAAGGTGTAAATAAGCTGGAATTTAATGGTTCTGATTCAGTGATCAAGGGATATGATTCAGAAGGAAAAGAAATCTTTTCCCATACATATCATTATGTTGGAATAGAAGAAGTACGTGGGTTATACGAATTTAAAAGTGACGATGCAGACTCAGGCGAATTTACTTATTTCTGCATAGCACCAGATACAAATGATACAACCTATCATATTGAATTGCGCTACGGCAGCGATTTGGAGGCACTTGGAAAATATGATGAAGGAGACTATGCATACTGGCTTGGCTCAGGTATTTCAACAGACTATGATCAGACAATGGTTGAGAACTGTATAGAACTTTTCTGCAAAGAAAATCTGTCTGAATAGAACAGACTTGTAAAACTGCAGAAAGCATCTGCGGAGTGGAAACTGAATACACGAGGAAAATAAAAAATTGAAACACCAAGACTTGACAAATTCCTGTAATGAGTTAAAATATAACAGTGTTATATAGCGCTGTTATATTTTGAAAAGAAGTTTAGAGGATACGAAAAGAATGTCGACGAAAGCAGAAGATACACAGAAAAACATATTAGATACAGCCAGAAAACATTTTCTGAAAGATGGTTTGACAGGAGCATCTTTAAGAAATATTGTAAAAGATGCAGGGCTTACTACTGGAGCATTTTACAAATATTATCCGACGAAAGAGGCACTTTTTGATGCACTGACGGATCCTTATATGGAACATATTTATCAGATTTATGACCAGATCGTTGAGGAGTTTGAAAAGCTTTCTGCCAGTGATCAGACAAGGAATATGTCGGATACATCCAGTGATGGGATGGAGCAGATGGTTGATTATATCTATGATCATTATGATAATTTCAGATTATTGTTGAAATGCGGAGACAGTGGAAAATTTGAATTATTCATACACAATATGGTGGAGCGGGAAATGAAGTCCAGCCTGAAATATATGGAAAAAATGAAGGAAGCCGGTGTAAAAATACCGGTTGTAGAGGAAAGCCTTATGCATATGATCTATACGGGATTTTTTTCATCAGTATTTCAGATCATTGAGCATGATATAGACAGGGAGACTGCAAAGAAAAATGTACATCAACTGAAAGAATTTAATACAGGTGGCTGGGAACGATTGTGGAATATTGAATTTCCAGTATAACTGATGCAGGAATTCTGAATAGGTTATGTGTGTTGCAGGTTCTGGATTTCTGAATAAAGTTCAGACAGGATAATAATATCAGGTGGTTGATGCCAGTAAACCACCTATTTTATTATATGTTGGTTAGTACGAACTAACAGAAGGTAAAACAATAAAACGAAACAATAAAACGAACGTAAGGAGTGAACAGATGTGAAAGAAAAAAAGAAGTCGGCAGTCAGCTGGATCTTGACGTGGGCCGGACAAAAAAGAATTGCCTATGTGTGGAGTGTGTTACTTGCAATAGGAAATGTGATTTTTAAGATTTTGCCGTATTTTATTATTGCAGATGTAGTAAAGCTGTTTTTAAATGGTGAAAAGGAGTTTGAAATATATCTTGCAAAAGCGGTTCTGATTGCATTATCGTTTATCATTGCAGAACTGCTTCATTCACTTTCGACAGCATTGTCACATAAAGCAACGTTTGCAGTACTTGCAAATATAAGAAAATCCTGCTGTGACAAGCTGGCGCGGGTACCTCTTGGCTATGTGAAAGACACACCTTCCGGTACATTTAAAAATATTATGGTGGAAAGAATCGACAGTATCGAGACAACACTGGCGCATATTGTCCCGGAATTCACGTCCAATCTGCTGGCACCGATTGTGATTTTGATCTATTTCTTCCTGACAGACTGGAGACTGGCACTCTGGTCATTGGTGCCGGTTATAGTGGGATTTCTTTCCTATTTTGGAATGATGCTGGATTATAAACCAAGCTTCGAGAGAACGGTTCAGACAACAAAAGATCTGAATGATGCGGCAGTGGAATATATTGACGGAATCGAAGTGATCAAGGCATTTGGAAAGACAGAAAGTTCTTATGCAAAATTTACAAAGGCGGCTATGGCTTATGCAGATTCCTTTATTTCCTGGATGAAACGGTGCTCAATCTTTCATGGACTGATGATGGTGGTCACACCTTATACGCTTCTTACGGTATTGCCGTTTGGGGCACATTATGTAGCCAATGAAACACTTGCGATTTCAGATTTTGTCATCTGCATTATTTTATCACTTGGAATCGTTGGACCGTTGATAACAGTGGGTTCCTATACAGATGATCTTGGCAAGATCGGAGTGATTGTTGGTGAAGTGGCAGGAATTCTGGAACAGCCGGAGCTTGAACGTCCAGAGAAAAGTAAAAGTGTTCCAAAAGATAACTCCGTTACTCTTGAAGATGTCAGATTTGGTTATCACGACAAAGAAATCCTGCACGGAGTAACTATGGAGCTAAAAGCAGGAACGGTAAATGCAATCGTAGGACCTTCCGGAAGCGGCAAGTCGACCATTGCAAAGCTGATCGCGTCCCTGTGGGATGTGGATTCCGGAAGTATCAAAATCGGCGGAGTTGATGTAAAAGAAATGGCACTTGCAGATTTTAACCGGAAAATTGCATATGTTGCACAGGACAATTATCTGTTTAATGAAACGGTCCGTGAAAATATCCGGCAGGGAAATCCGGATGCTACAGATGAACAGGTTGTTGAGGTGACAAAGAAAAGCGGATGCTATGAATTTATCATGCAGTTGGAGAATGGATTTGATACGGTTGTAGGAGGTGCAGGAGGGCATTTGTCAGGTGGCGAGAGGCAGCGTATCTCCATTGCAAGAGCGATGTTAAAGGATGCTCCGATTGTGATTCTTGACGAGGCAACTGCTTACACGGATCCCGAAAACGAGGCGACTCTGCAGAATTCTATCGCAAAACTGGTAGCTGGGAAGACACTGATCGTAATAGCACACAGGCTTTCTACCATTAAGGACAGTGACCAGATCTTTGTTGTAAATGATGGAAATGTAACAGCACATGGCACACATGAGGAACTTCTGGTGTCATGCCCGCTTTATAAGGAAATGTGGAATGCCCATATTTCTGTAAAAGATACTGTGAAGGAGGGAGAATGATATGTTTGGGATTCTGGCAAAATTCTTTCGTTTTTCAGGCAGGGAAAATGGCAATAAATTTAAACTGTCGATAGTGATCGGACTCATAGAGGCTCTTGCCTCAGCAATGAAGATTCCGGCTATTATGTACATACTGATTGGTCTGCTGAGTGGGAAACCGACAGGAAAATATATTGGAGGCTCCGTTGCGATTATGGTTCTTGCAATTGTAGTCGACGTAATCTGCAAGAGATACTCTACAGTGCTTCAGACAGAGGGAGGATATAATGCAAGTGCTTTTATGAGAATCAAGATTGCAGAACATCTGCGATATCTGCCGATGGGGTATTTCAATTCCAATAGTATCGGGGAAATTTCTTCCATTACAACCAATACAATGGAAATACTTGGCGATGTGGCTGCGAGAGTGGTTATGCTGACAATGCAGGGAATTCTGGAAACATCAATGATCATTCTTATGCTGTTTATTTTTGACTGGAGAATCGGACTGATCGCTGCAGCAGGAGTGCTTATTTTCTTTGGGGTCAATTCTGTGATGCAGAATGCAGGGAAAAAAGATTCAGAGCAAAAAGTGGTATGTGATACAGAGCTTGTAAACCAGATCATGGAGTATCTGCAGGGAATATCAGAAGTTAAATCATATAACTTGCTTGGGAAACAGGCGAAAAGATTAAATGATGCAAATGAAGCATGTGAAAAGATCAATACAAAGATGGAAATGCTGTTTGTGCCCTATCATTTTCTGCAAAGTGTGATAACCAAAATTACAGGTGCTGTGATCGTGGCTTGCAGTGCATATTTTTATATTAATGGAACTATGAGTGCGGTCTATGCGATCGGTATGACAATTTCAGCATTTATGCTTTATGCCAGTCTGGAATGTGCAGGAAATTATTCATCTCTTTTACATGTGGTAAGCGTATGTGTAGATAAAGCAAATGCAATACTGGAACTGGATACTATGGATATAGACGGTAAAGAAATCCAGCCGGAAAATTACGATATCAGACTTTCCAATGTTTCGTTTTCTTATGACAAACGGAAGATTATTGATGATATATCGCTCTCTATTCCGCAGAAAACGACGACAGCAATCGTTGGACCATCTGGCGGAGGAAAATCAACACTTTGCAATCTGATTGCCAGGTTCTGGGATGTGGACTCCGGGGAAGTGACACTTGGAGGTGTGAATGTAAAAGACTACAGCATGAACAGTCTGATGAGTAATTTCTCATTTGTGTTTCAGTCGGTGTATTTGTTTGCAGACACCATTGAGAATAATATTAAATTCGGACGTCAGGATGCAAGCCATGAGGAAGTGGTGGAAGCGGCAAAGAAAGCGTGCTGTCACGATTTCATCAGCAAACTTCCGGATGGATATGACACAGTAATCGGAGAAGGCGGCGCCACACTTTCCGGTGGCGAGAAGCAGCGTATTTCCATAGCCAGAGCGATCATGAAGGATGCACCAATTGTTATATTAGATGAAGCAACGGCCAATGTTGATCCGGAGAATGAAAAGGAGCTGATGGATGCAGTAGATGCACTTACAAAGGAAAAAACGATTATTATGATTGCCCACAGACTAAAAACAGTCAGACATGCAGACCAGATTGTGGTTGTTGACAAAGGAAGAATTGTGCAGCAGGGAACACATGAGCAGCTAATGAAGCAGGAAGGTATCTATAAGAGATTTGTGGATGCAAGGCAGCAGGCGGTAAGCTGGAAACTGGCGCGCTGAGAAATAATACACAGTTGGGGAATATCCAAAAGCACTGAAAACCGTTGAATTATTGGTTTTACAGTGCTTTTTCAGCACAAACTAATTATCCACTTACGTCTTTTAAAGACAATTAACGATACAGCAAGCCTGAATAATTCCTCTGTGGTAAGCAATGTATACACACCAACAATTCCCCACTTGAATACATATGCTGCAAGCAGACACAGGGGAATTCCAATACACCATGTGCCAACAATATCAATAATCATAATGATTTTGGTGTTACCGCCACTTCTTATAATTCCTCCGCCAAGTATCATATTTTCTACCTTGACCGGAGCATACAAGGCAAATACGATAAGCAGTGTTCTTCCAAGCTCTTTTACGCTGTCATCAACACGATATAATCCGGTATATACTTCGGCCAAAAGAATGAGTAAAGCCGATACCGTTACCGCACCAATCACCACTGAAAAAATCAGTGAAAAATTACCGCATAATCCAACTGCTGATATATTTGTCTCGCCTAACTGTCCGATCATGATCTGGTCAACAATTGAAAATGATGCCTGCAGCATACTTTGCAATGTGACAGGAATTGCTATTTTACACAACAATTTCATAAATTTTGACATTATAATTTCCTCGTACTTTCCCTTTTTACTAAATCAACCGGTAACACGATTTCTGTCTTATATTCTGCTCCATCGCGCATTGCCTCCAGACATTCAATTGCCGCTTTCGCCCTTAAGTTTGCTTCCTGATGAATCGTTGTGAGGGAAGGATTACTTTCCCTGCTTGCCATGTTATCATCAAAGCCGATAATCTGGATATCCTCTGGAATCTGAATGTTCTTTCCTTGTAAAAACTTCATAAACTCAAGTGCATAAAAATCGGACACTGCAAAAACAGCGGTAACATTGCTTTTTAACAGCTGTATATATTTATCCTCGTAAAAGCACATTCTTTCCCTTTCTGTCTTTGGTATCTCCCATCTATATGTTTCTCCTGGTTCAAAGGCTTTGCGAAACCCTTCGATGCGTTCTTTATCCATGCAGATGAAATTATCTGCTATGCATAATGCTTTTTTATGTCCCAGTTCCTTTAAATATTTCCCGGCCTGATAGCCGCCGTTATAATGATCGATGACCAGATTTACTACCTTTGAGCATTTTTCAAAATAGCCATCATACACTACAAACGAAATCCGCATCTGATTTCTGAGGCTTTCATAGTCAGCTTCACAAAATCCAATCAGAATCAGTCCATCCATATTCCACATGGATGCAAATACCGGAATCTCTCTGATATCAGATGTCGTTTTTATCATCAGAAAATATCCTTTTTCATTAACCTCATGGGAAAGAGCATTCAGCGATGACATCACAAATCCATCCTCTAAAACCCTGCCCTCATACTTTTCATGGTCATTCACCACCACTCCGATGATTCTTGAATTATTTCTCGCAAGCAAAATGCCAGCCATATTCGGGATATATCCAGACCTTTCAAGTTCCTGTTGGACGCGTTTTACCGTCTCATCTGAAATCTTTTCTGTTTTGCCGTGAATCACTTTTGAGACAGTAGCAGTACTAAGACCTAACGCATCTGCAACATCTACGATTCTAACTCTGTTCTGTGTCATTTCCATTCCTTCTTCTGCGATATTATGATTATATGGTACATTATAAATGTGGAATTTACAAAGATTAAGCGCATAACCTGTTACAAAATTTGCATTCGATTTTTGTGAATTTTTACTATTATATTACACATTTTCAGCAATCTGAATACACATGAAAGAGTACTTATGGACATAAAAATGACAGGGGATTTTTTTACCGTGAAGTAAAGATTCAATTATGGGTTAATCATTAAGGGCATTCTTATCTTAATATACAAGACAAAAAGTAAAATATAATTGACATTATGGAAAAGAAGTGTTACTTTATAAATGGAGGTGAACATAAAGTGGCAAAAAATATTGCGATAAAAGTGGCAAGGGCTGAAAAAGATATGACGCAAAAGGTCTTAGCAGAAGCTGTTGGTGTTTCAAGGCAAACTATAAATGCTATCGAAAAGGGAGAATATAATCCCACAATAAAACTGTGTTGTAAAATTTGTCGCGTATTAGATAAACGTTTAGATGATTTATTCTGGGAGGATGAAGAGGATGAAAATTAGGAAGATGAAAAGTAATTTAGATGAACGTCAGGAACTAAAACTTCTTAAAATCGAACATAATGGATGTTGGATTGCTTTTTGGGGATTGCTGATTGTAATGGCAATACAAATGATAGTGGGGAATGACAGTATTAAGAATCTTGCCGGAGAAGGGGCTGTACTTATGAGTCTTGCCTTTTATCTTTTGGTTGCATGTATCCGAAATGGAATCTGGGACAGGAGATTGAAACCGAATTTCAAGACGAATGTCATAGTCAGTAGTATTGCGGCAGTGTTGACAGGAATTATATGGTTTAGTGTTTCCTATCGGAATTACCATAAACTTATTGGTTCAATTGCAACCGGAATTATTATGTTTGTGCAGGTGGAAATCTTATGTTTATTAGCATTAATGATATTTTCTAAAATATATAAAAGAAGAGTACAGAAACTTGAGGAAGATGAGTGATATATGAAGTAGAAGATATTAATGATATCTGGAAATGATAAATCATTGGGAAATGGTTTATGGAAAGGGGGCGAAAAATGACAGAAAACAGTTACAAGACGCCCTGTGGCTGCATCCATTATTTTGTAAATATAATAAATAAACAGAGAATTACGTTAGTGTTCTTACCGGGACTTACGTCAGACCATAGGCTTTTTGAGAAGCAGACAGAATATTTTGAGAATAAACAGAATGTGTTTGTATGGGATGCACCATCACATGCATTATCCAGACCATTTACGAATAATTACGGCCTGTCTGATATGGCAGAATGGCTTTATGAAATTTTAGCAAAAGAAGAAATTTATAATCCAATCATTATCGGTCAGTCTATGGGTGGATATCTGGCCCAAATGTATATGGAATTATATCCGGATAAGATAACGGGGTTTATCTCCATTGATTCTGCACCGCTTCAAAAGTCTTATATGACTGCAATGGAAATATGGCTTCTTGAAAGAGTAGAGCCATTATACAGAATATATCCATGGAAAGCTCTTCTTAGGGCTGGTTCAAGAGGGTGCTCTGAGACGGACTATGGTCAGAATCTTATGCGAAAGATGATGATGGCCTATGACTCAGAGCATAAAGAATATGCAAGGCTCGCTGGCTTCGGGTACAGAATGCTTGCTGAGGCAATTAAAGCAGATTTGCCATATCATATCAGTTGTCCGGCATTACTTATCTGTGGAGAAAAGGATAAAGCGGGATCTGCAAAAAGTTATAATAAGAAATGGCATCAGAGGGAAGGTTTATCGCTTAAATGGATAAAGAATGCCGGTCATAATTCCAATACTGACCAGCCGGATGAAGTAAACAGACTTATAGAAAAATTTATCAGCGAGATAGATAGGAAAGGAGTGCCCGGATGAAATTAAATATACAGTGGAAAAAAGTATTATATGGAATTGCATTGATAGTTATTAGTATAATATTGGCTGCTCTGCATTTTATTGTGGCTGGAAAAGGTATCGGATATTTTACTTCTAGCATTATTGCAGTTATATCGGTATCTACTTGGGATTCAAGCGTGAGTTTTCCAAACTTATCGGATTCTTGGTAGTTGCCTTAGTAGCCGTTGGTCTTGTATTCAATACGTCCGGCGTAAAAGACGTATTGTTACAGTTATTCAATAAGATTATTGGAGCGTAAATTTAGTATTGTTATTGTGCGGACATTTGCATATAATAAAGATAAAAGCGTTCAAATGGAGAACAGTGATTCCGAAGGAGGGCTTGTAGATTATGACAGATGAAAAAATCAAAAATTCCAGTGAGCTGGAGTTTGCTGTTTTTTGCATTGAAAATGTAGCGGCAAAGCTGGGTGTGAATGCAGAGCGTGTTTATCAGGCATTTACCGAACAGAGTAATATTTTGAACGGCTATATTGTGCCGGAATATGAAATGTTGCATACCCAGAGCAGGGAATATATTGTTGATGACCTCCTTGACGTGATGAAAGAAAGGGGTGTAGAAGTATGATTCTCTATCATGGTTCTTTTTTAGAGATTGCTAAGCCAGATTTAGCTCATTCCCGCCCCAATGTGGATTTCGGGCGTGGCTTTTATGCCACGCCGCTATATGAACAGGCTGCAAAGTGGTGCGGCAAGTTCAAACGTCGTGGGAAAGACGGTATTATTTCCCGGTATGAATACGATGAAAGCCGGGAATCTGAACTGAAAATGCTGAAATTCGATTCTTATTCCGAAGAATGGCTGGATTTTATTTTGAACTGCCGCAGCGGGAAAGATTCGACCGATTACGACCTGGTTGTGGGTGGTGTTGCCAATGATAAGGTGTTCAATACTGTGGAGCTGTTCTTTGACGGGCTGATTGATAAGACGGAAGCTATCAACCGCCTGCGTTATGAAAAGCCGAATCTGCAAATAAGTTTCCGCACAGAAAAAGCATTGTCTTTATTGCATTTTGAAGGGAGTGAAACATTATGACAGCGAATCCGATTTTGCTTCAGAAAAAATATAGCCGTGTTATTGAATGCTTTGCTAAACAGCAGGGGCTCTCGCTGGATGCGGCATTGGATTTCTTTTATCATTCCCAGGTTTATCAGCTGATTCGTGACGGTGTTTCTGATATGCACTGCATGAGCGATGCATATTTGGCAGAGGAACTGGAACAAGAATATGCCGGGAAAGTGCCTGTAAATGTGGTAGTAAAGGATATGATTTAAAGCAGTCTTTCATTTAGGATCGACTGCTTTTTTCATATTCAAAATTAAAAAGAAAGGACTGAATTACGATGGAAGAGAAACTTCCTTTTGCTGGCGACATTGTAAGGACAACTTCTGTCAGACGATTAAACAAGCTGTACTTTGCTTATATGAATTTATCGCCAGAAGTTCAGCAGGCTTATAAAGAGTTGATTCTCTATTGTGGCGGTGTTGAGGATTTATTGCAGAAATCAGAAATATGGATAAAGAATTCTGGTCATAATTCCAATACGGACCAGCCGAATGAAGTAAACAGACTGATAGAAAAATTTATCAGCGAGGTAGATAGGAGAGGAGTTGAAAAAAAATTAGCACTCACCTATTGACAGTGCTAACAACATGTGTTATATTACATGCAGAACAAAGAAAACAACATATTTCTCCCTCGGGAGAGATATTTCTCATATAAGAGGAGGGTTAGCCTATGAATATCAGTAAATTTACACAGAAATCCGTACAGGCTGTCCAGGATCTGGAGAAGGTTGCTTATCAGTTTGGCAACCAGGAGATTGAAGAGGAGCATCTTTTATATGCTCTGCTGGAACAGGAAGACAGCCTGATTCTTAAACTGATTGAGAAGATGGAGATAGATAAGGATTATTTCAGAAATTCTCTGAATCAGGCACTGGATGCCAGGGTTAAGGTATCTGGCGGTGAGCTTCGTTTCGGACAGTATCTGAATAAGGCTCTGGTCAGTGCAGAGGATGAAGCCAAGGCAATGGGTGATGAATATGTCTCTGTAGAGCATTTATTCCTTGCTTTGTTGAGATATCCAAGTCCAAGCATGAAGAAACTGTTTCAGGAATTTGGCATTACTAAGGAGCGTTTCCTGCAGGCACTTTCTACAGTACGAGGCAATCAGCGTGTAGTCAGTGACAATCCGGAAGCTACTTATGATACTTTGAATAAATATGGCGAGGATTTAGTCGAAAAGGCACGTAACCAGAAGCTGGATCCTGTGATCGGACGTGATGAAGAAATCCGTAATATCATCAGAATCCTTTCACGTAAGACCAAGAACAATCCTGTGCTCATCGGTGAGCCTGGTGTAGGTAAGACTGCAGCAATCGAGGGTCTTGCACAGCGAATCGTGGCAGAGGATGTGCCGGAAGGTCTGAAGGATAAGAAGATTTTTGCCTTGGACATGGGTGCTCTGGTAGCAGGTGCCAAATACAGAGGTGAGTTTGAGGAACGTCTGAAAGCAGTCCTTGAAGAAGTAAAGAAGAGTGAAGGAAACATCATTCTTTTCATTGATGAGTTACATCTGATCGTTGGTGCAGGTAAGACAGACGGAGCTATGGATGCCAGCAATATGCTGAAACCTATGCTTGCCAGAGGTGAGCTTCACTGTATCGGTGCTACAACTCTGGATGAGTATCGTCAGTATATTGAGAAAGATGCAGCTCTGGAACGTCGTTTCCAGCCTGTTATGGTAGATGAACCTACAGTGGAGGATACCATTTCCATCCTTCGTGGTCTTAAGGAGAGATATGAGGTCTTCCATGGTGTTAAGATTACAGACAGTGCGCTGGTTGCAGCAGCTACACTTTCACATAGATATATCACAGACCGTTTTCTTCCTGATAAGGCCATTGACCTGGTGGATGAGGCCTGTGCCCTGATCAAGACAGAGCTGGACTCCATGCCTTCAGAGCTGGATGAACAGCGCCGTAAGATCATGCAGCTGGAGATTGAGGAATCTGCACTGAAGAAAGAGACAGATAACCTGAGTAAGGAACGTCTGGAAGCACTTCAGAAGGAGCTGGCAGAGCTTCGTGATACCTTTAATACACAGAAAGCACAGTGGGATAATGAGAAGCATTCTGTAGAGAAATTACAGAAGCTTCGTGAGCAGATCGAGGATGTAAATAAGCAGATCCAGAAAGCAAAACAGAACTATGATCTGGAGAAGGCTGCACAGTTACAGTACGGCGAACTTCCGAAATTACAGCAGCAGCTGGAAATCGAAGAAAAGAGTGTGAAAGAAAGTGACAGAAGTCTGGTTCATGAGGCAGTTACTGATGATGAGATCGCAAGGATTATTTCCAGATGGACCGGTATTCCTGTAACAAGACTGACAGAAGGCGAGAGAGCCAAACTCCTCACTCTGGAAGATCAGCTTCACAAGAGAGTTGTAGGTCAGGATGAAGGTGTGAAGAGGGTTACAGATGCAATCCTTCGTTCCAAAGCCGGCATCAAGGATCCGACCAAACCTATCGGTTCCTTCCTGTTCCTTGGTCCGACAGGTGTAGGTAAGACAGAGCTTGCCAAAACTCTGGCAGAGAATCTGTTTGATGATGAACAGAATATGGTCAGAATTGATATGAGTGAATACATGGAGAAGTATTCTGTATCCAGACTGATCGGAGCGCCTCCGGGATATGTAGGATATGAGGAGGGCGGCCAGCTTACTGAGGCAGTCCGCCGTAAACCATACAGTGTTGTACTTTTCGATGAGATTGAGAAGGCACATCCGGATGTGTTTAACGTACTGCTGCAGGTACTGGATGATGGCCGTATCACAGATTCTCAGGGACGTACAGTTGACTTTAAGAATACAATTCTTATCATGACTTCCAACATCGGTTCTCCGTATCTGCTGGATGGTATTGATGAGAATGGTGAGATCAAACCTGAGGCTCAGAGTCAGGTTATGGATGACCTGAGAGGCCATTTCCGTCCGGAATTCCTGAACCGTCTGGATGAAATAATTATGTTCAAGCCCTTGACAAAATCCAATATTGGTAAGATAGTAGACTTGATGGTCGGCGAGCTTGACAAACGTCTTGCAGACCAGGAGCTTTCCCTGGAACTGACAGATGCAGCCAAGGATCAGGTTATCGAGAATGGCTATGACCCGGTATATGGTGCACGTCCGTTGAAGCGCTATCTGCAGAAATATGTAGAGACTCTTGCGGCGAGAAAGATTTTGTCCGGAGATGTTCACGCAGGTGATACTCTGGTGCTGGATGTTCAGAATGGGGAATTCATTGTTACGGTAAAGGACGGAAACTAAATGATACCCAAAGATCCAATGATTCTGCTGAGTTATGTGAATACTCAGCTCAGGGATTACTATGATTCCCTGGAAGCACTCTGTACATGCAGAGGACTGAAGAAAGACGAACTGGTGGCGAAGATGCATTCCATCGACTATGAGTATGATGAAGCAACCAATCAGTTCATATAAGAAATATGCGAAATGCTCTCTGACAGCGGGAATTGCTGTTGGGGAGCATTTTTCGTATTGCATATAAGAAAGATCCCTGCTTTAATTGCCCAAAAGTGATAAACTGCGGAGCAGTTATTGGGTCATGTGTTTCAAAATCAGTACAATTTTAAAAAATAGATAAGGCAGCACAAAAAAATGTCAGTAATAAAGATTAAATCGTTAAAATATAAACGAAAATAATCAGGGAATATGTAAAAAATGTATAAAAAAACAGGAAATAAAGTATAAATATTCACTATCCACACAATTGATTTTTGTATGCTGTATGATATAATTGCATCTGTAAAAAACAAGCGCATATTAAATAGGAAGAAACACGTATATGAAAAAAATCTCCTGAATGATAATCGCGCTGTACGAAAATACAATATGGAGGTGGCAGTTTTGAAAAAGTTGGTGACCGTACTGGGTGCTTTTTTTGCAGTTCTTCTGGCTTGCCCGTTGAGTGTATTTGCGGCAGAAGGCAGTAAAGCACCATCTACAGTACCTGTATGGCTTTGCATTCCCTTTGCAGGGCTTTTGTTATGTATTGCAGTGATGCCTCTGGTAAAAGCGGAGTGGTGGGAGTCTCATCAGCCACTGGTTGTTGCCTTATGGATCATTCTGATGGTGGTTCCATTTGCTTTCGTTTATGGAGCCGGAAAGACTGCAGAGACAGTTCTGGACTGTATTGTGAATGATTATCTTACATTCATCATTCTGTTATTCGGCCTGTTCTGCGTATCTGGTAATATTACCATGGAGGGTGATTTCGCAGGTTCCCCCCGTGTTAATGTAGGTCTGCTTGCACTGGGAACTCTTCTGTCAAGCTGTATCGGTACCACCGGTGCCAGTATGCTGATGGTACGTCCGGTAATTAAAATGAATTCATGGAGAAAGAGAAAAGGACATATTATGATCTTCTTTATCTTTATGGTTTCCAATATGGGTGGATGTCTTACACCAATCGGAGATCCGCCGCTGTTAATGGGATTTATGCGAGGCGTTCCTTTCTTCTGGAGCCTGCATCTGTTCCCTGTACTGATCTTTAATATGGTCATTCTGCTGTTTGTATTTTATCAGATTGATAAACGTTCCTACAGAAAAGATATTGCAAATGGCCGTAAACCGGATATCCGTAAACCGGGTACTCAGTTTCGTCTGGATGGACTGCACAATATCATCTTCCTTGTGATGATCGTTGGCGCGGTAATCTTAAGCGGTGTACTTCCGGGAATGTCCGCATTTCAGGATGCCGCAGGCAATGTAAGAGGCATTCATCTTTTTGGAGAAGTAACCCTGACATTCCCGGCACTGATTGAGATTGTAATCATATTGCTTGCTGCTTTTCTTTCCTTTAAGACAACAGATAAGCAGATCCGTATCAGAAACCATTTTACCTGGGGCGCGATCCAAGAGGTTGCGGTTTTATTCATCGGTATTTTTATCACCATGCAGCCTGCATTGATGCTTCTGAAAGCGGTAGGACCGAATCTGGGAGTTACTGAACCGGCAGAGATGTTCTGGGCAACCGGTGCACTTTCCAGTTTTCTGGATAATACACCGACGTATCTGGTATTCCTTACAACAGCAGGAACGCTGGCATTTACAAATGGAATCACAACTACACTGGGAACAGTACCTACCAAGATTCTGTCTGCCATTTCCTGTGGTGCGGTATTCATGGGTGCCAACACTTATATCGGAAATGCCCCAAACTTTATGGTAAAGGCAATCTCTGATGAGAATGGTGTGAAGATGCCGTCATTCTTCGGATATATGCTGTGGTCTGTGGCATTTCTGGTTCCGGTGTTTATTATCGATATGTTTGTATTCTTTTTATAAGGAGGGAGGATCATTATGCAGGATAATCAGGAAAAATGTAAAGAACTTGCAATACGCATTTATAACCTGGACGAAGAAGTTTATAAATGTGTGGGTTCCTCTCTGGGACGTACATTTACAGGACAAAAAGAAACAACTCTCCGTCATCTGGCAGCGCTGATGTATACCAAGCCTGACGGACATCTGCTCAGAAGTGAACTGGCGCTGATCAGTAACATGGCCCGTACCATCAGGGATAAGAGCGAGAGAAGACGTCTTATGATAGAGTATGACAGTATTCTGAAAGAGATTGAAAGTCTTCCGGATACATTTGGACAGACAGATATTGTAGATAAAGAACGTATCAGTCTGAATAATCTGATCGCAAGACGCCAGAATGAGATTTCCGAAAATGATCATCTGATCATCTGTATCAGCCGTACACAGGGAAGTGGCGGTAATGATATCGGATTTGAACTGGCAGATCAGCTTCAGATCAACTATTATGATGCAGAGATTTTTGATCAGGTTATGAAGCGTCTGCAGGCAGATAAAAATGCAGTGGGTGATGCCGGCAGTTTTGAGGGATTTGATAAATACAGAAAGAAAAAACATACAGATCTGAAAACCTGGTTCAGGGAATTTAACCGTTATCACGGACTTCCGAAGCAGGATGCCGTATTTTTCAATATGAGTGATCTGATCTGTGAACTGGCAAAGAGTGAAGACTGTGTGATCATGGGACGCTGCGCAGACACGATTCTTAAGAATAATCACATTCCGCATATCAGCCTGTTTATCAGTGCTCCTTTTCAGGTTCGTGTACAGCACGTTATGGATATCCGTAATATGAATCTGAAACAGGCAGTACATTTCCTGAAGCAGATGGATAAGCAGCATAAGAAATATTATGAATTTTATACCGGTGAGAAATGGGGAAAACCGGAGAATTATGATTTGTGTATCAACAGTGCCAACTATGGACTGAAGGATACAATTGAGCTGATCCGGAGAATGCTGGATCAGAAGGTTCACTAAAATTAAAAATGATGGTTGGATAAAAAATAAGCTCTGTGGATAGAAGTTTTGATCCACGGAGCTTATTTTTCTTTTTTATTTCCAGTTGAATGTGAACATTCCATAAATATAGATAAAGGCAATTATAATCGGAAGTACAAACCGGAAGAGCGGTTTCATCCAGCTCTGTACCTTTAAGCCCTTACCTGTATTGCTCTCTTTGATAAAGTTATCCCATCCCCAGCCGAACTTATTACAGCAGAAGAGTGCAAGGATGAGAGAGCCAAGGGGTAAAATATTGTTGGAAACAATAAAATCCCAGAAATCAAGCCAGGTAGTTCCTTCGGCAAATGGCTGGAAGTGGAAAACGCTGAAACCAAGGGCTGTGGTAAGTGCCAGAAGAAAGACACCTGTGCCGCAGACCACGCTGCCTTTTGGACGGGACCAGCCGGTAAGCTCACGGATCATTGCCAGGATATTCTCGCACACACCCAGGACGGTTGACATGGCTGCGAATACCATGAACAAGAAGAATAAGGAACCCCAGATGCGACCTCCGGACATGTTGTTAAAAACTGCTGCCATTGTATCAAACAGAAGGCTCGGACCTGCATTTACTTCCAGATCAAAGGTGAAGCATGCAGGGAAAATAATAACTCCTGCCAGAAATGCAACCAGTGTGTCCAGTGTGATCACATGAATGGCTTCCCCCATCAGGGAATGTTCTTTACCAATATAGCTGCCAAAGATAGCCATGCCACCCATGCCTGTAGACAAAGTAAAGAATGCCTGGTTCATTGCCCCTACGATCACCGAACCATCAATCTTTGAGAAATCCGGTTTCAGATAAAAGGTCATTCCCTCACCAGCGCCTTTCAGAAAAAGACTGTGCACAGCGAGAGCAAGCATCAGTACCAGCAGTGCAGACATCATATATTTTGTCACACGTTCCAGTCCTCCCTGAAGATTGAAGGAAAGGATGAAAAATGCAATGACTACAGTGACCAGTAAGAAGAATACATTCACAGAGGGAGAGGAGATCATGGATGAAAATCCCAGCGAACCATTTTTACCTCTGAGAAACTGTACAAAATAATAAATGATCCAGCCGCAGACAACAGTGTAAAATGCCATCAGGGCAATGTTGCCAAGCAGACAGAACCAGCCGAAAATCCCCCATTTCTGTCCTGGTTTTTCCAGCTTACGGTACATGAAAAGGGGACTTGTCTGAGCCGCTCTTCCGATGGAAAATTCCAACACAAGAGCCGGGATTCCCAGGATGACCAGACACAGAAGATAGATCAGCATAAAGCTGCCGCCGCCATTTTGCCCGCACATCCACGGGAATTTCCATACATTTCCGCAGCCAATGGCGCAGCCGGCGGAAAGCATAATGAAGCCAAGCCGGCTTCCAAGCTGTTCACGTTTCATAAGATAACGCTCCCTTCAGAAGTTCATATAAGGGATATTATAAGATAAAAAACAATATTTGTAAAATTGATTGTTTTGTTGTATATTATTGAAAATATCGTTTATAAAAAATAACGATTCAATGTTTCAATGGAAAAATACTGGAAAGTTATGGGAAGGAATGAACTATGGATACAAATGTGTTAAAAACTTTTATTGCAGTATGTGAATATTCCGGATTTTCGGCTGCTGCAAAAGAACTGGGATATACGCAGTCTACAGTTTCTTCACAGATTAAACAACTGGAAAAGGAACTTGATGTCAGGCTGTTTGACCGTTATTATCATAAAATCAATCTTACGGAAAAGGGAGTTTTAGTTTTGCAGCAGGCTCGAAATATTCTGAAGGCACAGGCGAAAATGCTTGATTCGCTGAATTCGGCTGAAAGCATTGAAGGCGAGATTCGGTTGTCTATGTCCAGTTCTGTCTGCAGCAGATATTTTAAAAATGATTTTCTGCGTTTTCATCATCAGTATCCGGAAATAAAAGTAGAGATAACAGAAAACGGTACAGAGCAGATGTTTGATAAATTGCGGAAGAACGAAACAGATTTAGTTTTTACTCTGGACAGGCATATTTATGATTCGGATTTTATTATTTGTGCGGAACAGGAAGAACAGGTTCATTTTATTGTAGCGGCTGATAATCCTGTTGCAGGCTGTTCATGGAAATTAAGTGAAATTTCTCAGAATGAGTTTGTGTTAACAGAACAAGCCATGAGCTACAGAAAAATACTGAATGAAACCCTTGCGTCCCAATCACTGGAAATCCGTCCGGTTCTTGAAATCGGAAATCCGCTTCAGATATGTGAACTGGTAAAAAACAGCAGCCTGCTTTCCTTTCTTCCGGATTTTATTTCGGAGAAATATGTGAAAGACGGACAGATTAAAAGACTGGATGTTGCCGGCTGCCCGGTAACTGTATGGACACAGTTGCTGCTCCACAAAAATAAATGGCGGTCTCCGGCAATTAATGTGTTTATAGAATTTTATAAAGAAGTCATGCAGAGATAGAACTTGAAGAATACTGGAAATTTTATTCGACCTGAGATGAAAAATATTAGCCGGACAAAATAAAATTGAATATTTACAAATTGGAAATATCAAAGTTAAATCTAAAATAATTATAAACTGCACAAAAAACACTTGCATTTTTTGTCTAAAAGTATATTATATATGATTAGTCAGGCTAATTAAAGAATAATATCAGACCTGAAAGAGGACAGAGGCCGGAAAGGAGTGAAGTTATGTGGTGCCCGGAAGAGGAGAAGAAAGAGAAACGAGAAGAGAAAAGCATGCCTGCGCTCTTTATGGAGATCAATCGCCAATATGGTATGAGATGTATGCAGCGTATACGGGAAATCGGTATCCAGCAGGGACAGATGCCGATCATTATGATCGTATACAGAAATAACGGCTGCAGCCAGAAGGAGATTGCAGAGCGTATGGGTGTAACACCGCCCACTGTTAATGTAAGTATCCAGCGTCTGGAGAAAGCCGACATTGTCTGCAGGAAACGTGATGATAAAGACCAACGCATCATGCGTGTATATCTGACAGAAAACGGAAGAAAAATCGTGGAGGAGCTCCAGCAGGAAAGCAAAGCTGTGGAAAAAGTGATGTTCAGCAATTTCAGCGAAGCAGAGCTATGTCTTTTACGAAGGTTTTTTGGGCAGATTCTGGATAATATTTCGGAGATACCTGTCAACAGGTAGAAACTGAAAAATACATGGTGGAGCAGATTGAGAAAACTGTATCAGCATGTTCAGATAAAAAATATTGTCTGTGAAAGAACTGACACGTGAGTTTAAACAGACATACATATTAAAAATAGGAAACGAGGGAATCAAGCAATGATTAAACTGATGAAATATCTGAAGAAATCAGCGGGATACATTGTCCTGATCATAGCACTTCTGTTTCTGCAGGCGTACTGTGATCTTTCCCTGCCGGATTATACCTCCAAGATTATTAATGTAGGTATCCAGCAGAAAGGTATTGAAGACAGTGTGCCGGATAAGCTTCGGGATTCAACCTTGCAGAATCTTCAGATTTTTATGGATGAGGATCAGAAAAAGGAAGTTTCACAGAATTATACACAGGAAGATGATACCTGGGTATTAAACGATGATATTTCCAAAGAAACCAGAGAGAATTTAAATGAGGATTTCTCCAAGGCAATGATGATGGTATCTGCCTTTTCCGAAGACAGTGAACAGGGGCAGGCAATGGTTGCACAGATGGGCCTTCCGGAGGGAACAGACCCACTGACAGCGCTGGCGCAGATGCCGGAAGAAGCAGTACAGCAGATTATGAGTCAGGTGGATGAGAAGCTGAAAGATATGCCGGAGTCTATTGTGACACAGGCTGGTGTTTCCTTTGTTGCTTCAGAATATGAAGCACTGGGGAAAGATGTGGATGCCATTCAGATGCATTACATCCTGATGTCAGGTATCAGAATGCTTGCCATGGCACTGGTGATCATGCTGGCAGCAATCAGCGTCACATTTATTTCGGCCAGAGTGGCAGGCAGACTTGGTCATGACCTGAGAAACAGCATTTACCGCAAGGTTATGAGCTTCTCCAGCAGAGAATATCATAAATTCTCCACAGCATCCCTGATCACACGAAGCACCAATGATGTGCAGCAGGTACAGCAGGTTATGGCAATGATGTTCCGTATTGTTCTGTACGCGCCGATCCTTGGTATTGGTGGTGTGATCAAGGTATTAAACACAGATTCTTCCATGACATGGATCCTTGGTGTGGCAGTTGGTCTGATCCTGATTGTGATCTTTGTGCTGTTCCAGGTGGCAATGCCAAAATTCACTATCTTACAGACTCTGATCGACAGACTGAATCTGGTATCCCGTGAGATCCTGACAGGTATTCCTGTTATCCGCGCATTCAGCCGTGAGAAGCATGAGGAAGAGCGTTTTGAGAAAGCAAATCTGGATCTGACAAAAACAAACCTGTTTGTCAACAGATGTATGACTTTTATGATGCCCATTATGATGCTGATCATGAATGGTGTATCTGTACTTATTATTTACAGTGGTTCCCATGCAGTAGACAACGGAACCATGCAGGTTGGTAATGTTATGGCATTCATCCAGTATGCGATGCAGATCATCATGTCCTTCCTGATGATCACTGCAATGTCCATTATGCTTCCAAGAGCAAATGTGGCAGCGCTTCGTATTGATGAGGTTCTGAAAACAGAGGTTTCTATTCAGGATCCGGAAACTCCGGTACATCCGTCAGAAAATGTGAAAGGTGAGATTGAATTTGATCATGTATCCTTCGCTTACCCGGAAGCAGGTGAGAATGTACTGACAGACATTTCCTTTAAAGCAAAGAAAGGTCAGACAATCGCAGTGATCGGAAGTACTGGAAGTGGTAAGAGTACCCTGATCAATCTGATTCCCAGATACTATGATGTGACAAAGGGTTCTGTTAAAGTAGATGGTGTGGATGTCCGTGACATGACTCAGAAAGAACTTCGTGACAAACTGGGATATGTGCCGCAGAAGGGTGTACTTTTCTCAGGTACCATTGATTCAAATATCCGCTATGGTAAGCCGGAGATCACTGATGCACAGGTAAAGGAAGCAGCAGAGGTTGCACAGGCTACAGAATTTATTGATACCAAACCGGAGAAATATGAATCTCCTGTATCACAGGGAGGTACCAATGTTTCGGGCGGACAGAAACAGCGTCTGTCCATTGCCAGAGCCATTGCAAAGGATCCGGAGATATTTATCTTTGATGACAGCTTCTCTGCCCTTGACTTTAAGACTGACAGTCAGTTAAGAAAGGCATTGAAGGAGTACACCAAGGATGCAACTACTGTGATCGTTGCCCAGAGGATCAGTACTATCCTTGGTGCAGACCAGATCATTGTACTGGACGACGGACATATGGCAGGCATTGGAACTCATAAGGAACTGATGGCAAATTGTGAGGTATATCAGCAGATTGCAAGATCTCAGTTATCAGAGGAGGAACTGGCATGAGCGAACAGAGAAGAAGAGGTCCTATGGGAGGACATGGACGTATGATGTCCGGCGAAAAGGCGAAAGACTTCAAGGGCTCCATGGCTAAGCTTTTCCGTTATATGGGACGATATAAATTCCGCTTTATACTGATGTTTATCTTTGCAGTAGCGGGAACTGTGTTTAGTATTGTAGGGCCTAAGATTTTAGGTAAGGCGACCACAGAGCTGTTTAACGGCCTGGTTGCCAAGGTAAACGGAACCGGTGAAATTGACTTCGGAAAGATCGGGATGATCCTGTTATGGACACTTGGATTATATGTGTTAAGTGCATGCTTTTCCTTTGTACAGGGATTCGTAATGTCAGGGATCTCCAATGATGTTACCTATAATCTGAGAAAAGATATTTCAAAGAAAATCAACAGACTGCCTCTGAACTATTATGAGAGCAGAACAAACGGTGAGATCCTCTCCCGTATCACCAATGATGTGGATACTCTGCAGATGAGTCTGAACCAGAGTCTGACACAGCTGATCACATCAGTGACAACCCTGATCGGTGTATTTATTATGATGCTTTCCATCAATGTGTGGATGACTCTGGCAGCACTTCTGATCCTGCCGGTTTCCATGTTCATCATCCAGACTGTCATGAAGCATTCCCAGAAATACTTTCAGGATCAGCAGAGCTATCTGGGTAAAGTAAACGGTCAGATCGAAGAAAACTTCGGTGGTCATAATGTGGTCCGGGTTTTCAACAAAGAGAATGATGTAGTAGAAGAATTTGAGAAAGACAATCAGAAGCTTTATGAATCTGCATGGAAATCTCAGTTCTTCTCAGGAATGATGATGCCCATCATGCAGTTTGTAGGTAACCTTGGATATGTAATGGTAGCTCTCTTAGGCGGCGTGTTTGTAATCAAAAAAAGTATTGAAGTCGGTGATATCCAGTCCTTCTTCCAGTACATCCGTAACTTTACACAGCCAATCCAGCAGATCGCACAGGTTACAAACCTGTTACAGTCCTCAGCAGCAGCTTCCGAACGAGTATTTGAATTCCTGGAGGAGCAGGAAGAGAGCCAGAATGAGAAGAACCCTGTAGATGTTAATACACTTACAGGAGATGTACAGTTTGAACATGTAAAATTCGGTTACAATCCGGATAAGATCATTATCAATGATTTCTCTGCAGATGTGAAGGATGGCCAGAAGATTGCCATTGTAGGTCCCACAGGTGCAGGAAAGACAACTATGGTGAAACTGCTTATGAGATTCTATGATCTCAATGGCGGAAGTATTAAGATAGATGGTTATGACATCAAAGACTTTAACAGAAGTAGTCTGAGAGAGATGTTTGGTATGGTGCTCCAGGATACCTGGCTGTTCTCAGGAACCATTATGGAAAATATCCGTTACGGACGTCTGGATGCTACAGATGAAGAGGTGATCGCAGCAGCAAAGGCTGCCCATGTGCACAACTTTATCATGCAGCAGCCGGGCGGCTATGACATGGTTCTGGATGAAGAAACCAGTAATATTTCCCAGGGACAGAAACAGCTTCTCACTATTGCCAGGGCAATTCTTGCCAATAATAAGATCCTGATCCTGGATGAGGCAACCTCCTCTGTAGATACCAGAACCGAAGTGCGTATCCAGAAAGCCATGGACAATCTGATGAAGGGCAGAACCAGCTTTGTGATCGCACACAGACTTTCTACCATCAAGGATGCAGATCTGATCCTGGTTATGAAAGACGGTGACATTATCGAGCAGGGAAATCATGAAGAGCTTCTGTCTAAGAAAGGCTTCTATGCAGACCTGTATAACAGTCAGTTTGAGAATAAGGCAACTGCCTGAAATAGAAAATTACAGTATGGAAATCATGATATAAATCATGGTGTAAATCTATGGCAATTTCTGAAAAAATGAAATTACTGTAAGAAAGAAATGTATTATAAATCCCTCAGGGTATTTGTGAAAGAGAATATATCCGGCAGATATAGGATCCACAGATACTGGATGAGGGATTTTTATTATTGTTTACTGCAGCTTCTTATGGATGCATAGAAACAGATGAATCGAGATATACCGTGCAAATTTACGTCTTTTCTGTAAGAGGGTAATATGTTATAATTAAAAACCAATCTACGGAAATTGATATATTTTGTTACTGTTCACTGGTAATATCCCGCGAGGTGTTTTTTGTGAGCGAAGGTCACAGAAAACCCGAGACATACCGCGCGAATTTATGCGATTAGCATAAATTAAGTTTGCGAAGCAAACGATACTCCTTGGGCATTGCACAAGGAGGTTCATATTTCCTGCATCGCGAAGCGTGTTGCTGGGAACGGAGTGAACAGTAACTATATTTTATCATCATAATAACAAGAGAAAATGATAACAATAATAAGGAGTATTGTAACTGTGAAGTTACTGAACAGTTGCAAATATCAGAGGATATCAACAATATGACAGATAAGAAAAATGGCAGAGAATATCTGGGCTATGTGCTGGAAAAATTAAAAGAACGTATCACAGAAATCAGCCTTTCTCTGGTGGAAGGCCAGAAAGAGATTGAGGGAATGCATGAGTATTACTGGGAAAATTATACAGAGATGGACCAGTATGGTTATGAGAATTATGATAATCAGCAGGCATTGTTCCGCCAGATTTCCGCAAATGAAGAGCAGCTGATTCTAAAACAGAGATTTCGCAGAATGGCAGATTCTCCATTCTTCGGAAGAGTGGATTTCATTTACGAAGGAGAGGACGAACCGGAGATCTTTTATATTGGAATTGGAAATTTCGCAGAGAAAGCAGGGCATATTCCATTAGTATACGATTGGCGTGCTCCGGTAAGCGGTCTGTTTTATGACTATGACAAAGGACCAGCTTCTTATGAGGCTCCCATGGGCGAGATTCATGGTGAGGTTGCTTCGAAATGGCAGTATAAGATCCGCAACGGAAAAATGATCTACGAATTTGAGAGTGATGTGAAGATCGATGATGAGATCCTGAAAGCAGAGCTGGGAAGTAACGGTGAGGTACAGCTTAAGAACATTATCCGTACCATTCAAAAGGAGCAGAATGCCATTATCCGAAATACCAAAGACAGGATCATGGTGATCCAGGGTGCAGCAGGAAGCGGGAAAACTTCCGTGGCGCTTCACAGGATCGCCTATCTTCTCTACCATGACAGACAGAATCTGAAGTCTTCCAATATTCTGATCCTGTCACCAAATGGAGTGTTTTCCGATTATATCTCCCATATCCTTCCTGAACTGGGAGAAGAGAATATTAAGGAAATGAGCTTTGATCTTTTTGCCTATAAGCAGCTTCGGGATACAGTTTCTGACTGCGAAGACCGCTATGATGAAATTGAACGCAGAATCCGTTTTCCGCAGAAAGCTTCTTTGGCAGAGGAGAAACAGTCCATGGAATTTATAAATCTTATGGAACGCTATCTGGTGGAACTGGAAGACCGGCTGATGAATTTTAAAGATGTGGAATATAAGGGATTTGTAAAGAAAGAATCAGAGATTATTGAATTGTTTTATTTCAAATTCCAGGATTTTCCACTGCTCTCAAGGATGGATGCAGTTGCAGATTATTTCATTGACGAGGTGGAAACTCTGCGGGAACGTGATCTGGCAGATGATGAGAAAGACCTGATCCGTGAGAAATTCATGAAGCTGTATGTGACCGGAGATCTTTATGTGATCTACAGTCAGTTCCTGAAAGAAAATGGATACAAAGGACTTCCGCGTGTTTCTTATGAGAAAAGAAAGCTGAAATATGAGGATGTTTATCCTGTTCTTTACCTGAAATATCGTTTGCAGAGCCAGCAGGGAAGAAGCAATATCAAGCATCTGGTGGTAGATGAGATGCAGGATTACTCAAGGCTTCAGTATGAAATTCTGCAGAGGATTTTCTCCTGCAGAATGACGATCCTGGGTGACCGGGCACAGACTATGGATGATAAACAGCAGGATGTGCTGAAATTTCTGCCGAAAATTTTCGGGAGGGATATCCACAAGATCATTATGAATAAGAGTTACCGTAACACCATAGAGATTGCGTCTTATGCAAATCAGCTTGCGGGTATTGAAGATATGGAACTCTTTGAACGTCATGGTGCTCCGGTGGAGGAGAAAATATTTGCAGATATGAGCCATGCTGCGGAAGAGATTGCAGAAACTCTGAAACTCGGCGAAGAAGAATATGAAACAGCAGCGGTTGTCCTGCGTACAGAGAAAGAAGCAGAACATATGTGGCTTCTTCTGAAAGAAATTCTGGGAGAAAAAGGATTTGATATAAAAGAACGTCTGTCTTATCTGGACAGAAACAGCACAAGCTTTAAGAAAGGTCTTACAGTTACGACATTCTATCTGGCAAAAGGTCTGGAATTTGATCAGGTATTTGCAGTATTTCCGCAGAAAGATCAGAGCCCGCTTGTGCGTCAGGCGAGATATATCGCTGCAACAAGAGCCCTTCATGAACTGCATATGTATGAAGTGGAAAAATAAAAAAGTAATCGTTACTGTTCACTCCGTTCACAGTAACAAGTAATCTCTCAGTTACAGAGAAAAAAAGATAAATGGTATGATGAAGCAGAAAAATGGCGTTATGACAGACTATGCAAATCGCAGAAGGCTGAGAAATCGACATTGACATCTATGTAATGAAATTGTAAAATATATAATGTTAGGGGCAAAATATCTTTTGACCCTGATATCATATTTTATAAAGTACGGAACAGTTATAATAATATCAGAGAGAGGTTTCCTCTCCTGACCTGATATCAAATATTACCTGAAGACTATATATCTATTCTAAGGAGGATATTATGAAAAATAAAAGAGTACTAATGTTATTGGCCTTAACAACTGTATTATCTGTTTCCATGACTGCATGCTTTGGAGGCGGCAGTGACGAGGATTCAAGTGTGGTACAGGTAACTCCTACACCGGAGCCAACCAAAGCAGCGAAAGCAACTCCTACCCCTGCACCAGCCAATGCCCAGAATACTACCTATACATCTAAGAACAAAGCAGTATCCATTAAACTTCCGGATGCGACATGGGCGAATAAATCAGATTCTGACGATATGTTAAGCTTCGAGTCACCGAAACAGGGCAAACTCCTGATCCTGCATGGTTCTGGTGAGGAGGATATGTCTGTGGCGATCATTCCAAGTTCACAGGATACAGCCTCTGCACTTGTAAAGGCAGATAATCTTGTAGAAGGTACAGATTTTGAGATCCAGGATTATAAATCAGAGGAAGTCAGCGGTGTAAATGTTTACAGCTATACAGTTCATTACCTCACTGATAAGAGTGACTATAAATATGTTGTAAATAAATATTTCACAGATAATACAACAGAATTTTACAGTGTTGCAGGTTCTGTAAAGGATGAGAAAGCACTGGCAGGAATCAAGACTTCTGTTGATTCATTCACTATTTCCGGTGATTCTGTACTGAAAGCAGCAGCAACAGGAAAAACTTCAGAAACTACAGCAGGTACAACTGCGGACGGCACTTCAGGAACTACAGGAACAGCGGCTGCAGGTACAGACCAAACAGCATCCGGCAGTTCATCAGATGGAAGTTCTTCAGCAGGTACAGACGGTTCTTACAGTGATACTTCATCGGGCGGTTCATCAGATTACAGTTCTTCAGACTATACTTCTGATGGCAGCAGCGACGGATCTTATGATTATGACGATGGTTCCTCCAATGGATATTATGCAGACGGAACACCTGTAGGAACAGATGATCCGGACTATGATACAGATCAGACAAGAACTATTTACAGAAACTCCGACGGATATCCGCTTGTAATTTATCCGAACGGTGACGGTACATGGTGTGATGATGACGGAAATACCTATGATTTTGCTAATGGTGAGGACGTTTATGATGAGAACGGTGTTGACTATTACTATCATGGAGAACCGGCGTATGTCCGCTATATGCCTAAGAATCAGTAACAGAAAAGTTGAAAAGGACGGCTGCTGTAAAAAACAGTCGTCCTTTTTTGCGCTGACAGAGACCAACCTGTTATTTACATAAGAACGGATGTTGTGGTAGAATAGCAGGGAAAATATGTGTTGCTGTGAACGGAGTGAACAGTAAAACAGGTAGATAATGAGGGCTGATGAATGGAATCATATGGAAGATTTGCCGGTGTTTATGATGTTTTCATGGATAATGTAAACTATCGTGAATGGGCAGACTATATTATAGAAACACTGGCTCAGGACGGGATCAGGGATGGTCTGGTTCTGGAGCTGGGATGTGGAACAGGTACTGTGACAGAGATGCTTGCAGATGCCGGATATGATATGATCGGTATCGATAATTCTGAGGAGATGCTTGCAGAGGCTATGGAGAAGCGGGCAGAATCCGGTCATGATATTCTGTATCTTTTGCAGGATATGCAGGATTTTGAGTTATATGGTACGGTTCGCGCTGTGATCAGTGTCTGTGACAGTATGAATTATCTGACGGACGAAGAAGATCTGGAGTATCTTTTTGCGCTGGTAAATAATTATCTGGATCCGGGCGGACTGTTCATTTTTGATATGAATACGATCCATAAATACCGGGATGTGATCGGTGATACGACTATTGCTGAGGACAGAGAGGACGGAAGCTTTATCTGGGAGAACAGTTATGACAGGGAAAATGCCCTGAATGTATATGAACTGGCACTTTTTCTTCCAAGAGAAGACGGATTGTATGAGAAGTGTGAGGAGGAACATGTACAGAAAGCATATTCCATAGAAGCAATCAAGGCTATGATTGTGAAAGCAGGAATGGAACTGGTGGCAGTCTGTGATGCATATACTCATAATCCGGGTGATGAGAATTGTGAACGTCTGACTTTTGTTGCAAGAGAGCATGGAAAAAGTGCACAGAACGGATATCATGGAAGGATTCCGGAGAAACCTGAGACACATCGTGCGGATTGATGCGATTATAGCAAGCCTCTTAATTAATGCATTATTTACGGGAATTGCTATTGATTTGATGTTAAGCCATGAACAAAATGAAAATAATATGAAAGAAATAACAGGAGTAATAAACGAATGAACGATTATATTATCAGAGCAATTGCAGCGAATGATCAGATTCGTGCATTTGCGGCAGTTACTACAGAAACAGTAGAAACAGCGAGACAGGATCACAATACAAGCCCGGTTGCAACAGCGGCACTGGGACGTCTGCTTACAGCAGGTGCCATGATGGGTACCATGATGAAGGGGGATAAGGACATCCTCACACTTCAGATTAAGGCAGGAGGTCCTCTGGAAGGAATTACTGTGACAGCAGATTCCAAAGGTCGTGTAAAGGGATATGTGGGAAATCCTGATGTATGTATCCCGGCAAACAGCAAGGGTAAACTGGATGTTGCAGGTGCTGTCGGTATAGGATTTATGAATGTGATCAAGGATATGGGATTGAAAGAGCCTTATGTTGGACAGGTTGCGCTTCAGACCAGTGAGATCGCAGAAGACCTTACCTATTATTTTGCCACAAGTGAACAGGTACCGTCAGCAGTTGGTCTCGGAGTTCTTATGAATAAAGACAATACAGTACGTCAGGCTGGCGGATTTATCGTGCAGCTGATGCCGTTTGCAGAAGAAAGCACAATTGCTAAGCTTGAGGAAAATGTACAGAAAATCACATCTGTCACAAATCTTCTGGAAGAGGGACATACTCCTGAGAGTCTGCTTGAGAAAGTCCTGGAGGGCTTTGACATGGAGATCAATGAGAAAGTTCCTACGGAATTTTACTGTAACTGCAGCAGAGAAAGAGTGGAGAAAGCCCTGATCAGCATCGGAAGAAAAGAACTCAATGAAATGATCCAGGAAGGTAAGTCCATCGAGATGAACTGCCATTTCTGTAATAAGAATTATGAATTTACAGTGGAAGAACTGAAAGAAATCCTGCGTAAATGTAAATAAGAGATGCAAATGTACTGACAGATAGATCTGCCGGAGCACAGGGAAGAAGAGGTAGAAAATGAAAAACGGTTATATCAAAACAGCGGCCGCAACACCTTATATCACAGTTGCAGACTGCAATGCCAATGGAAATGAGATTATCAGACTGATCCATGAGATGGAAAAAGAACATGTGAAGGTTATGGTTTTTCCGGAGCTTTGTATCACAGGCTATACCTGTCAGGACCTTTTCCTGCAGAGACGTCTTCTCGACAGCGCCTGGGAAACTTTGCTGAAGATCACAAAGGAAACTGCTGATGTGGATGCCCTTGTTTTTATAGGTGTGCCTTTCAGAAATCATGGAAAATTATATAATGCGGCAGCGGTTTTAAACAGAGGCGAGATCATTGGGCTGGTTCCGAAAACTTATCTTCCAAACTATGGAGAGTTTTATGAGCAGCGCCATTTTGCATCAGGTCTTGGATGTCTGGAATATGTGGATATTGAGGGAAAGAGAGTTCCTTTCGGAACAGACATTCTTTTTATCTGTGAGGAGGAGCCGGAGCTTGTGGCAGCAGCAGAGATCTGTGAGGATTTATGGGTGACACTGCCGCCAAGCGTTCTCCATGCACAGGCAGGAGCGAATCTGATCGTGAATCTGTCAGCCAGCAATGAGATGGTCGGAAAGGACAGCTACCGCAGAGATCTTGTTTCCGGACAGTCTGCACGTCTGGTGTGCGGATATGTATATGCAAATGCAGGAGAAGGTGAGTCCACACAGGATCTGGTCTTTGGCGGTCAGAATATGATCGCAGAGAATGGAGTGATCCTTGCAGAAGGAAAACGTTTCCACAATGGTATTGTATACAGTGAGATTGATGTGCAGAGGCTGAACGATGAGAGAAGAAGACTGACTACTTATCAGCCGGCTGACGACAGTGACCATATTAAAGTGAGCTTCCATCTGAATGTGGAAGAGACAAAACTGACCAGAAAATATTCGCAGTATCCTTTTGTACCTTCACGAAAAGAAGAAAGGGATATGCGTTGTGATGAAATCCTGAATATCCAGGCAATGGGACTTAAGAAACGTATGGATCATATCCATTGCCATAAGGCAACAGTGGGACTTTCCGGAGGTCTGGATTCCACACTGGCACTGCTTGTGATCGCAAGAGCCTTTGACCTTTCCGGTGCGGACAGAAAGGATATCCACTGTATTACCATGCCATGCTTTGGAACCACAGACAGAACTTATCAGAATGCCTGCAAATTAAGTCAGTGTCTGGGTGCGACTTTAAGTGAGATCAATATCAAAGAAGCAGTAAATGTACATTTCAGGGATATTGCTCATGATCCGTCTGTGCATGATGTGACTTATGAGAACAGCCAGGCAAGAGAGAGAACGCAGATCCTGATGGACAGTGCAAATCAGGATGGCTCGATTCTGGTGGGAACAGGAGATCTGTCTGAACTGGCTCTGGGATGGGCAACCTACAATGGTGACCATATGTCCATGTACGGCGTGAATGCTTCAGTGCCGAAAACTCTGGTGCGTCATCTTGTACGTTATTATGCGGATACCTGCAAAGATGAGAAGCTGACAGAGGTTCTTCTTGATATTCTGGATACACCGGTAAGTCCGGAGCTTCTGCCGCCTAAGGATGGCAAGATCGCACAGAAGACAGAAGATCTGGTGGGACCTTATGAACTTCACGATTTCTATCTGTACTATATGCTTCGTGCAGGATTTGAACCGGAGAAAATTTACAGGCTGGCATGTGAGACTTTTGAAGGAATGTATGATAAGGAGACAATCTTCAAATGGCTGAAAACCTTCTATTGGAGATTTTTTGCACAGCAGTTTAAACGTTCCTGTCTTCCGGATGGCCCGAAGGTGGGAAGCGTTGCGGTTTCACCGAGAGGTGATCTGAGAATGCCAAGTGATGCAAGTGTAGGAGTATGGCTGGAGCAGCTTGAAAATATGGATATTTAGAATCGCATAGCGGAGTGGATGATTCTATCCGCGTGATTTTGCATGGTGAAGCGGAGAACGATCAGTTGTTCTCCGCTTTTTTCAGTGCTGTTTCAATTGCATTCAAAAGAATCATGGAGGTATATTTCTGATCTTCGGAATATTGGATATTTTCCAGCGACTGGGAGGTATAGATCTGGCTGGCCAGTGATTCCAGAGCCGGTTCCATGAGAGGAAACATGGCTGCGGTGCTTTCGCTTAAATTTACCAGACGGATGGAAGTTACCCTGTCAGAGTCAACGGTTACTTCCAGGTCAAAGGTGTTTTCATTCAGGTCGATGGAGGAAGTATAAATTCCCGGTTTGTACAGGCTTTTGGCATCGGCTGAGGCACTTTTTTTCTGACCGGGTCCAAACATGAAAAAAAGTACAATAGCCAGGATGACAGCAAGAAGGAGAAAGATGCCGGTGTATATAACTTCCTTCATATGTAGGACTATGATTTTTGTTTTTGCACTCATGGTACACGCCTCCTGGATGGTTTTGTATATTCTATTACAGAAGTGCTTAAATTATGATATACTGAAACAACGAATGTGAGTAACCGACAGTAAGGAGAGAAGAATGTCATTACAGTTTATTATCGGCAGTTCCGGTGCCGGAAAGTCTTATTTTGCATATGAGAGAGTAATCCGGGAGTCCATGGAACATCCGGAGAGAAATTACTATATTATTGTTCCGGAGCAGTTTACCATGCAGACACAGAAGACGCTGGTGGAAATGCATCCGGGAAAAGGAATCCTGAATATTGACATCCTGAGCTTTGAACGTCTTGCGTACCGTGTATTTGAAGAAACCGGCGGAGATAACAGAAAGGTTCTGGAAGATACGGGAAAAAGCATGGTGCTGCAGAAAATGGTGCAGCAGCACAGAAAGGAACTTGCCTATCTGGGAAGTCAGATGAATAAGCCGGGATATCTGGATGAGGTGAAGTCTCTGGTTTCAGAATTTATGCAGTATGATATCAGAGAAGAGAATCTGGCAGAAATGAAAGAGAAGGCCAAAGATCAGCCATTACTTGAAATGAAGCTTAAGGATGTGGGAATCCTTTATCAGTCATTCAGGGAATTCCTGAAGGGGCATTATATGACAGGGGAAGAGGTGATGGATGTCCTGCTTAAACAGCTTCCTTTTTCCGAGAAACTTAAGGGAGCGGAATTTCTCTTTGATGGATTTACCGGATTCACGCCAATTCAGGTCAATGTGCTCAGGGAACTTCTGGTCATTGCTGACCGCATAAGTGTTACTGTGACTATGGACGAACGGGAGGATGCTTTTTCTCCGGGAAAACCTTATCAGCTTTTCTTTATGAGCAAGCAGATGATACGGACACTTGCAGGGCTGACCAGAGATCTGGAGGATCCAGTGTATCTGAAACCATCCGGACAGTCCCGGTTTGCACAGGCACCTGCCTTACAGTTTCTGGAGAAAAATATCTTCCGCTACAGAAAGGGCGTGTATGCCGAAGAACAGCAGGAGATAAAAATATTTACTGCGCCATCCCCCCTGGAAGAAATGCGGGAGGCTGCCAGAAGGATGTCAGAACTTGTGCGTACCTGCGGATACCGCTATGGTGAGATTGCAGTGATCACAGGAAATCTGGAAGAATATGCAAGACTTGCAGCACAGGTATTTGAGGAGGCAGATATTCCATATTTTATTGACGAGAAGCACTCGGTAATGATGAATCCTTTTGTGGAGTATCTGCGCGCTGCCATGGAGATGGCGGTACAGGGATTTCCTTATGAGAGTGTTTTCCGTTATCTCAGATGCGGGATGTCAGAAGTTACCAGAGAACAGGCTGATAAGCTGGAGAATTACGTGCTGGCGCTGGGAATCCGGGGATATAAGAAATGGTCTGAAAAATGGGTTCGTGTATACAGAGGAATGGAAGCGGAGAAGATACAGGAACTGAATGAGATCAGAGAAATCTTTGCGGAAGAAGTAAGGGAACTTGCACAGGGATTTGGTTCCGGGAAGAAGACAGTGGAAGAGTACTGCCGGATTCTCTGTGAGTTTATCCAAAAAAGCAATGTCTGGCAGAAACTGAAACGACAGGAGCGAAAGTTTAAAGAGTCAGGCGATAAAGCAATGGAAAAAGAATATAACCAGATTTATGGAATTGTGATGGACCTGCTGGATAAGATGGTTGAGATTCTTGGCGAAGAAACGGTAAACAGACAGGAGTTCCGACAGCTTCTGGAATCAGGACTTTCTCAGGCAAAAGTAGCGCTGATTCCGCCGAGCATAGATCAGGTAATGGTGGGTGATATGGAACGATCCCGCTTAAAGGAGATTAAGGCGTTGTTCTTTGTTGGCGTGAATGAGGGAAATATCCCAAAGAGCACACAGACAGGCGGAATCTTATCAGAGCTTGACAGGGATTTCTTCCAGGAGCAGGGAGTGGAACTGGCACCGGGGCCTAAAGAACTGATGAATATGCAGAGGTTTTATCTGTATCTGAATATGACGAAACCGGGAGAAAAGCTGATCCTCTCCTATAGTGATACCAATGCAAAAGGAGAAGGCATAAGTCCGGCATATCTGATCGGGAGTATACGCAGTCTGTATCCGAAGCTGGAAATTGAGGGTGGAGCCGGGGTCAGACCCCATAAAAATTCTATAAACAATTATTGTTATCCGGAAAATCCGGAAGCTGGGATTGATCTGTTTCTGGAGAAGTTGGTACAGGAGACAGAGAAAGAACATGAGGATATTCTGGAGCAGGCAGATGAGACGGATGCAATGTTTGGAGAGCTTTATAGCTGGTATCTGCGGAATACGGAATACAGAAGCAGAGTACAGAAGCTGGTACAGTCGGCTTTTGCCGGAAAACCAGAGGACATTATCAGCCAGAGTGTGGCGAAGGCATTATACGGAGAGGTTTCACCTTACAGTGCTACCAGACTGGAACGTTTTGCAGCCTGTGCATTTGCACATTTCCTTCAGTATGGAATGAAGCTTACCGAGCGTGTGGAATATGAGTTTAAACCTATGGATATGGGAAATGTTATGCATGAAGCACTGGAAAGCTTTGCAGAAGAAGTGCGAAAAAGAGGCATGAAATGGACAGAGCTGACAGAACAGGAACGGAATGAGATTGCGGACCGGTGTCTGGATAATATTGTGGCAGATTATGGAAACACGGTGCTCAAAAGCAGTGCCAGAAATGAATATATGATCGAGAGAACAAGGAGAATCCTCAGAAGGACGGTATGGGCACTTCAGAAACAGCTGGAACAGGGAGAATTTCAGCCAGAAGGCTTTGAGGTAACCTTCGGGGGAGGACGGATTGACAGAGTAGATATTATGGAAGATCAGAATAAGGTGTATGTGAAGGTGATTGATTATAAAACCGGAAATACATCCTTTGACCTGGTTTATCTGTATCATGGCCTGCAGTTACAGCTGATGATCTATCTGGATGGTGCTCTGCGTGTAGAGCAGAAGAAATATCCGGATAAGGAGATTATTCCTGCGGGAGTTTTTTATTACAATATCAAGGATCCTATGATCCAGGAGAAGATAGATGCGGATGTGGAAGCAGTCAGTGCAGGTCTTATGAAAGAACTGAAGATGAATGGGCTGGTTCAGGCAGATCCGGAGCTTGTGTACAGGATGGACAGCAGTCTTGGCTCCATTCCTGTCGCATTTAATAAGGACGGAAGCTTTCGCAAAAATTCTTCTGTGGCAGACAGAACACAGTTCGCAGTGCTTGGACGGTATGTAAGGACGAAGATTGAGAAGATAAGAAGTTCTATTCTGGAGGGAGATGCAGAGGTTTCTCCCTATGAGCTCGGAAAAAAGAATGCGTGTACTTATTGTCCGTATATGACGGTATGCGGATTTGACCGCAGGCTGTCAGGATATGAATTCCGCAGACTGAAAAACTTCTCTGATGAGGAATTATGGAAAGCATTTGACAGGGAGGCAGAATAAGATGGGCGTACAGTGGACAAAGGAGCAGCAGGAGGTTATACGGCTGCGGGACAGAAATATTCTGGTCAGTGCGGCAGCCGGGTCCGGAAAAACGGCAGTACTGGTAGAACGTATCCTGAGTAAGATAACAGATAAAGAACACCCTGTGGATATTGATAGACTGCTGATCATGACATTTACAAGAGCGGCAGCAGGTGAAATGAAAGAGAGGATCTCGGCAGCTATTGAAAAAGCACTCTGTGAGGATCCCGATAATGAGCATCTGCAGAGACAGACAACCCTGCTTCATACTGCACAGATTACAACTATTGATGGTTTCTGTGCCTATATTATCCGGAATTACTTTCATCTGATCGGACTGGATCCGGGATATCGGACGGCAGATGAGGGGGAACTGAAGCTTCTGCGAGGAGATGTTGTGAAAGCACTGCTTGAAGAATATTATGCCAAAAAAGATGAAAAGTTTCAGAAATTCGTGGAATGCTTTGCAACAGGAAAGTCAGATGAAAATCTGGGAAACCTGATACAGAAATTATATGAAATGGCTATGAGCAATCCTTTTCCGCAGGAATGGCTGTCCGGGTGTATGGATGATTACAGGATTGATTCCCTGGAAGAGTTAAGAGAGACTGAGTGGATGAGGATGCTCTGGGATGCAGTGAAGGATGAACTGCAGGAAGCGAAGCTTCTGGTGCAGGAGGCTCGAAGAATCTGCTCAGAGCCGGATGGTCCGTATCTGTATGATGAGGCACTGAGCAGTGATCTGCTTCTTATAAGAAGTCTGCAGGAACTGGCAGAGAAAAGAGATTATAATACAACTGCAGAAATACTTATGAAACCCTCATTTGCCCGGCTGAGCACAAAGAAGGCTGCGGATGTAGATGAACAGAAGAAGCAGAGAGTGAAAGATCTCCGGGATGAGGAAAAGGGGATTCTGAAGGAACTGGGGCAGCGATATTTCCAGAGTGCAGAGAAAGAACTTCTGGAAGTGATCAGATATATCAGAGGCCCAATAGAGATGTTAGTTGAGTTGACGGCACGATTTAAAAAACAGTTCGGAGAGGCGAAGAGAGAAAAGAATATTCTGGATTTTACGGATATGGAACATTTTGCCCTGCAGATACTGATGACGAAAGAAGGGGAAGAAATCCATATGTCTCAGGCTGCGAGAGAGCTCTCCGCAAAGTATGATGAAGTCCTGGTGGATGAATATCAGGACAGTAACTTAGTGCAGGAGCTTCTGACAACAGCAGTATCCGGGTGGATCAACCAGAAGAAAAATATCTTCATGGTAGGAGATGTAAAGCAGAGTATCTATCGTTTCCGTCTGGCAAGGCCGGAGCTTTTCATGGAAAAATATAAAAGTTATTCCACAGAAGAAGCACAGGAGCAGAGAATTGACCTGCACAAAAATTTCCGGAGCAGGGAACAGGTTCTGGAGAGTGTAAACTTTATTTTCCGACAGATCATGGGGGAAGACCTGGGAGGGATTACCTATGACAAAGATGCAGCCCTTTATCCCGGAGCTTCTTTTCCGGAAGGAGAGTCAGAGGAATTTGTAAAGACAGAGGTTCTTCTGGTCGAGAGAGACGGAGAAGAACTGTCTGATGTACATGACTATGAAGACGCAGGTGCATCGGGAAACCGCAGGGAAATGGAAAATCAGACCGGGCAGGAACTGGAGGCGCTGGCCATTGCACAGAGAATTAAAGAAATTGTGGGAAAAGAACAGATCGTAGATAAGGAGAAGAAGGAATACCGGTCTGTGGAATACGGGGATATTGTAATCCTGCTGCGCACTGCCTATGGATGGGCAGAAACATTCAGGGAAGTGCTGGCATCTCAGGGGATTCCCGTATATTGTACATCAAGAACCGGATATTTCTCTGCAACCGAGATTGTGACTGTATTGAATTATCTGAAGGTGTGTGACAATCCGCTGCAGGATATTCCGCTTATGGGAGTGCTTCGTTCACCGATCGTCGGATGCACTTCACAGGAACTGGCAGAGCTTAGAATACAGTATCCTGATGGTCTGCTCTATGAGAGTGTTTCGGCATATGCAGGAGAAAATGAAATCCTCGAAAAAGAACTGGATCCGGATAAGGTGAAATCTGAATTGTTAAACAGTAATCTGCGAACAGATGAAAAGAACTCTCTGAATATTAAATTAAGAGGATTTCTGAGTCTCCTTGAAAAGGTAAGAAATATGGCTGCATATACGCCGGTCCACGAATTGATCCTTTATGTGCTGAAAGAAACCGGGTATGGAGATTATGCAAGGGCACTTCCGGGAGGGGAGCAGCGTTTTGCAAATCTTACCATGCTTGTGGAGAAAGCTATGGACTACGAGAAGACAAGCTACAGGGGTCTGTTTAACTTTGTTCGTTATATCGAACAGCTACAGGCATATCAGGTAGACTATGGAGAAGTCAATCTGACAGGAGCGGGCAATACCGCAGTGGAGATCATGACGATCCACAAGAGTAAGGGACTTGAATTTCCGGTAGTATTTGTGGCCGGTATGGGAAAACAGTTTAATTTTCAGGATATGAATGCAGGTCTTTTGCTTCATCCGGAACTGGGAATAGGGGCTGATGCTATCATACCGGAGAAACGGGTGATCGCATCTTCGCTGAATAAGCAGGTGATCAGAAGACAGCTTCTGAAAGAGAGTCTGGGAGAGGAACTGAGGGTACTTTACGTTGCCATGACAAGAGCAAAAGAGAAACTGATCCTTACAGGAACAGTCGGAAAGCTGGAAAAGCAGATGCTGTCGCTGTCGCGTTTTCTGGATGAGGAAGAAGAACTGCTCCCACTGGGAACCAGAATGAAAGCAAAGAATTACTGGGCTTTTGTACTGCCTGCACTGGTGCGGCATCGGGCCATGAGTGAACTTCTGTGGGAATATGGAATCCTCATGAAGAAACAGCCGGGGATTTACGATGATATCTCTGAGTTTGTGATAAAAAAGATCACTGTCCGTCAGATGACAGAAAAAGCAGTTCTCATCCAGGCAGGAAACCAGATGCAGGAGGAATATCTGAAGAACTGGGATGAAAATAAAGTGTATGATGAGGCTGTGAAGGAAGAGATAGAGAAGAGATTTTCCTTTGTATATCCGTATAAATATCTGGAAGATATTCCGGTTAAAGTCAGTGTTTCGGATCTGAAAAAGAGAAGCTGGCATGATGAAAGTGAACTGGAAGAGAATATCAGTGTGTCTGCCGAAGAGCAGGAGGAAGAACAGGAAGCGCCGGTTCCCGCATTTATGGCAGAGAAGCAGGAAGAGTATAAGGGGGCTGCCAGAGGTACTGCTTATCACAGAGTAATGGAATGTCTGGATTATGCAGAAGCAGATACAGAGGAACAGCTTCGGGCTCAGTTAAAGAGACTTCTGGAGAGCCGGAAGATGACAGAGCAGGAAGCAGAATGTATCCGGATCCGGGATATCAGGAGGTTTGTGGAGTCCGGGCTGGGGCAGAGGATGAAGAAGGCTGCCATGAAAAAACATCTTTACAGAGAACAGCCTTTTGTGATTCAGAGAAGTGCTTCTATGCTCGATGATGGGTGGAAGAACGAAACAGTGCTGGTGCAGGGAATTATCGATGCCTATTTTATGGAAGGGGATGAGATTGTTCTTGTGGACTATAAAACGGATAGAGTGAAGAGAGGACAGGAACAGAAGCTGATCGATCTGTATCATGTGCAGCTTGAGGATTATGCCCGGGCATTGGAGCGGATGACGGGGAAAAGAGTGAAGGAAAAGATCATTTATTCGTTTACATTGCACAAAGAGATATTGCTGTGAGCGGAATAAAAATTATTATTGTGAATTCAAATATCCGGCAGGGATAAGCGCGTGTTATACGCGCCACCCTGCCGGATATTTGTTTTTCAGGATCTGGTTGACCAGTTTACCGAAGCCAATGGGATATCCATCTGCACAGAGGAGATGCCAGCCTTTTTTGTGAGCTGCTTCTTCGGGTTCGATATTTAAGGTTTCGCCCTTTAAATATCTGGTGATCCTTTCGTCAGAAGCGGAGAGAGAGATGACTGCTTCTGCTTCATCTTTGCGGATCGCCAGTGCAAGTGGCTGAGACGGCTCGAAGCGGTTTTTCTTCAGGTCACCGAGATAGAGACCGTTTCTTAAGAAGGTGATGCCGCGGAAGTTGTGGGCAACCGGGGGAAGATAGTAGGCTTTATCACCGCGGATTTCCACACGTTCCCAGTCAAATGGCTGGCCGCAGAGGGTTTTCAGACCGATTTCGTTCAGAAATTCCTCAATCAGTGGAAATGCGTTTTTGTCCGGTTTTGTGTGAGGACGGGAGCTTTCCTTGATTGCCTGTCCTTTTTTACGGAAGAGCGCAAGGAAGTGTCCCTCTCCGTTCATTTTGTGTGGGAAAATCCGGATGCATTTGATCAGCTCCGGATTTTTGTTTCCCCATTCAGGAACTCCATGGGAGAAGCCTTCATAATCTTCCATTTCTGCCAGTTCCATGTCAGGACGGTTTTCCAGAAGATGGGAAACAGTTTGTTCGTCTTCTGCAGGCGCGAATGTGCAGGTAGAGTAAAGCATCAGTCCGCCGGGACGGAGCATATCGGCTGCCTGGAGGATAAGCTCTTTCTGGATTTCGGAAAGCTCCAGGGATTTTTCGGGAGTCCAGTCTTTGGCAAGGGCTTCTTCCTTACGGAACATTCCTTCTCCGGAGCATGGAGCATCCAGGATGATCTTGTCGAAGAATTCGGGGAATGCTTTGGTTAACTTTGCAGGTGTTTCGTTTGCTACGAAGACATTTGGGATGCCGAAGAGTTCCAGGTTGCGAAGGAGGGCTCTGGCGCGGGAAGTGCTGATATCGTTTGCTACCAGAAGTCCCTGTCCCTGAAGTGCTGCGCCTGCTGCAGTTGCCTTGCCGCCCGGGGCTGCGCAGAGGTCCAGGACTCTGTCACCCGGCTCGATGGGGATGCGGGAGGCGGGGGTCATGGCGCTGGGTTCCTGAAGGTAGTAGAGGCCGGCCTGGTAGTATGGGCATCTGGAAGGACGGATGTCTTCATCGTAGAAGTAGCCGTTTTTGATCCATGGGATCTGACGGGTTGGAAATGGAGACAGGTTTTCGAAGTCTTCGCAGGTGATCTTGGAGGTGTTTATGCGCAGGCCGTAGGTTCGGGGGGCGCTGAAGCTGGAGAGGAAGGCGGGGTATTCGTTGCCGAGCATTTCTTTCATTCGGGTGAGGAATGCGGGGTGGAGTTGTGTTGTATTTTCGTTCATAATGGGTTGGTTTCCTTTGCTGTAGTTTTTGATTGGTGGGTGGGGACGCGCAGGAAAATATATCTGTCTGAGTGCGGTTTCGGCATCTAAGATCTTCTAAGCCGGTAAAAATCTGCTAAAAGCATGGAGAAAAATGCAAAACTCGCTCCGCTGCAGGCTTCGCTCAGACAGGTTGCGATTTTTCTCCATAACGCAGATTTCTACCGGCTAAGAAGATCTAAGATGCCTGCAAATGCACTCAGACAGATATATTTTCCTGCGCTGTTTACTGAAAATAACTGTAGTATAACGTGAGGTTTATGGAATATTAAGTTTATGAAATACTATAGCAATTTAATAAAATAATGCAATCAAGACAGTTCAGCAGGACTTCACGCTATGATGGACTGGATTGTTTGCAGTAATTTATGAAATAAGAAATTGATATATAGCAATGCTTTTAAATACATTATTTATGAGGAGTGCTATAGTAAACCGGAAGACGTTAAGGAGGTATTTTCGGTAAAGGTATCAAAATGATTATAAAGTATAAATGATTTTTGCTAAATAGTATTGACAAAATCATATTATACATCATATAATATCGTTAACAAAACAATATTGATGTTCTGTATAGTATGTGAACAGGATGGAATAAATGTATCAGATGTGAAATGGCGTTTACCTTTGGTATAGTCTGGAGCATTTTTCAGACACGCTCTAAGGCTGGATTGCAGAGATGATGCTGTCTGTACAGAACATAATTGAAACGAGGGAGTGAGCATATGGTTTTTAATACGGGTGCTGCGCTTCTGGATGCGGTTGTTCTGGCGGTTGTTTCTAAGGAGAAGGAAGGGACTTACGGGTATAAGATCACGCAGGATGTGCGTGGAGTTCTGGATGTTTCGGAGTCTACTTTGTATCCGGTGCTCAGGAGGCTGCAGAAGGATGATTGTCTGGAGGTTTATGATATGGCGTATGCAGGGCGTAACAGGCGTTATTATAAGCTGACGGACAGAGGTGCTGCGCAGCTGGAGTTTTATAAAGCTGAATGGAAAATTTATGCATCCAAGATAAGCGGGATGTTTGAGGGAGGAATAGGATGATGGACAGGGCGCAGTTTATGCAGGCGCTGGAGAAGCTGCTTGCTGATATTTCCGAGACAGAGAGGCAGGATGCCCTTGATTTTTATAATAGTTATTTCGATGATGCAGGAGCTGAGAATGAAGCTTCGGTGCTCAGGGAACTTGGAAGTCCCGAGAAGGTTGCAGCGATTATCAAGGCGGATCTGAAAGGTTCGGCAGGAGGCTATGAGTATGGAGAATATACGGAGCATGGCTATGAGGATGCCCGAACTAAAGAGAGAGGACAGATGCCTGAGAAATATGGAGAAGAGTCGGGAACAGGGAAGCGTTTTTTCAGAAAGGGGAATCAGGCGGTGCTGATCCTTGCGGTGATTCTGCTGGTTTTTATCTCTCCCTTTGTTAAGGGGGCTGTTGGTGGGATTCTGACATTTGCAGTTGGAATCTTACTGCTTCCGTTCTGGCTGATCGTTGGATTGGGTATAGGCGCTGTGGCTTTACTGGTTGGCGGGCTTGCAGCTGTTGTGGCTGGAGCAGGGCTTTTGACTGTAATGATCGGAACCGGGATCATGACAATAGGAATTGGATGTCTTATGATTGCTCTGGCAATCCTTATGGTATTGGGGCTGATCAGTGTCGCAGTACGTATTGTGCCGAAGTGGTTTCGGAAGATTACCGACTTTTTTAACAGGGTACTTTACAGAAAGAGAAAGGAGGCGGTTAAATGAAGAAGTTTACAAAAGGAATGTTGATCGCAGCGGGGATTTTTGGTGCTGTGGGAATCGGGCTGACAACTGCCGGTGGTGTTATGGGAGCCAGTATGTCGGAACTGACAGGGGTGGAAAGCCTGAAAAGGGTGCTTCTGGTGGCAGACGGGGATTATGATTATGATGACAGCGATGACTATGACAGCGATGATTATGATGACGATGATGATTATGACGATAGTAGTGATTATGATGACAGCGATGATTATGACGACAGTGAGGATTATGCCCGCGCTGTTGATGAGGATGAGGAAGATGGCACTGTATATCAGCTGAAGTATCAGCCCGCAAAGCTGGATATAGAGCTGAAGTACGATGATCTGATCCTGGAAGAGGGTGACAGTTTCTGTGTCAGAGTTTATGATGACAGTGGGAAGAATGTGACAGTGAAGGAGAGTTCAGATACTCTTAAGGTCAAAAGCACAAAAAAACTGTCTAAGAACAGAAAGGTGTGTATTTCTTATCCGGAAGATGTTAAGCTTCAGGAGCTGGAGATTGAGATGGGTGCAGGTACTGTTTATCTGAACAGAGATATTGAGACAGAGAAGCTGAGTGTGGAGATGGGAGCCGGGGAATTTGAAAGTAAGAATCCGGTGACTGCAAGGGAGGCAGATCTGGAAATCGGAACCGGAAGTATGACATTTGCAGATCTGAGCGCCAGGAAGACAGATGGAGAATGTGGTCTGGGTGAACTGGATCTGACACTGACCGGTACGCAGGAGGATTATAATTATGATCTGGAATGTGGAGTGGGAAATCTGGATGTAGGTTCTGATTCTTACAGCGGACTTGGACGGGAGAAAAGCATTTCCAATAAAGGCGCAGACAGGAAACTGAATCTGGAGTGCGGTATGGGAAATATATCAGTAGATTTCTCCGGGAAAGAACACAGGGATTTGCAGACATCCTGAGGAGTATATATTTATACACTCTGACGGGCAGAAATAAAAGTGGTATTTAACCGAATCAGGAAGTTATTCGGTGTAGAGTAAGTAGCGAAGCGGATGATTTTATCTGCTCGACTAATCTGGGTTTAAGGAGGAAATGGACATGGGTGACAAACGTTTATACAAATCATCAGAAAACAGTATGCTTTGCGGTGTATGTGGAGGAATCGCAGAATATTTTGATATTGACCCTACGCTGGTGCGTCTGGCATGGGTGATCCTTACCTGCTTTGGCGGTGCGGGAATCTGGGCATATATCATTGCGGCAATTATTATTCCCAAAAGATAACAGAATCTCAGGATCCAATCTGTAATGGACAGAAGTTTAACCGAATCAGGCAGGCAGCGAAGCGGATTGCGAATATCCGTTTGAATGAAATACAGTATAAAAATTAAGAAAACAGCCCATACTCCAAAGAAAAGGAGTGTGGGCTGTTTTGGATAAAGAGAAGGAAATAAAAGCTTATCTTGATGGAGAATTATTGCCGGAGGTCAGAATGAAGTATGAAATTGCAGAGGAAATGGGACTGCTGGACAGGGTATTGAGTGATGGATGGAAAAGTCTGTCTGCGAAAGAGACTGGAAGGATCGGAGGGTTGATGACGAAACGAAAAAAAGAGAAACTGAAAAAATAAATGAATGATATGGGATAAACATATAACGGAATAAACTTGTTCTCCGGGCGATGATGCTGTAAAATTAGAGTAAGTAGCGAAGTGGATAATTTTATCTGCTATAAATATGGGAGGACAATAAAATGAAGTTAGGTATTCTGGGAGCAGGAGGCATTGCCTCTACTATGGCGAAAACAGTGGCAGAAATGAAAGGTGTGGAGGTGTATGCGGTTGCTGCCCGTGATCTGGAACGTGCCCGGGTATTTGCACAGAAATATGAAGTAAAAAAAGCATATGGATCCTATGAGGAAATGCTGGCAGATGATGAGGTTGAACTGGTTTATATCGCAACCCCTCATTCACACCATTATCTGCATGCAAAGATGTGTCTGGAAGCGGGAAAACATGTACTTTGCGAAAAGGCATTTACTGTAAATGCAGAGCAGGCACAGAAATTATTTGATCTTGCAAAAGAGAAAAAGCTTCTGATCACAGAAGCAATCTGGACAAGATATATGCCGTCCAGAAAGATGATCAACGATATTATTGAAAGCGGCGTGATCGGCGAAGTTACGGCAGTTACGGCGAATCTCAGCTATACAGTAAGTCATGTGGAACGTATCCGTAAACCGGAGCTTGCAGGAGGTGCTCTTCTGGATGTAGGCGTATATCCAATCAATTTTGCTTCCATGGTGCTTGGCGATAAGGTAAAGGATGTAAAGGCTACTGCAATCTTTCAGAATGGAGTGGATATTCTGGACAGCATTGCCATGGTGTTTGAGGGAGACTGCATGGCAACCCTTCAGTGTGGAGCAAGGGAAATCTCAGACAGAATGGGAAGTATTTTCGGAACCAGAGGATATATGCAGGTGCAGAATATCAATAATCCGGAAAAGATTACAGTGTTTGATACCGAACATAAAGAAGTGGCTTCTTATGTTGTGCCGGAACAGATCTCAGGATATGAATATGAGGTAGAATCCTGCATGAAAGCAATTCATGAGGGAAAAACGGAGTGTCCGGAAATGCCTCATGCGGAAACAATAAGGATCATGAAAATCATGGACGACATCCGTAAATCCTGGAATTATGAGATTCCCTGTATCGAATAAAAAGTGTGGAATAATCTTATAAAAAAGACCAGTAATGTTTTTGACATATACCCGAAACATTACTGGCTTTTCTGATATTCATGACCATTATACAACATGTCATTCCGTAATTACAGAAACATTCCCGTCCAGTGGTATATTAATATTAATTAGGTAAATTGATACTTTTATATTTTATTATCTGGAGGAGAAGAATGAAAAGTAATTACAAAATTTTTACAGCAGTTTTTTTATCGGCAATTATGACAGCAGCAGCTCCGTTAACAGTATGCGGGGCGGAAGTTTTTTCGGCGGGAGAATCTTTCAGTGATGGAACGGGGAGTATTCCTGCCATATTGACAGATATGGTTCTGCCGGGTGGAGAGATTGGAACAGAATATCAGGTACAGCTTGAAGCTGATACAGATGTGAGCTGGAGTCTGGAGGAGGGAAGCGAGCTTCCGGCGGGACTTACGTTGTCTTCCGGGGGAGTGATCAGCGGAACACCGCAGAAGGAAGGGAGTTTCAGCTTTACTGTACAGGCGGACAATGGTATTGGAGTTTCTTCACAGGAACTGAGCCTTTATGTTGCACAGCGTGAGCAGGAACCTGTTATAAAGCAGTATGAGCTGACATCAGGTACTGCTTTGATCAATCTGGGAATTCATGCAGAGGGAGAACAGTCACGTAAGCGGTTATTTCTTTATAATGCAGGAACAGATTCGCTTCATCTCTCTGATTTTCCGCAGAGCAGATATTTTGATTTTTCCTACGCACCGATTTTCGATACAAATACGGATGAAGAAATGCAGCCCGGAAGTTGTGCGGCTGTGGACATTGATGATAAGAAGAATCTGCCTGCCGGAAATTATGAAGAGACAGTGACATTTGAGACAAAAGAGGGTGCTTCCTGTAAGGTTACTCTGAAAGTAATTGTGGGAGCTTCCTCTGAAAAAGATTATGAGCTGAGTATAGAAACAGGTACAGAAGAAGAATTTACAGAAAGCGATTTCTATGACCCGGAATTTCGTGTGGAGAAGTATGTAGTGGTCAGAAATTCAGGAAAAAAGGAAACCAGAATACGGATAGATACTTCTGGTCTTAAGAATTTTGAAGTGGATGACCAGATGGCAAAGTGGACAGAAGATTATGAGGAACAGGATTCCAAAAAGCTGCTGAAACCGGGAGAAACGCTTTATTTTTATATATTGCCGAAGCAGGAATACGGAATTTATGATGAAACGTTTGCATTTCTCGCAGATGACGGAAGCAGATATCCTCTTCATGTTACAATGAACAGAGAGAAGAATCCGACAGAAAAGAAGCAGCTGGAAATTACTGAAAAGTCTGCCGGGGGTTTTCCGACAATGCAGTGGGGCTATAAGACACTGCCGGAAGCAAAGACATATATTCTGAAAAATGTTACTGATACAGATATGAAGCTGTCTTTTAACCGTAGTAAAGAATGTAGTGTGTTATTATCTGGAAATGCTTATCTGGCACCTGGGGAGAGCACAGAACTGAGACTCTGGCCCAAACTGGGGCTTTCGGTGGGAAAATATAGTTTTCAGGTGACTGTGACTGCGAAAACAGTGGCAGGAGAACACCTGACAACGCAGAATCTGTATAATTCTTTTATTGTAGGAGACCGGACTTATCAGGGACTGGCAGATGCTGTTGCGCCTGTGACCGGAATTACCAATGGTGCAGAAAAAACTGCTGATGCTTTGCATCTGCCGAAGTCGCTGGAAGTCTATGGCGCCGAGGTGAATGGAGAGAAAACAACATTTTCTGCGTCTGTGAAGTGGGATGTGGAGAATTGTGCTTATGATCCGAAAAGCAAGGCAGCTCAAAGTTTTCTGGTCAACGGATCTCTGGAACTGAATGAGGATGAAAATAATGAAGGGCTGGACACTGCCGTACAGATAATGGTACAGGTGGATGCTTATCAGACATTAAACAGACCAGTTATTGATACGCGGTGGACCAGAGTGATCACAAATTATGCAATGCTTTATCTGAGAGATCTTTCCAATGAAGCGGACGGCTATCAGTTTGTGACAGCGAAATCTCAGAAGGATCTGAAAAAGGGGAATTATACTGCGCAGACAAAAATTACAAATTCTGAACTGAATCAATATCCTGAGCTGAAGTATATTCCGGAGGGAACACATAGTCTTTATTGCAGGGCATACAAAGAGAACAGCAGCCATGTTATGGAATATGGGGAATGGTCAGACGGGGTTCCGGTTACGGTAAAGGCAAAGACTCCGGACGCACCTGTGGTTCAGAAGGTGCAGGTGAAGAAAAATGATGTCAGAATAGTACTTAACAGCAAGGGTGAGGAACCGGACGGTTACGATGTTGTTGCTGCCAGAAGTAAGAACGGAAAAGAACCATCGGATTATATAAAGGTAAAGAGTGGGTATTCCGGAAGCAGTAAAGAGCTTATCTTACGGGGCGTACCGGCAGGAACGTGGTATATTGGCGTACATGCTTATAAATATCTGAATGGGAGCAATACCAAAGTGCTCAGTAAATGGGCAGAGGTCAGGAAGGTAACTGTAAAAACAAGCCTTGTAACAGGAAAACCTGCTGTTAAATCAGCTAAGGTTTCCAGACAGGGAACAAAAAGAAACGTGGCGGTGACGTTTACTGTTCCAAAGTCCTGTGATGGAACAGACTGGGTACTGGCAAAGAAAGTTTCCAAATCTGATAATGGCAGCTATACTGGTGTAAGCAGTTATGCTTACACAAAGAAAAATCAGACAAAAACCACGGTGGTCTTTAAAAATGTGAAGCCCGGAGTCTACTACCTTGCAGGACGTGCCTATGTAAAAGGTTATGCAAAAAGTTATACGAAATGGTCGAAAATAAAGAAAATAGTTGTGAAATAAGTACTGCTGCCATTTGTTTCACAGAGATTTCACTTTTAAGAAAAAAGATATTCCCCTTTTACCAAGCGTTTATAAGGCAAAATTATGGGGTAAAGATTTTGGAAAAAAATGGGGTACATTTCATGACAGATAAGGGACATATGAGGCATCGAAGCCTGTGAAGTATGTCATAATGAACAGGAAAAGCACATTATGATAAAGGCATCGACATTTTTAACAAATGTAGAAAGGATAACAAAATGAAGCAGAAAAAGATTGCAATTATTATGGCAGGGATTTTAGCAGCAGCGGCTGCTATGACTGGCTGTGCGGAACAGAATAAAACAGAGACACAGGTTGATTATACGCAGAACTCACAGGAGAAATCCGAACAGACAAAACAAAAAACAGCAGAAAAATCTCAGCCGGATAAAAAACAGGTAAATAAAAGTACATCCATTGGAAAAGAAGATTCAAATCAGACTGCGGATAAGAAGACGAAAATATCTGCTTCATCCAATAATGCAGGCGACGTACAGAATTCAGAGAATGGAACAGACAGTACTGCGGGAACTGATACAGACGATTCCCAGACCACAGGGGTGGACACTTCTGCATCTGAAGATAATGGTTCAACAGGTAATGGTGGTACTCAATCTGATCAGAGGGCAGATCAGGCAATGATATATGACAGTGAGGGAAATGGAAGGCTGATTTCTGAAGCTGATGATGGAAACTGGTATGACAGTGACGGAAATTACTATGGAAGCTGGGAAGATATTGAAGATGCTATGGTAAATGAAAATGGTGTCACAGATCAGGATGGCAATAAATATTACTGGACAGCACCTCACGATGCATCAGAAGAGGTCACAGATCCGTATGACCTGTATTCCTGGGATCCGGGAACCAATTCCTATATACCGTTTCAGGCTGCGGAATCTGACTGTAGTCCTGTAGGCAGAGGAAACGGCTGGTATTATTATGATGAAGACAGCGGCGAATATGTTCCGTGGTAGAATATAAAAATGCGAAAAGAAGCAGTTTTGAGACCATTTTAATGGGTTTCAAAATTGCTTCTTTTTGTTATATACATGAATAGTGAAGGGGTATATCCGACAGAATCAGGGGACAGAATTCTGCCGGATGTTTATCTGGTAAAGATCAGCTGATCAGTTTCAGGAAAGTATTTCTGTCACAGGTTCCGGAAACTGTTAAGCCCTGTGCCTTCTGGAATGCCTTTACAGCAGAGAGAAGTCCTGAGCCAAAGGTACCGGGAATCTCTACACCGTTTGGATCATAAGCACGTAAAAGAAGGAGAATCTCAGCGGCAGTTACCATATACTGTGTTTCACCATTTTTTACATAATGCTGTCCAAGAGCATTGTCTGTGTTTGTTCCCCAGATACCGTCTACATCCAGACCGGCACCATAATCCCTGTTCAGAGCTGTCTGAAGAACTTTAACGCCTGCTTTTTTGGTAGCAGCGTCTCTTTTTCCGGTAATAGAGATTCCTGCATTGGCGAATTTATTGGCATAACCCTGACCTTTGCGGATTTTTGCATTTCCTGCAGTTGGCTGAGGTTCAGGATCAGGATCAGTAGTTGAAGAATCTTCAGTATAACGGAGAACGCAATCCCAGGGGAAATTGTAATAACTCTGAAGTTTGATCTCTTTTCCGCTCTGATCTCCGGGTTTACCACCATGATATCCATTATTTTCATTTTTGCTGGCAGATACCACCTGACCATTACCAATGTGCATTACTGTATGACTTGCGATGTTTAATAATACATCGCCACGTTTCATGCCACTTCCTGTGCTGAGATTAACTTTGGAAGTTACATCCTTAAAGCCGCAGGACAGAAAAACGGATTTCATATTTCCTGTATAAGTGGCTCCTTTTGTTTTTACAGGAACACCAGCCTGCTGCCATGCGGAGATTACCAGTGAAGAACAATCGTAGTCCGGTCCCCATCTGTTATCCTGATCATATCCGTGTGCCGGATCGTTTGCGATTCTAATTGCCCATGTTACTGCTTTTTCTGTTTTTGTCATTTTTTCATCCTCCTGAAATTTGATTATTTATTTGCTCACCGGTGATACATCTTATAAAGAGTGAGAAAAGGGAAAAATGTAAACATGAAACAGAAAAAAATAAAAAGCATTTCCTGATTGTTGCTTCGAGGTCAGAAAAATGCTTTTCGAGGACAAAAACACGAAAATTGTCGAATTGTAATTATATTTAATCCTGATGAGAGGCCTGATATATTTTCAGTATTTTTACAATGTATTCAGTCTGGCGTTCACCCATTTGATTCATGATTGAAATCGCATCCTGAATAGCCGGGCTTTGAATATCTTTATTATGAGGAAGCAGATCATAAAGAAAATAGTCAAGTCCCACATCAAGAATTTCAGAAAGCTTAAGGAGATTTTCGATAGTAGGCATATACTTACCTGTTTCAATCCGGCTGATCGTACTTACAGATAAACCACTTAATTCTTCCAGGTGTTCCTGGGTAATATTCCTGTTGATCCGAGCTTCTGCAATTCTTTTTCCGATAGTATTGTTTTTCATAAATAAAAATCCTTTCCTTTGATAAAGTTTAACAGACGGAATTAAATATGTATAAGGATATAAATGACAAGTGACTAATCAAATTTGATATGTTTTATGACAGGAGGAATATAGGAATATGGACGAATATACAAAGGATTTGTATACCATGATGTTTTCTTTGCAGACTTTGCAAAATCAGGGAATTACAATCAGAGAAACTGTATATAAAAGTCTGGACAAATTACTGTTATGGAATAAAGAATCTGAAAACAGTAAATATCTCGAATTAGCGTTGCTTCATATGCAGGCTTATGCTAATATGGGATTTGCTTTAGATGAAGAAAATAAGACGATATGTGAGATATTGAAAAAGACAGGAAAGACCAGAGAAGACTTTTTCCCGAAAGGATATCTTCTTGGAAAGAGAATTAAACTGACCAGATCACAGGTTCGTGGTATGATTGGAAGATGGAGACCTTCCAGAGACAGTCCGATGACAATCGGAGAATTGGTGGATGATATCATCAGAAAGGTAAAAAATCATGAGGAAGGCAGATACATTTATCAGTATCACAGAACTGATGTGACAACCAAAGAGGATATCGAGGTTTATGAGCTGGTCATCAATAAGGATGAAAGTTATTTTTATGATGTGAAGAAATTCAGATTTTATACATTCATGGAGGAATAATTGCTATGATAAGAATAATGATTCTGGATGATGACGAAATGTATCTGAAAAAAGAAAAGGAGATTACAGAACACTATTTTGCAGAGAAAAATATAGATTGTACGGTAACGACATACCAGAATGTGGAATGGTTTCTGCTGGGATTGAAGGAAGAAAAATTCGATATGTATCTTCTGGATATCCGGATGCCGGGAGAAAACGGAATAGAGGCAGCAAGAGAGATACGCAGACTTTATCCGAATCCGGTTATTATATTTATTACAAATTTTGTGGATTATGCAATAGAAGCATATGAGGTAAACACCTATCGTTATATCCCCAAAGAGTGTCTGAAGGAAAAACTTTCGCAGGCTTATGATGCGCTTCTTCCTGTAATTATGGAGAAAGAAGAGCGGTACTATATCATAAATAAAAGAAACGAAGTTGAAAAACTGGCATATTCTGATATTTTCTATATGAAAAAAGAAGGAAAATATGTGATTTTTGTGCACAGGCGTGGGGAAGTAAAGATCAGAGCAAGTCTGTCAACAATAGAAAAAGAACTGAATTCAAAAGAATTTATTATATCTGACAGAGGATATCTTGCAAACATCCAACATGTGATGAAGATGAAAGGAAGGGATCTTTATATGCGGGACGGTAATATTATTACAGTTGGCAGAGAAAGATTCAAAGGTGTCAGAGAAGCAATTCTGAATTACTGGGGGGTATGAAGAATGCTGAAAGTTTTATTGTATGGACTGGCAACGTTTATGGAGACAGGGATAGGTGTCTGGATATTTAGCCAGACGTTTTCTGAACGAAGAATATTAGAAAAAAAATATTATGTTCTAGAATGGCTGTTGTATTCTTTGATTTTTTTTGGAATTTATAATTTTTCTGTTTCATTATGGCAGATTGATAAAAAAATAGAAAAATATGTCATAAAAGTTATTTGTATATACATAATTGGATTAATTGCAGGAATTATATATGATATTTTTTTTGTAAAGAAAAAGGAGATGGTCTTAAGAAGAATATTATATATCGGCATGATATTTTGGTTAACTGCTCAGTATTGGGCTGGATATCAATCGTTGTTAATGATTATTCTTGGGAGTGGAATAATTGTATTATATGTTTTTTGCTACTTTGATTGCACATTTAAACAGGCATATGTTTGGAATTTTTTCTATGCAGTTAATATAGGATTGATAAAAGAGGCTTATGTTGTATATGCAGGGGTGTTTAACCATAAACAGTGGGATGATTTTTATTCATATCCGAGAGGACATACATATCAGGAAGTTATATTTTGGATTTTAGGCTGTTTATTCATATTTTGGATAATTAAATTTATTTTGTCAGTAAACAGTATAAAAGGAATATTGCGTACACGTCTGAAGGAACTTTTTATTATTGGATTGTTAGAGTATGTTTTATTAATAGTTAGCATCATATACAAATTTGGTACGATTAAAAAGGAAAATTTTGTAATGACCGCATGTTTATTAGCAGTTAGTAATATAGCATTGATTGGTGTATATGTTAAGTTTCAAAAAAAGACCCTAGAAATGAGAAATCAGATTTTAGATATGAGATGCAAATTAATGGAAGAAGAATATGAAGAATTGAGAATGTCATATGACCGGTATCGGTGTTTGGTGCACGATGAAAAACATTTGCTTTTATATATAAAAGAATGCCTGGAAAATGGAGAACTGGATTCATGTATTACTTTTTTGAATCATTACAAGAGAGAAAGCATTAGATATAGTGGAGTAGCGTGGACAGGAATTCCAGAAATAAATTTTATGTTGAATATAAAAGTGCGAAAAATGGAAGAAAAGAATATTTTTTTTAAAGTAGATTCAAAAATAGAAAAAATTCCGATGAAAGACATAGATTTTGTTGTACTCCTAGGAAATCTTTTGGATAATGCAATAGAAGCTGCTGAAAAGTGTGAAGAGGGAAAAGGTAAAATTACGTGTATTTTTCGAAATATTAATGATATGTTTATTTTTAAAGTAAAGAATACAAGCATATATAAACCTTATGAAAAAAACACTAAATTTTATACAAGTAAAAAAGAGAAAGATGAGCACGGATGGGGGATTGAAAGTGTCAAACAAATTGTAAGAAAGTATAATGGTGAAATAGATTTTAAATATGATAAAGATTTTTTTGAAGTAGAAATAATAATTAGCGATAATACATAATGGGAGAGTGACGGTTATGAACGAAATGAATGATAAAATAATAGGAAATGTGGAAAAAGAATTAGATGAAATAGAGATAATAGATACGGAAAGTATAGAAGAGAAATTGTCTTTTATTGTATATGGAACTATAGTGTGTTGCTGAAATTGGATTATTTATGCAGAAAAAATCGAACTATGTTTCTTAAAATATTAATCTTAGATGTACATCGGCAGAAAAATTTTGGAAATCTAAAAGGAAGTACGCCAAAAGAACAATATGATTATTATGAAAAAAAATATCTTAACAATGCAACATATGTAAAATCTTTACTGCAGGAATATCCCGAGTTAAAACGTCTGCTTGAATTGAAAAATAACTCTATCCAGAGAGCAGAATGTGAAATCAGGAAATCTCTTTATGCAGAAAAAGAACAGATACAAAAAATATTCTGTGATGGAAGAAAGTTTTCCGGGACTGTGGGAATTTACATGTCGAAAGGCGATATACACAGAGGAGGACGAAGTGTGGCGAAGGTAGAATTGGATAATGGAACAATTCTGTACTATAAGCCACATAGTCTTGATAAGAATATAAAATATCAGGAACTTTATAACTATTTATGCAGAAAAACAGGAATTTCCTGCAGGACGGTACAATATTTATCTCATGATTCCTATGGATGGGAAGAAAAAATTGAGAATATTCCCTGTAAAAACGAAAGTGAGGTGGAGCATTATTATTTCAGAATGGGCATACATCTGTTTTTGGGATATGCCCTCGGAGCAACAGATCTTCATGGTGAAAATATTATTGCACATGGAGAATATCCTGTGATTATCGATATGGAAACGTATCCGGGATATTTAAAACAACAATCAGAAAAAGACGGAAGTAGTGTAGAAGAAAAAATAAGCAAAAGTACAGAAATAAAATTGGCAAATTCGGTTATACATACAGGAATGCTCCCTGTTCTCACATGGGGCAGAGGAAACAGCAGAGTTCTTATAAGTGCAATGGGAACAGAGGAAAAGATAAAAACACCGTTTAAACTTCCTGTGGTAAAGGATGATAAAACATCTGATATCCACATAGAATATGAACCTGTGGAAATGCAGATAAAGGAATGCATTGTAAGACTAAATGATCAGGTTATCAATGCGGCAGATTATACGGAATGCATTATCAGAGGATTTTGCAGAGCGTACATGGTGGCAATGGCAGATAAGAAAGTGGAGGTGATGTTGTCCGGCTTTTTTGACGGACGTTCCAGAGTTGTACTGCGGCATACCCAACAGTATGCAATGTATCTTATGGCTTCGTTTCATCCGGATTATATGAAGTCAAGAGAATGCAGGAAAGCTCTTTTGAATGTGATTCACAAAGAGGGGGAATCTTCTTTTATGAAAGAGATTCATGATTATGAAATTGACAGCCTTCTGGAAATGGATATACCCTGCTTTGAGATTGATGCGAACAGCAGATCTGTTTATGATGGAAATGGCGGAGAACATAAAGAATATCTGCCCTGTACTCCTTATGAGTCATGGCGAATGCATATGAAGCAGATGAGTTACTCTGATATGGAATGTCAGTGTGATTATATCAGGCTGTCCATGGAAATGCTGAAGGCATCTGATGGAAAGAAAAAGATGTTTCCGACCAGGATAAAGGGATATGACACAGATAAAGAGCGCAAAATATACAGTCAGATCAGAAAGATAGTTCATCGAATCTGCAGCAGAGCAATTATCCGGGAACAGAGCGCCGGCTGGGCGGGTCTGCAATTCTGGGATAATGGTCACTGGAATCTCAGATCAGGTGGAATCTATTTATATGATGGAATATCCGGGATAGTCTTGTTTCTTGCAAAATATCTTCATGATTTTGAAGAAAAGAATGCAAGTGCAGAAGAAATTTATCATCTTGCTGTTTTGAGATTGAAAGCTTATACAGATGAAATACACAAAAAACAGATTTATGATAAAAATCTTCTGACAGGTATTGTAAATGGAGAAAGCTCGGTGGTATATACCTATCTTTATCTGTTTAAACTTACAGGAAAAAGAGTGTGGATGATTTATGCGGAAAAGCATTTCAGCATTATTGAGAGGGTATGGAAAGAAGATTCACAACTGGATTATCTGAGCGGAAATGCCGGAGCTATTGTAGTGGCAGTGATGTTATATAAAGAAACCGGAAATCTGAAATATTATGAAATAGCGGCAGATATGGAAAAAGATTTGTGGAAGAAAGGACAGGAAACCGGAAATGGATACGGATGGAGATTAAAAGGAACAGACGGACCGCTGGCTGGAATGTCTCATGGCAACAGTGGATTTCTGATGGCTTATGCAGCGTTGTATGAATGTAATCATAAAGCGGAATATGCTGATAAAATACAGCTTTTGCTGAGATATGAGGATTCTCTGTACTCAGAGAAAGCCGGAAACTGGAAGGATTTACGAGAGAGTTCAGGGGAAAGCTTCATGAATGCATGGTGCCATGGGGCGCCGGGAATCCTGCTTTCACGAATGAAACTGGAAGAGCTGTTTCCTGAGGATATGCAGATTAAAAAAGACAGGTTAAATGCTGCAGACTCTTTGTTTTATGGAGAACAGGATGAAAAAATTTGTCTGTGTCATGGGATGTCCGGGAATTTACTTATTATGAAGAAGTACCTTCGAAAATATGGTAATAAAAAAATGAAGGAGCAATATGAGGCGTTATGTGACTGCCTTTTATTTCAACTGGATCACCCGGCAAAAATATCTGGGACAGAATATCTGAATCTGGCTTTTATGAATGGCATTTCCGGTACGGGAATGGCATTAATGGAAATTTTATGAAAACTAAGGGAACACCTGCAGACTGTAAATTTATGGTCAGCAGGTGTTTCTTTTATTTGTTTTCGGAAATATATCTGAGAATTAGTTTCTTCTTCATCCGATTGACGTACTGGCGGGACAGCTTCAGTTTCCGGGCAATCTGGGCATCGCTTTTATCCTGATAAAAGTACATGGACAGAATTTTTCTCTGGACACTGTCCGAAGGGTAAGAGTTGATATATGCGGTTACATCATAATAGGTGTCATCAAAACTGTCGGGAGCCTGTAATGAAACAGAACAAGAATCAAAATCATCTTTTTCAGGTTCGGAAAGACAACTGCGGCAAAGGGAACGATATCTGTTTTCGACAGAGGTCTGCATGTATCTGATACATTCACCTTCTGAGGATGAAGAACTTAAATATGGCAATGTCTTTAACAGAGTAAGATACAATTCCTGTGTGGAATCTTCACGTTCCATGCAGTGAATCCGGGATGCATATCCTTTCACAAGCGGTTCCATACGTTTGAGAATTTCACTGTCTGAATCTGGGATACCATTTTGATAATTTTGGATAAGTTCTGTCAGTGTTTTCATAGGTATCTACCTCCTTTTTAGGGGAAGTAGTAAGAAAACTGCTGATCAGAAACTAAAAAAGAAAAAAATTTGTGAGTTTACAAATGGAAGAGAAAAAACTCTTTATTAAGTGAGGTTGCAAATTTAGATCAGCGATAGGAGAAGAAATACATGGTAAAAAGAGATTTGCAAAATAATTGTAGAGAATAGAAATATGCTTTAAATTAAAACGGTAATAATAAGATTAGAAAAGACTTTTAGTAGACAAAACATAGAAAAAGTTTGCATAATAAAAGAAGATTAAGGAAGGAGGCAGAAACCATGGAAACAACGGTTATGAATGTGGCAGTTTCACAGGGAATCTGGGCTGTGCTTGCGGTTTTTCTTCTGATTTACATTGTGAAATCAAATGAACAGAGGGATACAAAGCAGGAAGAACGAGAGAAAAATTACCAGACGGTGATTGAGAGTTTAACTGAGAAATTTCAGATTCTGAATCAGGTTCAAAGCGATCTGAAAGAGATTAAGGATAATCTTTTTAACAAAAATTAAATAGGGAAAAGAAAAAAGCCTTTTCTGCAGGATATATTTTTCCAGCGGAGAGGGCTTCTGTCATTTTAGGTAAGAAAATAGGTTAATTTGAGAAAAATATGTTTACTAAAATGGTAGATGAATATAAGCATAACATTCGTGTCCATTAGAATACTTTTAATCCCAGATTTACAGATGTTCGTATAGTAAATGGTATATTATGATAATAAAACCTGACTTTTGGGTAGTGTAAAATAGATTAAAAAAAAGGCCGCAATCCAAGTGTTTATGCTGGATTGCGGCTTCTCTGTTTTGTCATTTTTTCATGGTGTTTTTTCTACTTTTTTGCTTTTGCCAAAATTTTTTTATTTCTCCTTAACTTCCAAAAATGAGTAGCCCTAACGAAAATAAAATTTTAAAAAAGCCCGTATTTCTGCGGAAATTATTGCAAAAATACGGGTTGTGCTGTACAATAAATTTAGGGCTATATAAACCTGAATAAAGGAGGCAAATATGTACCTGAAATCAAGAGTTAAGCTACCGGATGTGCATGGAAAATTGACCCGATTAAGACGCGGGGATATCACATATATTAAGTATGAGTATGATCGCTATTATGATCCGGAGAAAAAATATACCTATCCACAGAGAGCGACTATAGGCAAGGTATGTCCAGATGATGACACTATGATGATTCCTAACGAAGCCTTTCTGAAATACTTTCCAGATGCAGTCTTATCAGGGATGGAAGACCGGACAGAACGTAGCAGCTGTCTGCGGGTTGGTACATATGCTGTAATGCATAAAATAGTATTGGATTATTCGTTAGACAAGCTGCTCGGACAGTTCTTCTCTGAGCGGGATATGGCATTATTGCTTGACCTTGCCTCTTACTCTATTGTAGAAGAAAGCAATGTGGCACAGCATTATCCGGATTACGCATACAATCATCCACTGTATAGTTCTGGTATGAAGATCTATAGTGATGCGTCGGTAAGTGATTTCTTTAAGAGCATCACCAAGGATAAGAGTACAGGCTTTCTGAATGAATGGAATGCAAAGAGAAATCGAAGGGAGCGTATTTATATTTCCTATGATTCTACGAATAAGAACTGTCAGGCCGGAGAGATTGAACTGGCTGAATTCGGTCATGCCAAGACAGATATCGGTTCAGCTATCATCAACTATTCGGTTGGATATGATCTTAAGAATAAAGAACCACTCTTTTATGAAGCCTATCCTGGAAGTATTAACGACGTATCACAGCTTAGGACCATGCTTGGTAAAATCACTGGGTATGGCTATAAAAAAATCGGTTTCATTTTGGACAGGGGATATTTCAGCCGTGGAAATATACGCTATTTAGACGAATGTGGTTATAGTTTTGTGATCATGGCTAAAGGCATGTCTTCTTTCATAAGTGATTTGATCTTAGAGAACAAAGGAACGTTCGAAAATAAGCGCTCTTGTGACATGAATGCCTATGGTGTGTATGGAAAAACAGTACAAAGGACTTTATTTGAAGGCGATGAAAAAAAGAGATACATTCATATTTATCATAGTATTTCAAAAGATGCTGATGAACGGGAGCATTTTGAAAACGCACTGAGAGAGCGGACAGCTTTGCTGATGTCACATCAGAATGAAACAGTAGAGTTTGGTTCAGCTTACGAAAAATACTTTTATCTTCACTACGATAAAGATGGCGTGTTTTTATATCCGGAAGAAAAAACAACTGTGACAGAACGGGAAATATCATTATGCGGATACTTTGTTATTATTACATCCGAAAGGATGACCGCAAAGGAAGCACTGCATCTTTATAAGAGCCGTGATGTATCTGAGAAACTTTTTGCCTCTGATAAATCATTCCTTGGAAACAAGAGCATGCGTTCACATACAAACGAAGGAGTTGAGGGAAGGATTTTTACACAATTCATCGCACTGATAATCCGAAACAAAATTTATACTGCATTACAGGAAGAGAACGAAAAACTTGAGAAGAAACAGAATTATATGACAGTTCCGGCAGCAATCAGGGAACTTGAGAAGATTGAAATGACACGCCAGACGGATAATGTATACCGGCTGGACCATGCTGTAACAGCAAAGCAGAAAAAAATCTTAGAGGCTTTTGGGATGAATGAAGGAAACATTACTTATCGAGCCGGAGAGATCAGTAATACACTTAAGAAATCAAACATTCAGAAAGAAAGGCGGTAAATATGGCACGTGAAATAAACGCAGAACTACTGGACACTAAAATTGAAAAAGCACAGAAGGATCTGGTGAAAGCAAAGCATCGGTATGATGCTGCGGCAGCAACATTAAAAGATTTATTGGATAAGAGGGATGCACTTCGCCAGAAAAAGTTATTGGATGCTATAGCACAGAGTGGACGGAGCTATGAAGAAATCATGCAGTACCTGCACAGTAAATCTGAAGAGGCGTAATCAAATGTTAACGGAATACTATTTTGCAGTCAGGTATGGAGATATCATTATTCTTCTCTATCATGAAGATATGATGTCTGTATGGGAATTATTATTTAAGAACAGCCAGAAGGAAAAGGCATTGAAAAGATTTTTAGAATACTGCTACATGATAGATGTAAAAGTAGCATTCGAAGGTTTGAAAGGAGAAAAAACCAAAGGGTTAAAGGCAACTCTTAAATTTGCGAAAGAACATGATATGTGTATGACTGAAGCACAGATTCAAGGTGCCAATAACATGTAAATTTCCAGCCCGAGATGCTTTTAGGGCTATTCCAGGCTGGAAATTAAGGCAGCTGCTAAACAAAAGGCTTTCAGACTACAGGCGAACATATGTTGCTGCAAAACTGTGGAGATTAATTTAAATTTGCATTTTGGGTTAAATGTATTTTTAAATTCTACCTTGCAAGAGTAAATTCTATACCTGTAGAATTTACTTCTGCATGGATTTTTC